>JANQLP010000012.1 GCA_028280515.1 Hyphomicrobiales bacterium
GACGCCCATAACAAGGCCCTTCTTGCCTTCCATCAAGGGTCTCGGGGATGCAATGTCTTTCTCGGTCATGGCTGTTACCTGGCACTTGAACCTAGTTCTGTCGTCAGTCGGCGGCCGCCTGTCTTTCTCCGCTAGCTATGCCTCGAAGCGCTTGAAAACAAGTGTGGCGTTGGTACCGCCGAAACCAAAACTGTTGGACATGACGCAATTCACGTCCGCGTTGTCCTCTCTTTCGCGCAAGATCGGCATGTCGGCCATATCCGGATCGAGGTCCTCGATGTTGGCCGATTCGCACAGGAAACCGTTGTTCATCATGATCAGCGAATAGATGGATTCCTGCACGCCCGTCGCCCCGAGCGAATGTCCGGTCAGGGACTTGGTGGCGCTGATCTTCGGAACATCATTACCGAAAACCTCTCGGATTGCCTCGATTTCGCGGATATCGCCTACCGGCGTCGAGGTGCCGTGTGGATTGATGTAGTCGATCTTGCAGTCGACACCGTCCATGGCCATTCTCATGCAGCGCACCGCGCCTTCGCCGGACGGCTGCACCATGTCGAACCCGTCGGAATTTGCCCCATATCCGACGATTTCGCCGTAGATCTTGGCGCCGCGTGCCTTTGCGCGTTCCAGTTCCTCAAGGACGACGACGCCTGCGCCGCCGGCAATGACGAAGCCGTCACGATTGACGTCATAGGCGCGGCTCGCGGTTGCGGGCGTATCGTTGAACTTTGAAGACATGGCATTCATGCCGTCGAACAGGACCGAAAGCGTCCAGTCGAGCTCTTCGCTGCCGCCGGCAAAAACAACGTCCTGCTTGCCCCACTGGATGAGTTCCGCCCCGTTGCCGATGCAGTGGGCGGATGTCGAGCAGGCGGATGAGATGGTGTAGTTCACGCCGCGAATCTTGAACGGCGTCGCGAGGGTTGCCGATGCGGTCGAACTCATCGACTTCGGCACCTCGAACGGTCCGACCTTCTTGGGACCGCGCTCGCGGGCCGTGTCCGCAGACCATACGATCGAGTGGGTGGACGGGCCGCCGGAGCCCATCACGAGCCCGGTGCGCTCATGCGAGACTTCGTCCTCGCCGAGGCCGGAATCCTGTATCGCCTGCTCCATGGCGATGTAGTTCCAGGCGGAGCCCGCGCCCATGAAGCGGCGGACCTTGCGGTCAAGCACTTCTTCCCAGTCTAGCCGCGGCGCACCGTGGACCTGAGAGCGGAAGCCCATTTCCGCATATTCGGGCGCCTTGACGATGCCCGACTTGGCCTCACGCAGTGACGCCGTCACCTCCTGAACGTTATTGCCGATCGAGGAGACGATCCCCATGCCGGTGATCACCACACGTCTCATGCACTTCGTCCTTTAAGGTCCCCGAAACTCTCCGCCGGAAGGCGGACGTTGATCCCGCGCGTCAAACCGTCGCGCAGGCACAGCTCATGCGCTCGCGCCACTTGCGGATTCATCGAAAAGACCGACCCGCAGGTCGTTTGCCGAATAGATGGGCTCACCGTCGGCCTTGAGCAGCCCGTCGCCGGTCCCAAGCGTGAACCTGCGCCGGATGACGCGTTTGAGTTCCACGACATATTCGAGTTTCGTCACGGTCGGCTCGACCATGCCGCTGAACTTCACCTCGCCAACGCTGAGCGCGCGGCCCTTTCCGGGCGCGCCCAGCCAGCCGAGGAAAAACCCGAGCATCTGCCACAGCGCGTCAAGCCCGAGGCAGCCGGGCATGACCGGATCCCCCTTGAAATGGCAGGGAAAAAACCAAAGATCAGGCTTGATGTCGAACTCGGCAACGATGATTCCCCTGCCGTGGGTGCCGCCCTCTTCCGCGATCTTCGATATCCTGTCGAACATCAGCATCGGCGGCAGTGGTAGCTGGGCGTTGCCTTCACCAAACAGCTCGCCACGCCCGCAGGCGAGCAAATCCTCATATTCGTAACTCGAACGGCGTTCCGACATATTTTATAATCCCGCAATAGGTGCGGCATATCCTCCGTTGAATGGCCTGTTTCCTAACACACTCCGATTTGCATCAAAAGCCTGCGGCGTGCCGAATGAAACATGGCGTCAACCATTGCGTTTCACCCGTATTGCAGGAATGCGCGGAAAACTATATTGTTTCGACGGAAATAGCTTGTCGAAACTGGAATAGCGTCATTATGGCTCACGGAACGGCGGAAAAATCCATTCCTGATCTGCTGCGCGATGCGGGACTGCGCCCGACGCGTCAGCGGGTTTCTCTTGCAGAACTCCTGTTCGCCAAGGGCGATCGGCACCTGACGGCCGAGCGTCTGCATGAAGAAGCGGTCAATCACAACGTTCCGGTGTCTCTCGCCACCGTCTACAACACCCTGCACCAGTTCACCCAGGTTGGTCTGCTGCGCGAGGTGGCGGTCGAGGGATCGAAGACCTATTTCGACACAAACACCTCGAACCACTACCATTTCTTCTGCGAACGGGATGGCATTCTGATGGACATCCCGACCGATGAACTGGTCGTGCAGGGGCTGCCCGAGCCGCCGGAAGGCATGGAGATTTCCCGGGTCGACGTGCTTGTGCGGTTGACGGAGAAATAGGTTTTGCGGTGGCCGATCCGGCGCCGCGCTTTCACTGCTATTCGAGTTCCTCGTCCCGATAGACGCCCCACAGGCGTTCCTGCTTGATCCATCCGGTATAGTCGCCGACGGTGAAGTTGCACCAGGTGCCCGTGCACTCGTGCACCGAACCGAGGACGCCCGGCTGAAGCTGTGCAACGGCCTTGGATGAACTCGAGGCGCGCGTGCGGAGGGGAATGGGCTGCGGCTCCTTGCTCCAGGGCATCACAAGCGCCGTACGGCGGCCCGACAGCAGTGCGTGGAAGACCCAGCCTTCCGAGCCTTCGCTGTCGCGGATCTGGCGCCAGTTCTCGAACTCGTCGACGATTTCGACCGGAAGTCCGGCGCGGGAGAACACCCAGGAGACCGCATGTTCGGTACTCGGGCCCTTGCGCACATTGACCCGGTTTGACTTCAGACTGACAAAGCGCGGCACCTGAAGGCCACTCGCGCCGACCTTCACGGCCGCCTGGCGCTGGTCCTGCTGCGCCCCCGCCTGGTGGCCGAGACCAAGTGTCAGGCATAGGGCAACCATGCCGAGCGCCAGGTTTCGCGCACGCCTAGGTCGATTGATCGTGATCATGGATGCCGTTTGTCTATGCCTGTTATCCCGCGTCATGCGAAACCTGCGTCGAATTCCGCTGTCTAGCATTGCGATAAAAAGGTGAACGGAACATGGCCAACAGGTCATTACGTCCTTTGTTATATCGGGACCATTCTGATAGACAAGGCGGCGCGTGGAACCGGTATTTGCGCGACGTCCCGTTTGCTTGAAAGCGACGCTTGAACGGGCCGCGCCAGGTTCGGCAGTTGAATTGAGTGGAGAAGAGGGATGCCCACCAAAAAACCGCTGGTTGTTGTGACCCGCCGGCTTCCGGATGTGGTGGAAACGCGGATGCGCGAGCTGTTCAACGCGGAGCTGAACATCGACGACCATCCCATGTCGCGCGAAGAGCTCATCGCGGCGGTGGGCAAGGCGGAGGTCCTTGTGCCGACGGTCACCGATCGGATCGATTCGAGCGTGCTCAGCCAGGCCGGCGATCAGCTCAAGCTCATCGCCAACTTCGGTACCGGCGTCGACAACATCGATCTCGAAACGGCTCGAAACCGTGGCATCATCGTCACCAACACGCCCGGCGTGCTCACTGAGGACACGGCGGACATGACCATGGCGCTCATCCTGGCTGTTCCGCGGCGTCTTGCCGAAGGCACCAGCTTTCTCAAGAACCCGGAAAACAAGTGGGACGGCTGGTCGCCAACATGGATGCTCGGCCACAGGATATTCGGGAAGCGCCTTGGCATCATCGGCATGGGCCGGATCGGCCAAGCCGTCGCGCGCCGTGCCAAGGCCTTCGGCCTGCAAATCCACTATCATAACCGTCACAAGGTTGCGGCGGAAGTCGAGGAGGAACTGGAGGCGACCTACTGGGACAGTCTCGACCAGATGCTGGCGCGCATGGACATCGTGTCGGTGAATTGCCCGCACACCCCGGCAACCTTTCATCTGCTCTCCGCGCGCCGGCTGAAGCTGCTCAAACCGTCCGCCTATCTGGTCAACACGGCACGCGGCGAAGTGATTGACGAGAATGCGCTGGCACGCATGATCGAGGCCGGCCAGATCGCAGGCGCGGGGCTCGACGTGTTCGAGAATGAACCGGCGATCAATCCGAAGTTGCTGCACAGCAATCAGGTTGTGGTGCTGCCCCATCTTGCCTCGGCGACGATCGAGGGCCGGATCGATATGGGCGAAAAGGTTATCATCAACATCAAGACCTTCCTCGACGGCCATTCGCCGCCGGACCGGGTCCATCAGGCAATGCTTTAGGCAGAAGTCCGTCCTGCTCTAGATCTGTTCCTCGCGTCGATCGGTCGCCGGTGGCGGCGTGCGCGAGAGCGCCGCGATTTCCTCGTGCAGGTCGTTATCCATGTCGATCTCGACCGAGGTCAGGGACGGCTCGAGCTGTTCCAGATTGCGGGCGCCGATGATCGGGCATGTCACCGCCGGATGGGCGGCTGCCCAGGCGACCGCGAGGCTGACCGGATGGTTGCCCCTGTCTTTTGCCAGTGCAGTGAACTTCTCCGCCGTCTCGAACACCCACTCCTCGCCGTAGCGCTTCTCATATTCCTTGTTGGACATGATGCGGCCGGCGTCGGGCCGCGTCTTGACGCCGTACTTGCCGCTCAACAGACCGCCGCCGACGGGTGAATAGGTGATGACGCCGAGTTCCTCGGCCAGCGCCATGGGGAACATCTCGACCTCGGACTGGCGCTTGACGAGAGAATACATGGGC
This sequence comes from Hyphomicrobiales bacterium, assembly GCA_028280515.1. Classification (GTDB taxonomy): domain Bacteria; phylum Pseudomonadota; class Alphaproteobacteria; order Rhizobiales; family Methyloligellaceae; genus UBA2767. The sequence continues at coordinate 4,892 of JANQLP010000012.1, forward strand.
TGAATGACGTCGATGCGCGGCCAGCCGTGCCGTTCGGTGATCCCGAGAGACTTTGAGATCTGCCAGGCGGCCCAGTTGCTGGCGCCGAGATGGAGAACCTTCCCGTCGCTCACGAGTTTCTCGAGCGCGCGCAGGGTCTCCTCCAGCGGGACATCGGGGTCCCAGCGGTGCATGAACAGCACGTCGAGCCGGTCCGTGCCGAGACGCCGCAGGCTGGCCTCGACGGCGCGCAGAATGTGGCGGCGGTTGCCGCCGCGCGCATTCACATCGTCGGCCATCGGGTTGAAGCACTTCGACGTGATGATCAACTCGTCGCGTTCGTCGCGGATCAGCTTTCCGAGAATGATCTCCGCCTTGCCTTTCGAATAGGCGTCGGCGCAATCGAAGAAGTTGATACCCGCGTCGCGGCAGGCCTTGTACATCGTGGCCGATTCGTCCTCGGTGGCATCGCCCCCGAACGACATTGTTCCGAAACACAATTGCGACACCTGAAGGCCGGTGCGGCCGAGCCATTTGAACTGCATCTGCTCCCTCCACGCGCACTTGATTTGCGGACTGACGTTGTCAGACGCTTTCTTATCGTCCGGACGCCAGTGCGGCAATGCGGGCCGGCATGAAACAATATCTCCCGCGGCCCGAACCTTGCGCCTGGCGTGCGCTCGCTCGAAAGACCATTGGCGAGTGAGCGTTAGTACCCTTCGTCGATCAGCGGAAATGCCGGATGCCAACCGGCGAAGAACGGCGGCGGCGCGTCGACCAGGTAGGACGTGTCGAGCTCCTTGTAGGACGTGACGCCGAGCATGCCGAGGGTGCCCTCGATTTCCGCTTCCAGGAGCTCCAGCATCCGTACGACGCCATCCTCGCCCCCCGCCGCTGCCGCCAGGCCCTGCAGACGGCCGATGCCGACGGCGTCGGCGCCGAGCGCCATCGCCTTGACAATATCGGTGCCGCGCAGGAACGCCCCGTCGACGATTGTCCGGCAGCGGCCATCCAGCGCTTCGACGATGTCCCTTAGGACCGCCGCCGAGCCGAGGCCGTGATCGAGCTGGCGCCCGCCATGGTTCGAGACGTAAACGACGTCAACGCCTGCATCTGCCGCGATCAACGCATCCTCCGCGGTTGCGATCCCCTTGAGAATGATCGGGCAGTCGAACTTGCTTCGAATGCGCTCGATGTCACTCCAGGCGAACCGGCGCTGATACTCATGGGCGACACCGTGCCGCTGGGAGGTCGGTTGATACCGCCTCGCCTTGTCACGCTCACGCCGCCCGTAATAGTCGAGGTCGACGGTGAAACAGACCGCGATGTAGTTCAACCCGATCGCCTGCGCGACCAGATCGTCCACCCAGTCCGGATCGCCGCGGACATAGATCTGGAAGATCTTGGGGTAATCCTTGGCCGCCTCGGCGACCGCTTCGACGCCCGGTGCACAGACCGAGCTCAACATGTGGAGACAGCCGAACCGCGCGGCAGCCCGTGTCGGAACGGCGCCGCCGCCCTCGACGAAATCCTGCATCGAGCCAATCGGCGCAAGAATGACCGGCAACCGGAACCGGTGGCTGAGGAACTCCGTGCCGCAGTCCACATCGAGCACGTCGCGCAGCACGCGTGGGCGAAAGCCGAGCGAATCGAGCGCCAGACGGTTGCGCCGGTGGGTGGTCTCGGTTTCCGCCGCCCCCATCAGGTAATCCCAGCTTCCCTCGGAGATGTTCTTGCGCGCGGGTTCCACGAACTCGTGCATGACCTCGAACGTGTTCTTTTTTTCCATTTTTTGAGGCTCGTCTTTTTGTGGATGATGCGGGCGAATGCCCGGTGATTACGCGTCGCAGACCTCGCTCGGCTGCGCGTTCGCATGAATGGACAGATCGGTGATCGTGGGCGCTTCGCCGCTGAGCGGATTGCCCGGGTCCCAGGACACGTTCACGTTTTCGAAGCGGCAGGCGCGGGCATCGTAGATCAGAAGGCGTCCCGCCATGGACTCGCCGACGCCGATCAGTTCTTTCAGCACTTCGACCGCCTGCAGCGTGCCCATGACGCCGGCAATCGCGCCGAGGATGCCCACCTCGGAGCAGTTGGCGACGGTGCCCGGCGGCGGCGCCTCGGGAAAAATGCACCTGTAGCTCGGAAACGGCTTGCCGTCCTCGCCGGGTTCGAACGCGCGGAAGGTGGTGAGATACCCGTCGAACGGCCCGAGGGCCGCAAACACAAGCGGGCGCCTGGCGAAATAGCAGGCATCGTTGGTGAGATACCGCGTGGCAAAATTATCGGACCCGTCGGCAACGATGTCATAGGACGAAATGACCTCAAGAGCGTTCTGCGCGGTCAGACGCTCGGCATGCGGTTGCACTTTGACATGCGGGTTCAGGCGGGAAATGGCCTCGGCGGCGCTTTCGGTCTTGAGGGCGCCCACCTGATCGGTGTCGTGGATCACCTGGCGCTGCAGATTGTCGAGACTGACGTGATCATCGTCGATGATGCCGATGGTCCCGACCCCGGCAGCCGCCAGATACATGAGCAGCGGAGACCCGAGCCCACCGGCGCCGACAACGAGCACCTTCGACTCCTTGAGTTTCTGCTGACCCTGACCGCCTACTTCGTGAAGCACGAGGTGGCGTTTGTAACGGTCGATCTCTTCCGGGGTGAGCTTCATAACCCTACTGATACTCCAAACCCGCGTGCGTCCGCCAGAGCGGAGACCGCGTTCAGCCGGTCCCGGTCGAGCCGAACCCTCCCGAACCGCGGCTGCTGGCGTTCAAGTGTGCCACCTCGACCAGTGTGACGCGCAGCACGGGCTGAACCACCATCTGGGCGATGCGCATGCCGCGCTCGACCGTGAACGGCTCGGTCCCGAGATTTGTCAGGAGGACTTTTACTTCACCGCGGTAGTCCGCATCAATCGTCCCCGGCGTGTTCAGAACGGTGACGCCGTGCTTGTGGGCGAGGCCGGACCGCGGGCGGACCTGAGCCTCGTAACCGTCTGGAAGTTCCATCGCGAACCCCGTCGGCACCAGCGCGCGCGCGCCCGGAGAGAGTTCAAGGGGCTCGTTCTCGGGTACCGCGGCGGCCAGGTCCATGCCTGCGGCGGATGCGCTTTGCTGTTTCGGCAGCGGCAGACCCGCACCGTGTTCCAGACGCTGCATATTCACGTGAACGGTGTCCTGGTTTCCTCCGCTCATGCCGTCTCCTTGTCCGTGGCGAGATGGTCTGCAATGCGCCGGATCAGTCTCTCGGCGACCTTATGCTTTCCCATTTCCGGCCAGTCCTCGACACCCGTTTCCGTCACAAGGTGGACGGCGTTCACGTCGCCGCCCATCACGCCGCGGGCATGGCCGACGTCGTTGGCAACCAGCCAGTCGCAGCCCTTTGCGCGCCGTTTCGCCTTGGCAGCCTTGATCACATTCTCGGTTTCCGCCGCAAAGCCGATGACGAACTCCGGGCGATCCGACCCTTTCGCAACCGTCTTGAGAATATCCGGGTTCTGGACGAGGGTGAGTTTCATCTTCTTGGTGTCCGCCTGCTTTTTCATTTTCTGCGCCACTTTTTTCTGCGTGCGCCAGTCGGCCACAGCCGCGGCGAATATCGCGATGTCGGCGGGAAGGGCGGAAGTCACCGCCTCGAGCATGTCTTCGGCCGACTCCACATGAATGGTGGCAACGCCCGACGGATCGGGTATGTCGACCGGTCCCGTGACAAGCGTCACGCGGGCGCCGCTTCGCGCCGCGGCCTGCGCGATCGCGTGTCCCTGTTTGCCGGAGGACCGGTTGGCGATGTAGCGCACCGGATCGATCGGTTCGTGAGTCGGGCCCGACGTGATGATCACGTGCTTCCCGGCCAGCACCTTGGACCCGAACGGCTTCGCGACGCGTTCGACGGCCGCAAGGATTTCCGGCACTTCGGCCATCCGCCCGACGCCGGCTTCATTCACCTCGGCCATCTCACCTTCATTGGGGCCGACCAGGACCGCGCCGTCATCGGTTAGCCGCTGGGCGTTTCTCTGCGTCGCGGGGTGCGCCCACATTTGCGGGTTCATGGCCGGTGCCAGCAGAACAGGGGAGTTTGTCGCCAAAAGGACAGCGGTCGCGAGATCGTCGGCATGACCATGAGCAAGCTTGGCCATCAGATCCGCTGTCGCGGGCGCGACGACAACGACATCATTGTCGCGTGCAAGCCGGATATGGCCGACATCGAATTCGGTGCGCGGGTCAAACAGATCGGTATAGGGGGCGGTGCCGGCGATGGCGCCAACCGAAAGCGGCGTAACGAACGCCTGTCCCGCGCGGGTGATGACAACGCGCACCTGTGTGTCACGTTCGCGCAGTCGGCGGATGAGATCGAGGCTCTTATAGGCTGCAATGCCTCCGGCAATGATGAGAAGAACGCGCAGACCTGACGTGTCGCCGGACGGTGTCGCGTCGGCGGAAGACGTACGCTTGAGAAAGTCGTTTGGGGTGACGGCGCCCGCAGTGGCTTCCAGGATCTTCTCGGCGAGCTCGAACGACGGTTGTGCGCGGGCGTTCTTCAGGCGGCTGATCGTTGCTTCCGTGGTGCCGATGCGCGCCGCAAAGTCGCGCGCGGATATTCCGTTGGATTTGAGCCATGACGCAAGTTTCATGTGTCAAACTTACATGCTGCGGAATAAAATTATCATTAAAGACAAATTTTGCGCTCTGTGTAATCCTAAAACAGCAACGTCAGGGCAATGACCGCCAGCGACAGGGCGCCGATCCACAAAGCCGCTCGGCCCGTCCGCTCGCGCTTTGCCTGTTCCTCGGCGATCCGCGCGATCGTTGTGTCGTCCAGCTTGAGCCCGTCATGGGCCATTTCCGCAAAGGCCTGGGCAGCGGATTCGGCCCGCGAAAGCAGGCGCGGGATCTCACCGACAAAGTGACCGACCTGTCCGACCCCTTCCGCCGCGTCCTGCAGCCGGCCTTCAACGCCGAGGTTCTTCTCGATCCAGCTTGAGACCACGGGCTCGGCCGTCGTCCACATGTTCAGTTGCGGATCGAGCGCGCGTCCCACACCTTCGACAACCACCATGGTCTTTTGCAGCATCAGGAGCTGGGGCTGGGTCTGCATGTTGAACACTTCGGTGTACTGCAGGAGCTGCCCCAGCAGATGCGACATTGAGATCTCGTCCGCCGTCCGGTCCATCAGCGGCTCGCCGATCGCGCGCAAGGCCTGGGCGAACATCTCGACGGACTGATCGCGCGGCACGTAGCCGGCCTCGAAATGCACCTCTGACACACGCCGGTAGTTGCGGGTGATGAATCCGTGCAGGATCTCCGCCAGGAAGCGCCGCTCGCGGGGGCTGAGCCGTCCCATGATGCCGAAATCGACCGCCACGATGCGCCCCTGATCATCGACGAACAGGTTTCCCGGATGCATGTCGGCGTGAAAGAACCCGTCGCGCATGGCATGGCGAAGGAAGGACTGAATGAGCACGACGCCGAGGCGCTTCAGGTCGTGGCCCTTTTCCTTCAGTGCCTCGTGGTCCGAGAGCGGTGTCCCGTCGATCCATTCGAGCGTCAGGACCCGGCGGGCGCTCCGCGACCAGTCGACCGTCGGCACACGGAAGTCCTCGTCGTTTGCGGTGTTTTCCGCCATCTCCGAAATCGCGGCGGCTTCCATGCGCAGATCCATCTCGATGGCGACGGATTTTGCCAGCGTATCGACGATCGCGAAGGGACGCAGCCGCCGGGTCGGCGGATGCAGCCGTTCGATCAACCGGGCGGCCAGGTAGTAGCTCTCCAGATCCTTGCGGAAGCGGCTCTCGACATTCGGCCTGAGGATTTTCACCGCGACCGTCCGGAGCGTCCCGTCCCTGTCCTTGACAGTGGCCTTGTGAACCTGTGCGATCGATGCGGCTGCCACCGGCTCGCCGAACTCCTCAAACAGCTCCTCCACCGGCTCGCCAAGGCTCTCCTTGATGGCGCGGCGCGCCTCGTTCATGGAGAAAGGCGGCAACCTGTCCTGAAGCTTGGCGAGATCCTGTGCGATTTCCCGCCCGATCACATCGTCCCGCGTGGCGAGAAACTGCCCGAGCTTGATGTAACTCGGTCCCAGCGACGTCAACGCGGCCGACAGTTTCCGCTCGTTGGCGTTGCCCGCCCCCTTCCTGCGCATGGGCGCCGTCATGCGCGCGAACAGCCGCACCGGCTCGGGCAAGTCCGCGTTCTCCGGCACAACCCGCGCGCCGTGACGCATGATGGTGAAACCGGCCCGGGACAATCGGGCGATGTTGAAGACCGTACTGATCATTGCCCCGCCCGCCTGAACTTCAAAGTTTCCATCCCGAATGGATCGCGGCGATGCCGCCTGTCAGGTCGCGGTATCGGACCTGCTCAAAACCTGCCTTTCGGATCATTCCCGCGAAGTCCTCCTGGTCGGGAAACTTCCGAATGCTCTCGACCAGGTATTTGTAAGAGTCCCGGTCTCCTGCGACGAGGCCGCCCAGCGCCGGAATCGCGTTGAAGGAGTACTGCTCATACAATGTGTCCAGCAGCGGCACGTTCACGTGGGAAAACTCCAGGCACAGGAACCTGCCGCCCGGCTTCAGCACGCGAAACGCTTCGCGCAACGCATCCTCGATGTGCGTCACGTTGCGGATTCCGAAGGCGATGGTGTAGGCGTCGGCGGCGCCATCCGATACCGGCAATGCGCTGGCATCGCCGATAAGAAGCTGAAGCTGTGCCGGGTCGGCCGACGCGAACCGCTCCCTTGCCACACCCAGCATCTCCGTGGAGATGTCGCAGATGGTGCATTTCGCATCGGGACCGGCCGTCTCGAGGTAGCGTGCGGCAATATCACCGGTGCCTCCGGCCACATCGAGCAGGTGAAAGGCGCTCGCACCGCGCGGCGGCGCGAGCCAGGCGATCATGTCATCCTTCCACAGACGGTGGAGGCCGCCCGACATCAGATCGTTCATCAGATCGTAGCGGCCGGCAACGCGGGAGAAGACCTGGTTCACCAGACGTTGGCGCTCACCCTCGGTGACGGGCGTAAAGCCAAATTGCTCGCCGTCCCCGGACCCGTTATTTTGCGCCTGCGATCCGCTCATGGGCGGACAATAGCCCAGCGTCCTGTGGCGCGCCATGGCCTGTATGCGGGGCAGCACTGCAATTGCGAGATACGGTTTACGCCAAAAATGCCGGAACTTCCCGAAGTTGAGACAGTACGCCGCGGGCTTGAGGGCGTTCTTGTGGGCGCGCGGTTCGACCGTGTCGAGCAGCGCCGGCCGGACCTGCGGTTTCCCTTTCCGGACCGGTTCGTGGAGCGGCTGTTGGGGACGCGTGTCGCCGCTTTGTCGCGGCGCGCCAAATACCTGCTCGCTCATATGGAGAGCGGCGACGTGCTGATCATGCATCTCGGCATGAGCGGGCGGTTCAAGGTTCTGCGCGCGGGCGCGAATGCGCAGAAGCCGGGCGAGTTCCTTTACGAGGCGGGCGAGAATTCCCGTCACGACCACGTCCTGTTCGCCATGAGCAACGGTGCGACCGTGATCTACAACGATGCGCGGCGTTTCGGGTTCATGGACCTGGCCCGAGAAGACGGGCTTGCGGCGCACAAGCTGATGTCCGGACTTGGTGTCGAGCCACTGGGCGCGGACCTCACGCCCGGCTATCTTGCGGCACGCTGCAAGGGCAAGCGGACGACGCTCAAGGCGGCGTTGCTCGATCAGCGGATCATTGCCGGGCTGGGCAACATCTATGTCTGCGAGGCGCTCTACCGGTCCGGGCTTTCCCCGCGCCGCATGGCGTCGGCGCTGGCCACCAGGGCCGGACGGGCGACCGGTCGTGCGGAGCGGCTTGTCCCGCAGATCAAGGCGGTGCTTGAAGACGCGATCGAGGCCGGAGGTTCGACGCTGCGGGATTATCATGCGCCGGAAGGGGATCTCGGCTACTTCCAGCATTCGTTTGCGGTTTATGGGCGCGAAGGGATGGAGTGCGTGCTGCCGGGCTGCGGCGGCACCATCCGGCGCATCGTTCAGGGGGGGCGTTCGACTTTCTTCTGTCCGCGCTGTCAGCGTTGAGAAGGCATGCCCGGTAACGACGCCGAGTGTTTGCGTGCGGAGAAAGTTGACCCTGCCCGGAGGCGGCAGTATACACGTGCGCAAATTGCCCATGCAGCGCTGGCCGAGATGGTGTTCGGCCCTCCCAATGCAGGGTGTAGCTTCAAAAACAAGGTTATCGAAGCGATGGCGAATACGAAGTCCGCGAAGAAGGCGGTGCGCAAGATTGCGCGGCGTACAGATGTCAACGGCGCACGGCGCAGCCGCATGCGCACCTATGTCCGCAAGGTCGAGGAAGCGATCGACGCTGGAGACAAGAAAGCGGCGGAAGAAGCCTTCAAGCTGGCCCAGCCTGAAGTAATGCGGGCGGCGCAAAAGCGCATCCTGCACAAGAACACCGCCTCGCGGCGGCTGTCCCGCCTTTCGGCGCGCGTCAAGGCACTCGGGTCCTGATCGGCCCAACGCGTTTTTTCACAAATTTCTCGAAACCTGTTGCAGTAAGGTAACAGCCGGACGACGTTTGTATGACAGCGGCTGTGCGGGTTGCGTGTCGCTGTGCTAAAATCGCTGTAATTCAATGGCTTAATGCCGGCCAGCTGCGATGCGCATTGCGAAATTCGCTTGGTGAAAAGCGCACGACATGCGCCTTATCCACACCCGGTCCGGACCGTCCGATACTGGATTCCATATTGAATCTCAGACGCTTGAGTTTCACGTGATACGGACACGCGCAGCGGTTCCAATCGGCCCGGAAAAATGCCGAGATTTGCCGGCCCGAACGGGCAAAACCTGTTGCGCCTCGGGCGGCGGCTGTGTTATCAAATAGTCATCCGAACGGGGTTGATCCCCTCCAAACATAGTATAGTTAAGTATTCGCTGGCACCTGCCAAGCATTAATAGAGTATTGTCTCGAGTAAAAGTTTCTCAGTCAGAGGGCCGCTGTATTGTCATTGTGTTGTAGCAGACTTCCGTTCTTGACAAGGAGGACAGCATCACGCTCAAGGGTCGTTTGATACGCGTGATGGGAATTGAGAACGCAGGTTTTATGGGGTCCAGTTACTCGTGAGTTTTAGACGGGGGCTCAAGTGACTGAGGTTGATGCGCAGGACGGCGTCGATGACGTCAGTGTAGAGGAGGTTTGGGAGCGACTGAGGCAAGATCCGGGCGCCGTTCTGGTTGATGTCAGAACACAGGCCGAGTGGGCATTTGTTGGGGTGCCGGATCTTTCGTCACTGGGCAAGGAACTTGTCTGCATTGAGTGGCAGCAATTCCCGGCCGGACAGTTGAACCCGTCCTTTACCAGCCAGTTGCAGTCCGAACTCGCCGCGAGGGGGGCGAGCCAGGGCACGGAACTTTTTTTCATCTGCCGTTCGGGACACCGGAGCCTTCATTCTGCGGAGGCGATGGCGAAGACGGGATACCGTGCGTGCCACAACGTTGCAGGCGGTTTTGAGGGGCCGCTTGACAATGAGGGACACAGGGGTTCCGTCTCGGGCTGGAAAGCAGCCGGTCTTCCGTGGATCCAGCGCTAGCTGGGTCTTCAAGTGGCCGCAGATGCTGAGCAGCCCACAGGAACGAGTGGGCCCTGCAGGGCCGTCTTTGCGGCGGAAACTGAAGGGTCGGAGAGATAGCGGTCTGGCGCGGCGGCCTGACCATGGGTGTGCGGTGACGCACGCCTTTGATGTGATGTGCCGCCAATTGCGGCAGATAACGTTGCGGGGCACACAGGTGGAAAAAAAAGACAGCGAGCAGGATTCGAGGACCCTCCAGAAGAAATGGGACCGCACCAAAAGCAGGTTACGTGCCGAGCTTGGCGAGGACATTTTCAAGAGCTGGTTTGCGCGGGTCAAACTTGAAGGGATCAAGGATTCCACGGCGCATTTCTCGGTTCCGACACCGTTTCTGAAAAAGTGGCTGCGCTCACACTACAATGACCGGCTGCTGGACTGCTGCAACGCGGAATTCGCGGAGGTCAAGCAGATCGAGTTTCGCGTCCGCCGGCCGCACGATTCAAGCGAGACCACGATACAGCAGGACGCACCCGGCCCGTCCGATGGCGCCGAGACGGTAACGATCCGCAGCACAGGTCTCGACGCGGGTATGTGCGGCGGGGATGCGGCGACCGGATACCGAGATTTCGAGGGATCGCCACTCGACCGGCGGCTGACGTTCGATGGATTCGTCATCGGATCGTCGAACCGCCTGGTTCACGCGGCTGCGACCGAGATCGCGGAAAGCGTCGGCCAGTCGCAGATGCGTTACAACCCGTTGTTCATCCACGGCTCGGTCGGGCACGGAAAGACCCATCTTCTGAATGCCATCGCCTGGCACGCGCGCACGCGCCAGCCGCATGCGCAGGTGCTCTATCTGACGGCCGAGTGGTTCATGTCGCGCTTCGTCCAGGCGCTCAAGTCCAAGGCCGCGGTCGCGTTCAAGGAGAGCTTGCGCGGTATAGACCTGTTGTTGATCGACGACATGGAGTTCCTTCAGGGGCCGGTCATCCAGCAGGAGTTCTGCCACGCACTGAATTCGCTGATCGATGGCGGGCGGCAGATTGTCGTCGCCGCCGACCGCGCGCCGGCAAAGCTTGAACGGCTCGACGCGCGCATGCGCTCGCGGCTTGCCGGCGGCCTTGTTGCCGAGGTCGGCACCATGGATGGCGAACTGCGCCGGAAGATCCTTGAAAAGTGCATTGCCGACGAGCAACGCGAAGACCCCAGTTTTGTGGTTCCCGACACCGTGATCGAGTTTCTCGCCAGCCGGCTGACCGAAGGCGGGCGCGAGCTGGAAGGCGCGATTATCCGCGTGCGCGCGGTCTACAGGCTGACGGCGGAACCCGTCACCATCGAGCGGGCCGAGTACATCGTGCGCGATCTGATGAGCACGTCGGAGCCGAAGCGGATCAAGATCGATGACATTCTCAAGATCGTATCGAAGCACTTTGGCGTGAACCGGTCCGACCTCTTGTCCAACCGCCGCAATCGCTCGGTTGTCCGTCCGCGCCAGATCGGCATGTATCTCGCGAAGAAACTCACCTCGCGTTCGCTTCCGGAAATCGGCCGGCGGTTCGGCAATCGGGATCACACCACGGTGCTCCACGCGATTCGCAAGGTGGAACAGCTTATGGCGGACGATTCCGGCTTGAAGGAGGAGGTTGAACTCCTCAAACGGATGCTGAGGGACTAGGCCGCGCCGGCAAACGGCACTTGTCAAACGGGTCGGCCCGCGTCACTTTTCAGGCGGGGGCGGGTTGATTCTTCCTTTCAGACCCTGAAAATCAGGTATGTGCTTGTTTCACAGGCGCTTCGCCGCCATTCTGCACCGTCCCGCAAGCGGACATCAGGACCGCGCGTAACAGGGAACATGCGTTCATGCGGTTGATTATTGAGAGAAATGCGCTGTTGAAGGCGCTCAGCCACGTCACCAGCGTGGTCGAACGGCGCAACACCATACCGATCCTGTCCAACGTTCTGGTGAACGCGTCGGGCAAGTCCGTCAAATTCACGGCGACGGATTTGGATATCGAGGTCGTGGAAACCGTACCCGCCGACGTGGCCCAGGACGGGGGCACGACCGTCTCGGCGCACATGATCTACGATATCGTGCGCAAGCTCGCCGATGGCGCGCAGGTGGAGCTCTCGCTCGGGCCGGACGAAGGGCGCATGGCCCTGACCTCCGGTCCGGCCAAGTTCGCGTTGCAGGTTCTGCCGCCGAACGACTTTCCCGATCTGAGCGCCGGAGATATGAGCCATGCCTTCGAGATTTCGGCAGCACATCTGAAACGGCTGATCGACAAGACCCGCTTCGCCATATCGACGGAGGAGACGCGGTACTACCTCAACGGCATCTATCTGCACACCGCCGAAACAGACGGCCAGGAGATGCTGCGCGCGGTCGCCACGGACGGCCACCGCCTTGCCCAGATTGAGGTTGATCTGCCGAAGGGCGCAGAGGGCATGCCCGGTATCATCGTGCCGCGAAAGACCGTGCTTGAGGTTTACAAGCTGCTTGAGGATACGGACGACCCTGTCAAGGTCGAGCTGTCCTCCTCCAAGATCCGCTTCTCGTTCGGCGATATCGTTCTGACCTCGCAACTCATTGACGGGACGTTTCCCGACTATGGGCGGGTCATTCCGCACGGAAACGACAAGATCCTGCACATTCCAAGCGCGATCTTCGCCGAGGCCGTGGACCGGGTCTCGACCCTGTCGAGCGACAAGGGTCGCGCCGTCAAGCTGAGGATGGGCGACGGCAAGCTCATCCTGTCCGTCAACAACCCCGACAGCGGAAGCGCCACAGAGGAACTGACCGCCACCTATGACGCCGACGATCTCGAGATCGGCTTCAATGCCCGATATCTGCTCGACATCACCAGCCAGCTGGAAAGCGAAGATGCGGAGTTCCTGCTGTCGGACCCCGGATCTCCGACCATCGTGCGGGACGGCAGCGACAAGGCGGCGCTTTACGTGCTCATGCCGATGCGCGTTTAGAGTATCCGTTTTGATCAAATCGGAGCCATTCTGACGGAGCGATTTTGCGACAAGATCAAGCAAAGGCCCGTTGCGCATACCCGGGCGCACCTGCCGCGCGCCGCATATGACATGACCGCCCAGGTGGAATCCGCCATCTCCGCCGCACCGCGCAGGCTGTGGATCGCGCGCCTGCGCACCACCGACTTCCGCAACTACGAGGCGCTCTCCATTGACCTGGACCACCGTCCGGTGGTCCTCGCAGGCCCCAACGGAGCCGGCAAGACCAATCTGCTCGAAGCGGTGTCCCTGCTGGCGCCGGGCCGCGGTCTGGGACGCGCGCAATTCACCGAGATGATCCGCCATGGCGCGTCCGGGTGGGCCGTGAACGCGAAACTGCACTGCACGCACGGTGAAGTGGACATCGGCACCGGATATCGGGGCGATGCGGACACGACGGCTCGGACGGTGCGTATCAATGGCGAGACGGCGCGCAGTGCGGGCGTGCTCGGCGACTATACCCGGACAATCTGGCTCACACCGGCCATGGATGGGCTTTTCACGGGGTCCGCGGGCGAACGGCGGCGGTTTCTCGACCGGCTCATCCAGACCCTCGACCCCGGATACCGTTCCAATCTCTCCCGGTTCGAACGGGTCATGCGCCAGCGCAACAGGCTTCTGGAAGACGGCGAGGTATCGTCCGCGCGCTACGAGGGCTTCGAAACGCAGCTCGCGGAAGCCGGTACGGCGATCGCCGCGGCGCGTCTCGACACGGTAACGAGGCTCGCCCGCCTGTGCGACGCGTCGGGCAAAGAGAGCACCATGCCGTTCCCCTGGGCGGAGTTGGCACTTGAGGGACTGCTGGAGGCGCGCCTGTTGAGCGACGCGGCCGTCGACGTCGAGGACTTCTATCTCGAGGCCCTGGCTCGCGGGCGCGAACGCGACCGCGCCGCCAGGCGAACGCTTGAAGGCCCGCATCGTTCCGACCTCGTCGTCGGGCACGGGCCGAAGGCGGTGCCGGCGCGCGGTTGCTCGACCGGAGAGCAGAAGGCCCTGCTGATCGGCCTCGTGTTGGCGCATGCGGAACTCGTCAAGCAGCAGAGCGACGGATACGCGCCTCTCATTCTTCTCGACGAGATCGTGGCCCACCTGGATGAGGTGCGCCGGGAGGGTCTGTTTCACGAGATCGACCGCCTCGAGGCCCAGGCGTGGATGACCGGAACGGACGCTGCGCACTTCGCGCCGATGGGTGCGCGCGCGCAGCATTTCCGCGTTGAGAATGGTGGTGTTTCGGCGTGAAACAAGGTATTGTGAATCATCGATTTTTCACCGAAACATGATGGGATGAACCATGGCGAAATCGCCTGCTAAAAAAGGCGACGGCAACGGCGAATATGGCGCGGAATCCATCAAGGTTCTCAAGGGACTTGATGCGGTCCGCAAGCGCCCCGGCATGTATATCGGCGACACCGACGACGGGTCGGGTCTGCATCACATGGTCTACGAGGTGGTGGACAATGCCATTGATGAGGCACTGGCCGGGTACTGCGATCAGGTGGACATCACCCTGAATGCCGACGGGTCCGTGACCGTGACCGACAATGGCCGCGGCATACCCGTCGAGACCCACGCGGAAGAGGGCGTGTCGGCGGCGCAGGTCATCATGACCCAGCTTCATGCCGGCGGGAAGTTCGACCAGAACTCCTACAAGGTTTCGGGCGGTCTGCACGGTGTCGGCGTATCGGTCGTCAACGCACTTTCCACATGGCTCCAGCTGACGATCTGGCGCGATGGAAACGAGCATCATCTCACCTTCAGGGACGGCGAACCGGAGGGTGATCTGGCCGTGAAGGGCGAGGCCCCGGACAACAGGAGCGGCACGCGGGTGACGTTCCTTCCCTCGCCCGAGACATTCACGATGACCGAGTTCGACTATGCGACGCTCGAGCATCGCCTGCGCGAACTCGCGTTTCTCAATTCGGGCGTCAAGATCGTGCTCACCGACGACCGCGGCGTGGAAAGCAAAACCGAAGAGATGGCCTACGAAGGCGGGCTCGAAGCCTTCGTCCAGTATCTCGACCGCAACCGACAGCCACTGGTCGGGTCGCCCATCGCAATCAGGACAGAGCGTGAGGGGATCAGCGTCGAAGCCGCCATGTGGTGGAACGATGGTTACCACGAGAACGTGCTGTGCTTCACCAACAACATCCCGCAGCGGGACGGCGGTACGCATCTGGCGGGCTTCCGTGCCGCGCTGACGCGTACGGTGAACACCTATGCGGGCGAGAGCGGCATCGCCAAGAAGGAAAAGGTGTCGCTCACCGGTGATGATGCGCGCGAGGGTCTGACCTGCGTGTTGTCGGTCAAGGTTCCGGACCCCAAGTTCTCTTCGCAGACGAAGGACAAGCTGGTCTCTTCGGAAGTGAAGCCCATCGTCGAGGGCGCCATGGGCGAGGCCCTGTCGCAGTGGTTTGAGGAAAACCCGTCTGACGCCAGGAGCATCCTGCAGAAGATCGTGGAAGCGGCCGCGGCGCGCGAGGCCGCCCGCAAGGCGCGCGAGCTGACCCGGCGCAAGGGCGCGCTGGACGTGGCCAGCCTGCCGGGCAAGCTTGCCGATTGCCAGGAGCGCGACCCGTCCAAGTGCGAGCTGTTTCTGGTTGAGGGCGACAGCGCGGGCGGTTCGGCGAAACAGGCGCGCAACCGCGAGTTTCAGGCCGTGCTTCCGCTCAGGGGCAAGATCCTCAATGTGGAACGCGCGCGCTTCGACAAGATGCTGTCCTCGCAGGAGATCGGCACCCTCATCACGGCGCTCGGCACCGGCATAGGGCGCGATGACTTCGACATTGAAAAGCTGCGCTACCACAAGGTGATCATCATGACCGACGCCGACGTGGACGGGGCGCACATCCGCACGCTGCTGCTGACGTTTTTCTACCGGCAGATGCCGGAGCTTGTGGAGCGCGGGCATCTCTATATCGCGCAGCCGCCGCTCTACAAGGTCAAACGCGGGCAATCGGAATCCTATCTCAAGGACGAACGCTCGCTGCAGGACTTCCTCGTCGATTCCGGCCTTGAGGATGCGGTGCTGGTGACCGGCGAGCGTGCGGAGCGCGCCGGGAACGACCTGCGTGACATCGTCGAGAGCGCACGCAAGGTGGTGAGCATACTGGAAGGGCTGCACAGCCGGTATCCGCGCTTCGTCATCGAGCAGACCGCGATTGCCGGCGCGCTCAATCCGGCCGTTCTGGAGGACCGCGAGCAGGCGCAGGCGGCGGCCGACTACATTGCCAGGCGGCTCGATGTGCTGTCCGAGGAAACCGAGCGCGGCTGGACCGGCGAAGCCATTGACGAGGGCGGCCTGCGGTTCATGCGCGAGCTGCGCGGGGTCAAGGAAGCGCATCTGATAGACGGACCGTTCATTGCATCGGCAAACGCGCTCAAACTCGACGCGTTCGCCGCGCACCTGCAGGAGGTCTATGCCAA
This sequence comes from Hyphomicrobiales bacterium, assembly GCA_028280515.1. Taxonomy (GTDB): domain Bacteria; phylum Pseudomonadota; class Alphaproteobacteria; order Rhizobiales; family Methyloligellaceae; genus UBA2767. The sequence continues at coordinate 20,852 of JANQLP010000012.1, forward strand.
GCCGGCAGCGCTCAGGCGCAAGGACACCGAAAGGGCCGTCTATGGGCCGACCGACCTGCTCGACGCGGTTTTCGAGGCAGGCCGCAGGGGCATCAGCATGCAGCGCTACAAGGGCCTGGGCGAAATGAACCCCGAGCAGCTCTGGGAGACGACGCTGGACGTGGAGACCCGCACCATGCTGCAGGTCAAGGTCGGTGAACTGGACGAGGCCAACGAGATTTTCTCATCCCTCATGGGCGACGTGGTCGAGCCACGCCGCGAGTTCATCCAGACCAACGCGCTCGATGTGGCCAATCTCGACATCTGATCTGCCGGAAAACCGGGTCTGACAGTTATGTGCGGGAGATTGGCCCGGTTTCCCGTCATGCCCGAACGTGTTCCGGGGTGACGAAGTGGGGACGTCGGTATCACTATGAGCGGCGTCTTTGGTGCAGGTCCGACCCAAATTCCGACAAAACGCCGAAATTTTCTGTTTCCTGAAGACAAACAAGCGGCGAGGCTCGACAAACTCGCCTCGCCGCTGAAGGTCACGTCTTTGCTGGCTCAGCCTTTGTTGGTCGCCCCTTTCCAGCCTGGCACGGCCCTATCCGGCAAACATCCCGCCGTAATAGGCGATCAAGGTCACGACGACGATCGCCGCGACGATGGACCCGGTCCAGATGAGCGCACGCGACTCAGGAGATTGTGTACCCATACCAGCCTCCATGACTTGCGCAGGCCAACTTGGATGCGGTGTGACCCGCGACTTTGGAAAAGACCGCAAGTCAGAACGTGTGTACGACTTGGCAGCAGTATACGACTTTCGTCTAGTATTGAAAACCGGGACGAGGTCTTCTGACCTCAACGGCCACTTGCCGGCGGCGCAACCTGAGCGTCTCAGCCCATCTCGACGGCGGTGCGGTCCAGGCAGGCATCGAAATGGACGATGGTGCTGTCGCCGTCGATGAGAATGATGCCGTACATGGGTGGTTCCACGCTGAAGGACCCGCCGACGCTTTCGCTAACCAGCGGCACCTGATGGTTGAGACCGGGAAGTGACGTGCAGGGGATGCCGCGCCAATTCACCATCGCCGTGCGGTGAATGTGCCCGAAAAAGAGATGCCGGACGTTGCCATGAGTGGAGAGCACATTGGCGAACTTCTCCGGTTCCTCGAGCTTGATCCGGTCCATATAGGGCATTCCGACGTTGAACGGCGGATGATGCATGAAAATCCACACCGGCCGGTCCTGCGCCCGTTCGAGCTGCGCGGCAAGCCAGGCCCGGCGTTGCACACAGTATTGCCCTTCCGAGACAGGCCCCTTCACCGTATCGAGAAAAAGGCACGTGCCGATTTCTGTCTCCAGCACGTCTTGAACGAATCCGTTGTCGTCGCGGGCCGCTGTGGGAAACGCCGCAAGAAAGGCGTCGCGGCTGTCGTGATTGCCGATCATGAGGACCGTCTTGAGCGGGAAGTCATCGAGCCGGTCCCTGAGCCACGCATAGGCGGCGGGATCGCCTTTGTCGGCGAGATCGCCCGTCATGACGCAGAACGCGGCATCGCCATGCCAGCGCGCGATATCCGTCAGGCAACGGTCGAGTCGGTCATGGGCGTCAAGACCCCACAGATCCTCTCCCGGCGCCGGGAGATGGAAATCGGTGATATGGACAATCTTCACGCGAGACCCGGTCCGCTATGCGTCGTCCTCGATCCACGCGACGGCGCGGATCGGGCTGCCGGTCCCGCCCTTGATCCGCAGCGGAAACCCGATGAAGCGGAAGCGGCCTTTTCCGACGAGCTTGTCGAGATTCACCAGCCCCTCGATGTGCGTGAAGCCCATATCGCGGCAGACATTGTGCACTTCGTAATTGATCTTGCCGGGGCGACCGGGACTGATCGGCTCGACTCCGAACATGCGGATGCCCTTGGCGCCAAGCCATTCGGCGGACTCCTTCGTCAGGCCCTGGAAGTCGGTGATGAAGGCGTCCGTTCCGATCGTCTTGTCCGTGAACCCCGTATAGAGCAGCACCGTATCGCCGGCCTGTATCTTGACGCCGGCGGCCGCCTCGGCCGCCTCAAGGTCTTCGATGGTGATGTCCGTTTTGAGCGGTTTATGGGATAAATCCAGACAAACCGCCTCGGTGAAGAACTCCTCCAATGGGACCTCGTCAATACCGGCCGCTTCCGGGTCGGGATTGAAATGCCGCGGCGCATCCACATGCGTGCCCGCATGGTCACTCATGGAGAGATACATGGTTGCAGACGAATATTTCAGGCCGAAGGTCTCACGGATGTCATCGTGTCTGCCGAACTCGGTGATGATGACCGGCGGATGCGTTGGAAAACCCTGCATGCGGTGGGTGATTTCGCGCGAAAGGTCGATCAGTGTCATGGCGTGTTGTTCCCGGGTGTTGGCGGCGGATGGACCGCCTATAGTGGCATTCTTTTCGTCCTCTTGAAACGGTCCGGGCTTTAACCCGGCCTTAAAGCGGCGCGCCCTATTTTCGAAGGAGAATTCGGGGCGGGCTGAATTCCGAGCTTTGATGGACTCGGCTCCGCTTGGCCGTTGCGGAGGATTTGAGTGTTGCGTACCCGCAAAACACGCAAGCGGGCCAAGGGACGGACGCCCCGGCGTCCGTCCAAGGCTGCCACGGGGCGCCGCACGACGCAGCGGCGGCGGCCTGCGAAGTCCCGCTCGACCGTCGGCCGGGTCGTCTACTGGGGCAGCGTGCTGGGCGTGTGGGCGCTGATCGCCCTTGGTGGTGTGCTCGGCTATGTCACCCTGACCATGCCCGCCGATGTCATGGAAAACATCAAGCAGCGGCCACCCAACGTCACACTGGTGGGCAAAGACGGGACGGTGCTGGCCGAACGCGGGTTGCGCCGCGGCTACATTCGTCTCCAGCACATGCCACACCACCTAGTGAATGCGGTGCTCGCGACCGAGGATCGGCGTTTCAGGGGGCATTTCGGCGTCGATCCGATCGGCTTGACCCGTGCGATGTTCAAGAACGTTCAGGCCGGCGCCATCGTCGAGGGCGGCAGCACGATCACCCAGCAGTTGGCGAAGAACCTGTTTCTGACCCCGGAACGGACGATCACCCGAAAGATGCAGGAAGTGGTCCTGGCGATCTGGCTCGAGGTTTATCTCAGCAAGGACGAGATCCTCGAATCCTACCTCAACCGGGTCTATTTCGGCGCTGGCACGCACGGGGTCGAGGCGGCGGCGAAGCGCTATTTCGGCAAGTCCGCGCGCCAGGTCACGATCGCCGAGGCGGCGCTGCTCGCCGGGTTGCTGAAGGCGCCATCAAGATACGCTCCGACCCGTAATCCGCGCCTTGCCGAACAACGCGCATCCATCGTCATCGCCAGCATGGTGGACGCGGACCTGCTCACCTCCGCGCAGGCCATGGCGGCAATTTCCGAGCCGGCCCGGGTGCGCAATCCGAGCGGCATCACCGGATACGAGTATGCGGCGGACTGGGTTGTCGACATCCTGCCGCGGCTGCTGGGCGCCAAGCATCGCTCGGATGTGATCGTCGAGACGACCATCGATCCCGTCCTTCAACGTGAGACGCAGCGCATTGTCAGCCAGACACTCAAGGCTCACGGGAAACGGGTGAACGCGGAGCAGGCGGCGGCGCTGGTTCTCGATGCGCGCGGCGGTGTGAAGGCAATCGTCGGCGGCAGGTCGTATCGGGAAAGCCAGTACAACCGGGTGATCCGGTCGCGGCGTCAGCCGGGGTCCGCGTTCAAGCCGTTCGTCTATCTTGCGGCGCTGGAATCCGGCCTGACGCCGGACACGCTGGTGAAGGACGCGCCCCTGAACATCAATGGCTGGCGGCCGAGGAACTACAAGAACAAGTATCGCGGACCGATCACCATGCGCGAGGGGCTTGCGGATTCCGTGAACACCGTGGCCGTGCGCCTGGCGATGGAAGCGGGACGCCGGCGTGTGGTGCGGACGGCACGGCGTCTCGGCATCGAGTCGGAAATCCAGAAGAACCTCTCCATCGCACTTGGGACCTCGGAGGTGACGCTGCTTGAGCTGGTGTCGGCCTACGCACCCTTTGCGAACGGCGGCTACATTGCGACACCGCATATCGTCAATCGCATCCAGACGCCCAAAGGCAAGGTCCTCTATCAGCGCCGCACCACCGGGCGGCCGCGCGCGGTGGCGCTGCCGTATGTTGGGGCGATGAACGACATGATGGGCGCGACGATGGTTTCGGGCACGGCCCGGAGTGCCGCGCTGCCCGACCGCCCCGCCGCCGGCAAGACGGGCACGACACAGAATTTCCGCGATGCGTGGTTCATCGGCTACACGGCGCACTATGTGGGTGGTGTCTGGATCGGCAATGACGACGGCAAGCCGATGAAGCGGGTCACCGGCGGGACTCTGCCGGCGGGCATGTGGAAGAATATCATGCTGACCGCACACCGGGACAAGCGGGCCGCCGCCCTTCCGGGTGGCAGGGCACCCGCGCTTGCACACTCACGCACGCCGACGGACCGGCAGCAGCAGAACAAGCGTTCCTTCTTCGACCGCGTCCTGGGCGTTTTGTCGCCTAACAGCTAGATGTGGAGCGTCAATAGGTTGTCGTCGGCGCGCCGTAACGGTGAAGCTGACCGCCGTTTTTTCGCAACCACGACTTTGCGCGGTCCATGTGCGGACACACATCCCTGACATGCGCCCAGAAACGCTCGCTGTGGTTCATCTCGCGCAGATGCGCCACTTCGTGCGCGGCGAGATAGTCGAGCACATCCTCAGGCGCCAGGATCAGCCGCCAGGAAAAGGACAGGACGCCGCCGGCGGAACACGAGCCCCACCGGCTCGTCTGATCGCGCACCGTGATGCGTTTGGGGCGGACCCGCAACGTGGCCGAATGCTCCGCGCATCTGGTTGACAGATCGGCGCGGGCCTCCCGCTTGAGCCAGTCCTTCAGCCTCCGCGGGGCATGTTCGGTCGCGCCGGATACGTGAATGTTCGGCAGATCGAACGGTGCGGTGACGTCTCCTTCCTCGATCCACACGGCGCCGCGGCGCTTGACCTCGGGCAAGAAGCGCAACACGTGATCCTGGCCGCGCAGAGGCACGATCACGCCGTCGGTAAACGGCACCGGCGCTGGGATGGCTGCCAGCCGCTTCTGCAGCCATTCGAAGTGCTTTGCGAGAAACCGCCCGGCCTCATCTAGCGTTGCGTGCCGCGGAACCGTCAGGACCGCGCCCCGTTTCGCCTCGTTGACGCTCAGTGAAATGCGCCGTGCGCGCGGGCTGCGGCGCACAAGGACAGGCTCATCAAGGCCGGCCGCCTTCATGTGAAAGGTCTCGGATTTCGGTTTCAGCGAGGAAAGCATGTCCGGACTGGTCCGTGCGGCAGCGCGAATCGGCGCGTTCGAGGCGACATTAGCACGGCGGATGTTAACGGACTCGCGGCGCGCTCACGATGAGACCATGCGCAACGATCGCACGGTGCGGGTCACGATGCCGGGTTCGCGGTGATGGGTTGCGATGAAGTCGGAAATCCGCGGTGCGATTTCCGAACGGAAGCGCGACCCGTTGAACACGCCATAATGTCCGACGCCCTTCTGCAGGTAGTGCACGCGTTTCGATTCGGGCAAGCCGGTGCAGAGCTTGTGCGCGGCCTCGGTCTGCCCGACACCGGAAATATCGTCCTTCTCGCCCTCGACGGTCATCAGTGCGGTGTGTTTGATCTGGGACGGGTCGACAGGTGTGCCGCGATGGGTCATCTCGCCCTTGGGCAAGGCGTGCTGCATGAAAACCGTCTCGATGGTCTGCAGGTAGAACGCTCCGTCCAGATCCATGACGGCAAGATACTCGTCGTAGAAGTCGCGATGCTTGTCGGCGGAATCGCCGTCGCCCTCGACCAGGTGGCGGAACAGTTTCTTATGGGCGTCCATGTGCCGGTCCAGGTTCATGGTCATGAAACCGGTGAGCTGCAGGAAACCGGGATAGACGGGCCGCATGAATCCGGGATGCGGCCACGGCACCTGCATGATGACGTTGGACCGGAACCAGTCGATGCTGCGGTGCTCGGCGAGCGAATTGACGGCGGTCGGATTGACCCGCGTGTCGATGGGGCCGCCCATGAGCGTCATGGATTGCGGCGCGTACGGATTGCCTTCGGCTTCCATCAGGGCGACCGCCGCGAGGACCGGCACCGAAGGCTGGCATACCGCGATGACGTGCACGTTGCCCTGGAGAAAGCGGAACATGTCGATCACGTAGTCGATGTAATCGTCGAGGTCGAAGGTGCCCTTGACGAGGGGGACCATCCGCGCATCCGCCCAATCGGTGATGTACACGTCGTGACGCGGCAGCATGGCCTCGACCGTACCGCGCAACAGCGTTGCGTAGTGACCCGACAGTGGCGCTACGATCAGCACCGGAAAGTTGTCGCCGCGATATCCCTGCGGCATTTCCCTGCGGAAATGCCGCAACTCGCAGAAGTTCCGGCGCCACACCACCTCTTCGGAGACGCGAACCCTCTGCCCGCCGGTCTCGGTCGAGAAGATGCCGAACTGAGGCTTGGTGTACCGGCGGGTGGTCCGCTCGAACAGCTCGCAGGCCGCCACGACGGACCGGCCGAGTGGTGTATGGGAGACCGGGTTCAGCGGATTGCGAAAGGCAAGTGCCGTTATGTCCGAAGCCGCGCGGACCGGAGCCATCGCGGCATGGTTCATTTCATAGAGGTGATAAAGCGGCAAGTGACGACTGTCCCTTCAAGGTGCACATGCTCGCGCACGGGCATGTGCCGCGCCGAGCTATGTTGCAGCGCAGCATAGTGCGTTGGAGAAACGAGTCAAGCGACCTAAAGGTCTATGCGCCGGGGGCGAAGGCCGCAGCCGGCCCGGACGTCAAAGGAATTTGCGGATGCCCTCCGCCATTTTTTCGGGGCCGGTGCCGTAGGCGAAGTGCGCCAGATACTCGCCGTCCGGGCTCATCAGATAGACGATGCTGGAGTGGTCCACCAGATAGTCGGACGCGCTCTCGCTGTGCGTCTTCTTGTAGTACACCCGATACGCCTTCGCCGCCTTGCGGATTTCCTCCGGGCTGCCGGTCAGGCCAACGAGACTGGGATGGAAGTTCTCCACATAGCTCTTCATCTGCTCGACTGTGTCGCGCTCGGGGTCCACGGTGATGAAGACCGGCGTCACGTCCTTCGCCTTGTCGCCGAGGGTGTCCATCGCCGCGGACATGACCTGCAGCTCGGCCGGGCAGATATCGGGGCAGTATGTGTATCCGAAGAAGATAAGCTTGTGCTTGCCCGCAAAATCCTTGTCGGTGACGTGCTTGCCGTTGTGATCGGTCAACGCAAAGGGCCCGCCGATAAGGGCCTTTCCGGATACCAGCTGCGGCTGCGGGGCTTGCGCGGTGTTGAGAGCGAAGAACCCCAGTGCGACAGCACCGCCAACCAGAAACGCGGCGGAAATGAGAATAAACAGACGTCGTGACATGTGACTATCCTTCGCCTCCTCGACGAATTTGTTTGTAACCGTATCGGTGCCTACTTCTGCGCGTCGGTCAAGCCACCTCGCGGAACTGTGAAAGCGGCGAATTGTCGTCCACACCGACCGCGCGAACAACCACGCTTCGGGTATTTTGCGATCACGCCCTGCTTGATAAAGTCCCGTCAGGTCTTGTATTTCGGCACAAGCAGTCATGTCTGAATCGAGCCTGCAATGCCCCCTGTTGCGCCGATAACGCCGGATGAGAATACGAGCCGCCTGCGGCTGCGAACGATCGTTCGTCTGAGATGGATCGCGGTCGTCGGTCAGGCGGTGACGGTTGCACTGGTCTATTTCGTCCTCGGTTTCGACCTGCCGATCGGCCTCTGCGCCGCCGTCATCGCCCTTTCCGCGTGGCTGAACATCTATCTGCGGACGCGCTACTCGGCGCGGCTTTGGCTCAGAAGCGAACATGCCACGGCGATGCTGGCATACGACATCCTGCAGCTCGCCGTGCTCCTGTATCTCACCGGCGGGTTGCAGAATCCGTTCGCGTTTCTGATGGTCGCCCCGGTGACGGTATCGGCGTCGAAGCAACCGCTCCGGCACACGCTCGGTCTTGGATTGCTCGTCATCGGGTGCACCACATTGCTCGCCTTCATTCATTGGCCTTTGCCCTGGTATCGCGGGCAAACGCTCACCTTGCCGCTGACCTATGTCGGTGGCGCATGGGCGGCACTCGTTTCCGGCGTGATTTTCTTTGCCCTATACGCGCAACGCATCGCCAAGGAGGCACGGCAGATGTCGGATGCGCTGGCGGCAACAGAGGCTGTCCTGCTGCGCGAGCAGAGCATGTCCGCGCTCGACGGCCTGGCGGCGGCCGCGGCGCACGAGCTCGGCACGCCTCTGTCCACCATCGCGGTGGTCGCCAAGGAACTGCAGCGCGAGCTGCCGGAGGACAGTCCGCACCGTGAGGACCTTGACCTGCTCAAGACCCAGACGGATCGCTGCCGGGATATTCTGGCGCGGCTTTCGGCGGGTTCGGAGGAGCCCGACACGGTTCTCTCACGCATGCCCATCAGCCAGCTGCTGGAGGAGGCAGCCGAACCGCATCGCGTCTTCGACATCGATATCGATATCGAATCGGGCCCATCCCAGAATCCGGATCTGGACAAGGCGGATCGCGCCGAACCCATCGGTGCGCGCAACCCGGCAATTCTCTATGGATTGGGCAACCTCATCGAAAACGCCGCCGATTTCGCGAAATCCCGCGTCGATGTCCGTGCGGAGTGGGGTCACGAGACAGTCTCGATTACGGTTTCCGACGACGGACCGGGCATTCCCGCCGCAATCCGCGACCGGCTGGGTGAACCCTATGTCACGACGCGCGGATCAGACGGCGCAAACACCCTGAGTTCGAATGGCGAGAGCCACGGAATGGGACTGGGTTTCTTCATTGCGAAGACGTTGCTGGAACGCTCCGGCGCGCGGCTGCAGTTTTCCAACCGGACGCCGCCAGACCATGGCGCACAGGTCCGGATTGTCTGGCCACGCGAGGCGATTGAACCGAAGGCAGAGCAAGAATCGGGTTCGCACGAAGCGTTGCGTACACCATGATTGCGCGCAATGCCTAGTCGAAGCGCAGCCAGCCCGCTAAAATCAACTGGGAACGAGAAATGGTAGACGAACAAAACATGGATGTGCAGAGCAGCGCCAGCAGCGCGGAGACTGTTGACGGACAGCCGAGTTTGCTCATTGTCGATGACGACCGGCCTTTTCTTCAGCGGCTTGGACGCGCCATGGAATCGCGCGGGTTCAACGTGGAACTGGCCGAGTCCGTAAGCGAGGGTCTTGGTCAGATACACAAACAGCCGCCGGACTATGCCGTCGTCGACATGCGTCTTGAGGACGGCAACGGGCTGGATGTCATTGCGGTTCTGAAGGAAGTGCATCCCGACACCCGCGCCGTCGTTCTGACCGGGTACGGGAACATTGCGACCGCTGTCACGGCGGTGAAGATGGGTGCGGTCGACTACCTTTCAAAGCCGGCGGATGCGGACGACGTCTACAAGGCGCTGATGGCGCCGCCGGACGCCAAGGCGCAGCCGCCGGAAGACCCCATGTCGGCGGACCGTGTCCGCTGGGAGCATATCCAGCGCGTCTACGAGCTGTGCAACCGGAACGTGTCGGAGACCGCGCGCCGTCTCAAGATGCATCGGCGCACCCTGCAGCGCATTCTGGCAAAACGCGCACCCCGCTAGCGCGGCGGCCTATTCCTGAAATCCGCCCTTCACGCCCGGGTCGACGGTCATATGCAGCCGTGTTGCCGCGGCGCGGGCGAACCTCAGGGTCACGGCCTTGCGCGTGCCGCCGGCGAGCTTGTGCTCGGGTGCCTCGCGCATCATCTCCGCACCGAACCGGTCGGCGAGAATGAGCCCCGTCTCTTCCGGGAGAACGTGGAGTGGAAAGTCCGACGCCACGGCGAAGAAGAACCGGTCGCAGTGCCCGCGGTATTCAGGCCATTTGCTATCGGCCTGGAAGTCGGCGAGCGAAGACTTGATTTCGACGACCCAGATTTCCCCTGTACGTCCCAACGCCACCACGTCGGCGCGATGGCCGGTGGACAGCGCAAGCTCGGTCACGACGGAATGGCCGATCTCCTGCAGGAAGCGGCACGTGCCGCGCTGGATTGCCGCCGCCCGCTCTGACTGGCGTCCGTCAAGTATCTCAAGTGGCTCGGAATCGCTCATCGGGATTCTTGATTTCGTGCCGGCATGAAACTCTTTTTTTGTCGCGAGCGTCACTATACCGACTTGTTTGATGACCATGAATGGCCGCGAAAGGGCACGGGTGGCCAACGGTCGATCGGTTCCCTATGGTACCGATTCGCAAATTGGAGGAAAAAAATGTCCTCAAATCAAGCGACTCCGGCTTCCCGGACCGTTGGAAAGAAGGGACGAGCGGGCGAACTCCGCAAACGCCTGTTCGAGACGCGCGCGCTGTCGCGGACCCTGGCCGCCCCCCTGAGTGACGAGGATCAGGTCGTTCAGGCCATGGAGGATGCCAGCCCGACCAAGTGGCATCTGGGGCATACCACATGGTTCTTCGAGTCCTTCCTGCTGGCTGAGTTGGACACGTCCTACAAGCTGTTCGACGAGGATTTCGCCTACTGCTTCAATTCCTACTATGAGGGCAAGGGCGAACGGCATCCAAGGCCTTTTCGCGGTCTTCTGACCCGGCCAGGCGCCGACGCGGTCCGCGCCTACCGGGCTCATGTCGACGAAGCGCTTGACCGGTTTCTCGGCGAGAACGTGGATGACGCCACCCTCGACATTGTCGAGCTCGGCATCAATCACGAGCAGCAGCATCAGGAATTGTTGTTGACCGATATCCTGTCTCTGTTCGCGAGTCAGCCGCTCCGTCCGGCGTATCGCAAGGCGGCACTCGCCGCGGCCGACAAGTCCTATCCGGCAAAGTACATCGCATTTGAAGGCGGCGTCGCGGAGGCGGGTCACGTTGGCGATGGGTTCTCATATGACAATGAAGGGCCGCGCCATGAGGTGCTGCTGCACCCGTTCGCCCTTGCCGACCGTTGCGTCACCAAGGGCGACTGGCTCGATTTCATGGCTGACGGCGGATATGAGACCCCAGCGCTCTGGCTCTCCGATGGCTGGGCGACGGTCCGGGAGCAGGGCTGGCGCGCGCCACTGTACTGGGAGGAGCATGACGGGGAGTGGCGTCAGATGACGCTCGCGGGCATGCGCCCGATCGATCCGGCGGCGCCGGTGGCCCATCTGAGTTATTTCGAGGCGGATGCGTTCGCGCGCTGGTCCGGAAAGCGGCTTCCAACAGAGTTTGAGTGGGAGCATGCGTCAGAGACAACGGAGGACAACGGGCCCACGCTTGGCAGCGAAGCGTACCGCCCGTCGCCTGCCGGAAAGCCCGACGGGTCGCTCAAGCAGATGTTCGGCGACGTGTGGGAATGGACGCAGAGCCATTACAGCCCGTATCCCGGCTACGAGCCCCCAAAAGGAGCGGTCGGCGAGTACAATGGCAAGTTCATGTGCGCCCAGTTTGTGCTCAAAGGTGCATCCTGCGTCACGCCGGACGGACACAGCCGGCGTACGTACCGCAATTTCTTCTACCCGCACCAGCGCTGGCAGTTCACGGGCCTTCGGCTCGCCGAGAACCGATGACAGCCGGAGTGAGCGAAATAGAGACCCAACTCGTCACAGACGAGTTTGCCGAGGCCGTCCTCAACGGCCTCGCACAGCCGCGCAAGAGCATCCCGTGCCGGTTTCTGTACGACGCCCGCGGGTCGGAGTTGTTTGAGGAGATCACCCGGCTCGATGAGTACTATCCGACGCGGACGGAGATCGGTCTGCTCAAGGATCACGGAGCGGAAGTCGCGGACCGTGCCGGAGCCGGCTGTGCCGTCGTCGAGTTCGGGTCCGGGTCGAGCCGCAAGACGCATATCCTTCTCGAGGCGCTGACGGGCGCTTCCGCCTATGTGCCGATCGACATCGACGATGCCGCCCTGACGGACGCGGCGTCCCGGCTGCGCGCCGATTTCCCGCGTCTCGACCTGCATCCGGTGCACGCGGACTTCAGCCAGGACATCCGCCTGCCCAAGGAGATCGAAGCGGCGCCGAAGCTGGGGTTCTTCCCCGGCTCCACGATCGGCAATTTCGACCTCGACGACGCGGTGGGATTTCTCAGCGATGCGGGCGATCTGCTAGGGCCGGAAAGCGATCTCCTGATCGGGGCGGACCTGCAGAAGGACCGGGATATTCTGCTGCCGGCCTACGATGACGCGCGCGGTGTGACGGCGGAGTTCACGCTCAATCTCTTGCATCGGATCAACCGGGAGCTCGACGGCAACTTCGATATTTCGCGCTTCGCGCACAAGGCGATCTACAATGACGATGTCGGCCGGATCGAGATTTACATCGAGTCGCTCGCGGACCAGGATGTCCGCGTTCTCGGTCGCATGTTTCATTTGAAGAGCGGTGAGTGCATTCATGTCGAGAACTCGCACAAATTCACCGTGCCACAGTTCAAGGCCCTCGCGCAGAGAGCGGGATGGGCGTCGGAGCAGGTCTGGATCGACGACAACGACCTGTTTTCCATGCACTATCTCACGCGGAGCTGAGCGCAGAGCATTTCGCCTCGGTACATTCGCCGGCCTGCTGTTTGCTGCTGCGGTGCTCTCGGGTTGCGAGGATCAGGACGGTCTGCCGGCCCTCGGCGCTGATATTTCGCAGACGTCCGTTTCGGGGCTTTCTTCGGGCGCCTACATGGCCGGCCAGTTCCATTTCGCACATTCCGCTATCGTAGTCGGCGCCGGTATCGTTGCCGGTGGGCCCTACGGGTGCGCGGAGAGCGTGTTTCGAGGTCTTGCGCCGACCTGGTCCGTGGCGCTTGCGCAAAATCTCAACCGCGCCATAAACGGCTGCACCGGAACCGCCATGGAAAGCCTCGGCGTTCCGGACGTCTCGCGCCTTGAACGCCGCGCAGGCGATCGCGCGGAAGCAGATCAAATCGATCCGCTCATCGATCTTGCGGGCGACCGTGTCTATCTCTTCGCCGGCAAGGCGGACCGGATAGTCGCCCCCGCGCTCGTACGCGAGGCGGCGGAACTCTACAGCGCGAGTGGCGTTCCGTCTGAGAACATTGCGCTTCTGACGGACATGGACGCGGGGCACGGGTTCGTCACCGAGGAGGGCGGGGTTTCGTGTGCGGCAAGCGCCGAACCGTACCTGAACGACTGCGACTATGATCAGGCCGGTGCGATCCTGAAGCACATCTACGGGAACCTCGCGGCACCAGGCGATGAGACGACGGAAAAGGTGCGCACTTTCTCGCAGTCAACGTTCGCGGATACATCCGGGACCAGCTTCGACCAAACCGGTGCCGTGTTCGTTCCCGACGATTGTCAGCCCGCGACGGCGGACGGCGTGCCGTGCCGCGTCCATGTCGTGTTTCATGGCTGCCGGCAGGGGCGCGAGGCTGTCGGCGACGCCTTCGTCAACGGCGCGGGATACAACCGTTGGGCGGCCGCGAACCGGATCATCGTACTCTACCCGCAGATCGCAAAGAGCGCGGTCAACCCGCGCGGTTGCTGGGACTGGTGGGGGTATACGGGACCGGACTTCCTGACGCGAGCCGCTCCGCAGATCGCCGCCGTCCACGCCATGCTGACGCGGTTGGCGCAAGCGCGCGGCTTCTAGAGCATCATGCGTTCAGATTGACGCGTTTCATCGCGAAATCTGAACGCATAAAGATGCTCTAACACTTAAAGATATAGAGCAAGTTTATCCGATCAGGTTGAAACAGGGTGAGTCAACCTAATCGGATTTTGCTCTAAAAGTGTTTGATCCCAGATTTTGATGGTACAGTCTTTTCGCCGGCATGGAAGGAGGCAGTATGGGACAGATTTTGCACGGGAGCGCCAAAACGACGGA
>JANQLP010000013.1 GCA_028280515.1 Hyphomicrobiales bacterium
CTACGGGCCGCTCGCCAACGGCGCCGTCACCATGATGTTCGAGGGCGTGCCCAACTATCCGAGCATGTCGCGCTTCTGGGAGGTCGTCGACAAGCACAAGGTGAACATCGTCTACACCGCACCCACCGCCATCCGCGCGCTGATGCAGGCCGGTGATGGACCGGTGAAGAAGACCTCGCGTGCGAGCCTGCGCCTGCTCGGTACTGTCGGTGAGCCGATCAATCCCGAGGCCTGGGAATGGTATTACCACGTGGTCGGTGACGATCGCTGCCCGATCGTCGATACCTGGTGGCAGACCGAGACCGGGGGCATTCTCATCACCCCGCTGCCGGGCGCGACCAGGCTCAAGCCTGGTTCGGCGACGCGGCCGTTCTTCGGCGTCATCCCGCAGATCGTCGATGCCATCGGAGAACCGCTGGAAGGCGCGTGTGCCGGCAATCTATGCATCGCCGATGCCTGGCCCGGCATTATGCGCACCGTCTATGGCGACCACGAGCGTTTCGTGCAGACCTATTTCTCCACCTATCTCGGCCGCTATTTCACCGGCGACGGTTGCCGCCGCGACGAGGACGGCTTCTACTGGATCACCGGGCGTGTCGACGACGTCATCAATGTCGCCGGTCACCGCCTCGGCACCGCCGAGGTCGAGTCGGCGCTGGTCGCTCATCCGAAGGTGTCGGAAGCGGCCGTTGTCGGCTTCCCGCATGACATCAAGGGACAGGGCATCTGTGCCTATGTTACCCTGATGGCGGGCGAGGAGCCGAACGACGCGCTCCACACCGAGCTCGTCGCCTGGGTGCGCAAGGAGATCGGCCCGATCGCGTCGCCCGATGTGATCCAGTTCGCACCCGGCCTGCCGAAGACGCGGTCGGGTAAGATCATGCGCCGTATCCTGCGCAAGATCGCCGAGGATGAGTCCAGCAATCTCGGCGACACCTCGACGCTCGCCGATCCGACCGTGGTCGACGATCTCGTCACCAACCGGCAGAACAAAAAGGTCGCCTCCGCCTGAGCGGGGCTTGATCCGGATGACGCTGCGGAAGGCGGATCGGAGAACGCGCTCGGCGCTGCTGAGATAACCTACTCCCCAACCGTCCCCCGCAAGCTACTGTTCCGACTCTGACGGTCCGACCCCGGACCGTCAGGTAAGGAACACTAGCTAATTCGATGCTTTGCGATGCGGCACCAACACAATGAGACGGGCTCAAGCGTTGGCGCCGCATCACGACCAAGCGGGGCAGGGGTGGTTTGGCCCGCATCACGCTTCGTGATCGGGCTGAACCGATGTGACCGATATGAAACGACTGTGCGCAAGGTGGGTGCCGAATTGCCGCAAGGTTGACTCGCCACGCATTTGTCGGCATCCATAAGGGCTACATCCACATTGGCTGAAACACTGGAGCACGATCCCGAAAAGTTGCAGACTTTTCGGACACGATCATGCGAAAAAGGGAACGAGAGCGCGATTGATCCAACCTGAAGCAATCACGCTCTAAGAATATCGTCCTCTCTCGACGGGAGAGATCGGTCGGACCGACGCCGAAGGAGCAACCGCCCCGGAAACTCTCAGGCAAAAGGACCGTCGAGAGGAAACAATC
>JANQLP010000119.1 GCA_028280515.1 Hyphomicrobiales bacterium
CCTCGCCCGTACACTCGGGTACGCGCCACGGGCCTTTACTTGATCCTGTCGCAAAATCGCTCCGTCAGAATGGCTCCGATTTAGCCGAATAGGCTCTAGCACTCCGGGACATGACCGCCAATGGATGCCGTGATCGCGGCGGCGGCGCGCTTGACCTTGGGGCCCAGTTCACCAATCCGTTCATCCGGCATCCGGACCGTGGGCGCGGAGATCGACAGCCCGGCGATGGCTTCTCCATGTTCATTGTAGATCGGTGCCGCGATGCAGCGCATGCCCTCGGTGCGCTCTTCATCGTCCAGTGCCCAGCCCCGTGCGCGGGCTTCCGCCAGCTCGGCGAACAATCTGTCCGGCTCGACTAGCGTTTTTGCCGTGAATTTCTCAAGTCCGGTCTTGTGCAGGATACGGCGCACCTGAGTGTCGCTGAGCGCGGAAAGCAGCGCCTTGCCGGCGCCGGAGGCATGAATCGCGCCGCGCGAGCCGGGGCGATGAAAGGCGCGAATGGCGTGATGGCTTTCCACCTGCGAGATGAAGACCACTGCGCCGTCGTCGTCGATCGCCAGATTCACGGTTTCGCCGGTCTCCTCCATGAGGTCGCGCATGATCGTGCGGCCTATGGCGTCGAGCTTCCTGTTGCGCAGGAACGACGAGCCGACCTCGAATGCCTGAACACCGATGAGCCAGTGCCCTCGCTCCTCGTCATGCATCACGTAATTGTGGGACTGGAGCGTGGAGAGTATGCGGTGTGCGGTGGAGGGCGGGACGCCGGCGCGCTGGGCGACTTCGCTCAGCGTCAGCCCGTCTTCCTGCGCAATCAGCTCAAGCAAGGTCAGGGCCCTGTCGAGCGATTGAACCGATTGCGATGTCTGGGATGCCTTCACCGATGGCGGGCGTCCGCGGGGGCGTTTCAGCTCAACGGTCCGGGCCATATCCTGATGTCATTCTTTCCGCGCGCGCTCTTTGCGTCTGTTCGTGCTGTCGGCAGGTGTCAGTCTAGCCGCAAAACCTCGCTCGGGCACCTTCGAAGTGATTTGCCATGAAATTGCGGAAAAACATCTCTTCATTTTGATATTATGTCGCATTTTGAGCTAAAAAATCAATTAAAACAATAATATGATATATTTTTCATAATACGAAAATATTTTTCATTTTATTGATTTTTCCTCAGCGCTCTGATACAGGGAGAAAAGTCCAGTTCAGGGAGGAAGCTCAGATGGCTCGAATGCGCGCGGTCGATGCGGCGGTCAAGGTTCTCGAAAAGGAAGGTGTCGATACGGCTTTCGGCGTGCCCGGGGCAGCGATCAATCCGCTCTACTCCGCCATGCGGGACCGCGGCACCATCCGGCATATTCTCGCACGTCATGTGGAGGGGGCATCGCACATGGCGGAGGGTTATACGCGTGCGAAGGCGGGCAATATCGGCGTATGCATCGGTACGTCCGGTCCGGCCGGCACGGACATGATAACGGGCCTGTATTCGGCATCGGCCGACTCCATTCCCATTCTGTGCATCACCGGGCAGGCGCCGCGCGCCAAACTCGACAAGGAGGACTTTCAGGCCGTCGATATCGAGTCCATCGCAAAGCCGGTGACGAAATGGTCGGTCACCGTCAAGGAGCCGGCTCTCGTCCCCATGGCGCTGCAAAAGGCCTTTCACCAGATGCGTTCGGGCCGTCCGGGGCCGGTTCTGATCGATCTGCCGCTCGATGTTCAGCTTGGCGAGATCGAGTTCGACGAGGATACCTACGAGCCGCTCGTTCCCTACAAGCCGGCCGCGACCCGCGCGCAGGCGGAAAAGGCGATCGCCATGCTGAACGATGCGGAACGGCCCCTTATCGTCGCGGGGGGCGGGATCATCAATGCCGATGCCAGCGACAAGCTCGTCGAGTTTGCGGAGATTACGGGCGTTCCGGTCATTCCGACGCTGATGGGGTGGGGCACCATCCCCGATGATCATCCTCTCATGGCGGGTATGGTCGGGCTCCAGACCAGCCATCGCTACGGCAACGCAACGTTCCAGCGTTCTGACTTCATCTTCGGCATCGGCAATCGCTGGGCCAACCGCCATACGGGGTCGGTCGAGGTCTACACCGAGGGCCGCAAGTTCATTCACGTGGATATCGAGCCGACCCAGATCGGCCGCGTGTTCGCGCCCGATTTCGGGATCGTCTCGGATGCCGGCGCGGCGCTGGACCAGTTCATCGCGGTGGCAAAGGTGATGAAGGCCGAAGGCAAGCTGAAGGACCGGACCAAGTGGGCGAGCCAATGCCAGTACCGCAAGTCCGTCATGTTGCGGAAAAGCCACTTCGACGACGTGCCGCTCAAACCGCAGCGCGTCTATCAAGAGATGAACGAGGCGTTCGACCGCGACACCTGCTACGTGACCACGATCGGCCTGTCACAGATTGCCGGCGCCCAGTTCCTGCGGGTGTTCGAGCCGCGCAACTGGATCAATTGCGGCCAGGCAGGCCCCTTGGGATGGACGCTGCCGGCTGCCCTCGGCGTGCGCGCTGCGCTTCCGGACAAGAAGATCGTCGCGCTCTCGGGCGACTATGACTTTCAGTTCCTGATCGAGGAACTGGCGGTCGGCGCCCAGCACAAGCTGCCGTTCCTGCAGATCGTCGTCAACAATTCCTATCTTGGGCTCATCCGGCAGGCGCAGCGCGGATTCAAGATGGATTTTGAAGTGTCGCTGGCTTTTGAGAATATCAATACGGAACCCGATGGCGACGCCGTGCCGGGATATGGCGTCGATCATGTGGCGGTGGCGGAAGGGCTCGGCTGCAAGGCCATCCGCGTCAAGAGCCCGAACGAATTCGGCGAGGCCTTTGTCCGCGCGCACGAGCTTATGGAAGAGCACCAGGTGCCTGTGGTGCTCGAGTTCATTCTTGAGCGCGTGACGAATATCGCAATGGGCACCGAAATCCATGAAGTCAACGAGTTTGAGGATATTCTGTGCCTCGACCCCGAGCTTACGTTGGACCAGCCGGCCGAGTTGGACCCTGAGTTGGAGCCGGCCGCGCAGGAAAAAGAAAGGGCTGCAGCGTCCGCGTGAGCAATCCGAGTTTTCCGATCTTGGCTGGCAAGCAGGCGCTCCACTCCTCTCTAGCCTCCTTGCCGGCCCTTTTTTCATCCAGCCATTGCGTCGGTCTCGAGGAGACGAGGGCAAACGTCAAAACACCTTTTTTAGATGCCGGCTTGGCATGAACGGCAAAAACGGGTGAATTGGGCGCGACCGAGGTAACTCTTCCAGGATCCGGCCGCATATCTTTCGACACCACGCCGTGGGGGCCTCTCGGGGCGTGACCAAAACAGGGAAAATCCGATGGTTCAGTTTGCAGCCAATCTCTCCATGATGTTCAACGAGGTCGACTTCCTCGACCGGTTCCCGGCGGCGGCGCAGGCCGGCTTCAAGGGGGTGGAGTATCTGTTCCCGTATGACTTTGCCGCCGAGGACATCAAGGCCCGGCTCGATGAGAGCGGCCTCACGCAGGTCCTGTTCAACACGCCGGCAGGAGACTGGGACGCAGGAGAGCGCGGCCTGGCATGCAACCCGGCGCGTATCGACGATTTCCGGCAGGGCGTGGCGAGGGCCATCGACTATGCCAGGGTTCTCGGCTGCGAACGGCTGCACTGCATGGCGGGGCTCGCCCCGGACGGGGCGGACGCGGGTGAGCTGCGCAAGACCTATGTGGAGAACCTCCGGTTCGCGGCCGCAGAGATGGGCGCCGCCGGGATCAAATGCCTGATCGAGATGATCAACACCCGCGACATCCCGGGTTTCTATCTCAGCACGTCGGCGCAGGCGGAGGAAATCCTCGCCGAGGTCGGGTCGGACAATCTCTACCTGCAATACGATATCTACCACATGCAGATCATGGAGGGCGATCTGGCGCCGACGCTGGAGCGGCTGCTTCCGAAGATTGCCCATATGCAGCTTGCCGACACGCCGGGTCGCAACGAACCGGGGTCCGGCGAAATCAACTACGGCTTTCTGTTCGCCCACATCGACAAGCTCGGATACAAGGGCTGGATCGGCTGTGAGTACAAACCCGCCACCACGACGCTCGAAAGCCTGGGCTGGATGGCGTCCTACACGTAGACGATAACCAATACGCATGTGCACCGTCCGAAAGGTCGCCCGCGAACCCGACAACAGAGGAGTACGTTATGACGGATATTGGATTTCTGGGACTTGGCATTATGGGTGCGCCCATGGCCGGGCACCTGATCGACGGCGGGCATACCGTCCGCACCGCGGTTCACAGGACGCCCGCGCCGAAGGAACTGACGGACAAGGGGCTCGAAGTCCTGGGCTCGGCCAAGGAGGTCGCGGAGGCGAGCGACGTGATCATCCTCATCGTTCCGGACACGCCGCAGGTCGAGGCGGTCCTGTTCGGCGAGGACGGCGTCGCCGAAGGCCTGTCAAAGGGCAAGGTCGTGATCGACATGAGCTCGATCGCACCTATGGAGACGAAAGAGTTCGCGAAGAAGATCAACGATCTGGGGTGCGACTACCTCGATGCGCCGGTGTCCGGCGGCGAGGTCGGCGCCAAGAACGCGGCGCTCACTATCATGGTCGGCGGAGAGCAGGCCGTGTTCGACAGGATCAAGCCGCTCTTCGAGTTGATGGGACAGAACATCACGCTGGTCGGCGGCAATGGCGACGGGCAGACCTGCAAGGTGGCCAATCAGATCATCGTTGCCCTGAACATCGAAGCGGTCTCGGAGGCGCTCGTGTTCGCATCCAAGGCAGGCGCCGATCCGGCAAAGGTGCGCGAGGCGCTGATGGGCGGTTTTGCGTCGTCGAAAATCCTTGAGGTCCATGGCGAGCGGATGATCAAGCGGACCTTCGACCCGGGCTTCCGCATCGAACTGCATCAGAAGGATCTGAACCTTGCCTTGCAGGGTGCGAAGTCGATCGGCGTCTCACTGCCCAACACGGCGACGGCCCAGGAGCTATTCAATTCCTGCAGCGCCCATGGCGGCGCGGCGTGGGATCACTCGGCGATGGTGCGTGCGCTGGAGATGATGGCCGACCACGAGGTGGCGAAAGGATAAGGCGGGTACCCGGGGACAAGCCGGACGCGGGTGCGGTCAGGCGGCGTCGATCTCCGCGACAGGTTCCTCCGGTGTCGTGCTTTCGACACGGTTTCGCCCCGCCTTTTTCGCGGCGTACATGCAGTTGTCGGCGCGGTGGAAGAAGGATTCCGCCGTGTCGTCCTTGACGCATTCGGCGACACCGATGGAGACCGAAAGGTGCCCCATGCTCTCGCCGGTCGCCTTCTTGACCAGATGGCGGGCGTTGACCAGATGGCGGATGCGTTCCGCCAGGCTGACGGCATGTTCCACGCTGGTATCGGGGAGAATGACCGCAAACTCTTCGCCGCCATAGCGCGCGGCGGTGTCCTTCCCCTTGATGTTCGACTTGATGCAACTGGCCACGTACCGCAGCGCTGAGTCGCCCGCGACGTGGCCATGAGCGTCGTTGAATGCCTTGAACTCGTCAACGTCGATCACGAGCAGGCTGGCCGGCTGGCCCGTCGCCGACGATTTGTGAATGGCTTCGTCGAGCAGAAGTTCGAACTGTCTTCGGTTGACAAGGCCTGTCAATGCATCGCGTGAGGACTCCTCCCGCGCGAGTTTGAGGCAGTCTTCCAGTTGCTCGACCTGCGCGCGGGACGTCTCCAGATTGGCGCAGACCTCGGCGTTGGTTTGCGCCATGGATTTTGTGGCACTCATGAGCGTGCGGAGGAGATCGTTGCTGGTGTTCTGGCCACCGTTCGTGGAGAGCTGTTCCTCGGCGTTCTGCAAGGACGTCTGGTAGGTGTTCGCCGAGGCGGCGGCATGCCCGATCATCGACAGGAGCGCCGACATCTCGTTTGTCATCTGCGCGCCGATCGTCTCGACGCGTTGCGTGAGCTGCTGCGGCGACAGGAACTTCTGGTAAAGCCGTTCCGCGTCCTCCGCCGTCACGTGGCGGTGTTCGGCAATGACCCGCCCGAGTGCTTCGTTCAGTTGCGGATTGAGACCGGCGCAGACGGTGTAGAACACTTCGTATGCGTGCGGCGTGGGCGGTGTGCCGTAGCGGGCGATGTAGTCGAGCGTGCGCTTCGCAAGCCCAAGAGCTGTTTTGTACTGCGAGCGTTGGTCCACGCCACAAATCCCCCCGGTTGGAGTAAACGGATTGATCCTCGGGATTGCCGTCCGCGGATTCGGAGCCAAGTATATGAATTCGTGCATCAACACATCGTTAACGCAAAAGTTGCAATTGGCTGCGCCTTAGAAATGTGAACCGCGCGCTGCAACGGGCCAAAGGTCTTCAACCTTCGGGTTTTCTCCGTGCAGGCCCCGCACGCAGACATACCAGTCGTGCAGGTTCACCGTCGGGTCGCAGTGACCGGGCACGAGCAAGAGCTTGTCGCCGAGTTCCGGCGGCTTGTTGGACCCCTCGATCGTCAGCACACCATGCTCGTCCGACGGTTTTTGGTAGTTGACGCCGGACATGGAAAAAGGTTGCGGCATCCCTGAATCGACACTCGCTGTCTTATGACCGGCATCGACGACGGCCTTGTCGGGTTCGGGGCGGCTCATGACGGTGGTCAAGACAAACAGGGCGTGTTCGAACGTATCGAACGGTCCGCCGTCCGCCTTCCGGTTGCGCGCATAGTCGGCGTCCATGAAGATATAGGAGCCCGCCTGGAGTTCGGTGAAGACGCCGCTGTCCGCCTCCATTTCGAATGTGCCCGTGCCGGCGCCGCCGACAATATCGCACGCAAGGCCGTTCTTCTGCAGAAGCTCGACCGTCTCACGGGTTGCGGCGATGGTCTTGTCGATCTCCGCCTTGCGCTCGCCATGGTCCCGGATGTGCTGGGCCGAACCGTGATAGGCCTGCAGTCCGCAGAATCTCAGGTTCGGGTGATCTGCGATCTTCCTTGCAAGTTGCAAAGCGGGCCTGCCCGGCGGGACACCGCAGCGGCCCGCACCGACATCGATCTCGACAAGGGCATTCAGGACGACCTCGGCATCGGCCGCCGCCTCCGCGGCCTGCTCCAATCCGAGTTCGGAGTCGATGCACAAACCGATCCACTCTGCCTGATCCGCCAGCGCCGCGAGCCGCGCGAGCTTGCCGGGTCCGATGACCTCGTTCGACACGAGCACGTCGGGCACGCCGCCGCGCACAAGGACCTCGGCCTCCGACACTTTCTGGCAACACGCGCCAACCGCACCGAGCGCCATCTGTCTCATGGTGATGGTCGGACTCTTGTGGGTTTTTGCGTGGGCGCGGAGCCGTACCGGCTTGTCGGCGATAGCGTCGGCCATACGCGCGAGATTGCGCTCAAAGGCGTCGAGGTCGATGACGAGTGCCGGCGTGTCCACATCCTTGAGCGCCATGCCGATTTCAGCGGGCGCGTTCGCGTGTATCTTTTCGGTCTTGTCCATATTTCCGGGAAGCCCCTTGTGCGCGCGTGACATTTGCCGTATGCGCCGCTCTAATGAATAGGGGTTGGGACGCCGGTTCGGCAAGTCTGCAAGATCCTTGAAAGTGAGTGGCGAAGCCCGCCGGCGTGGCGCGGGCCGTTCGCGCAGTGTGGGTTGGGGGATGCTGCCTGTAGAAACGATTGCCTTTCTGGTCACCGGCGCGGCGCTGGCCGGATTCGTCATGGGGTTGGCCGGGTTCGGCACCGGGCTCGCTGCCCTCGGCTTCTGGCTGCTGGTGGTCGACCCCCTGATTGCCGTGCCGCTCGTCAGCATCTGCTCGATCGCAACAACCGCCTTCACGCTGCACGCCTATGTCCACGCGATCAGCTGGGCGCGGCTGGCGCCGTTCTTTGCCGGCGCGGTGGCGGGCTTGCCGCTTGGCGTATTGCTTCTGGGGCAGCTCGACGCGGCGCTGTTCAAGGTCGTGATGGGGGTCTTCCTCATCGGATACACATTGTTCCGGCTGATTATCGTTCCGTCCCTGGCCGTTCGCGGAGCGGGACGCTTCATGGATGCGCTTGTCGGACTGGGCGGCGGCGTCCTCGGCGGGTTTGCCGCGATCCCCGGGCCCCTCACAACCGTGTGGTGCGGTCTGCGCGGCTGGAGCAAGGACGAGCAACGCGCCGTCTACCAGCCGTTCAACCAGACCATCATCCTGCTCGCGCTGGCCGGGTATGCGAGCCAGGGCATGCTCACCCAGGAAGTGGGGCTGCTGGCGTTTTATTGTGTGCCGGCATCGCTGTTGGGCATGGCGTTCGGCATGGCCGGATATAAGCGCATTGGGGAAATGCAGTTTCAGAAGTTGATCCTGTGGTTGCTTCTGGCGAGCGGCGTTATGCTGATCATCCTCAATGTGTTTTCGGTGGGTGCCGGATGAAGCTTGACGATCATGAAAAAGCGATGCTGGCGGGCGAGGAAGGTCCGGCGCGCCGCTACGCGATGGAGCAGATCGTCCGCGTCGGCGACTTCTTCGGCGCGGAGCGCTGCGTGGACGTCTCGCAGGTTCACCTGATGGCCGATCCGGAGTCCCTCGGGGAGGCCGGTGTTGCGTTTCTGGAAGGGCTTGCCGAGCTGCCGCGCGACGAGCGGCGGGTGCGGGTGCCGACGGTGACCGATCCCCGCGGCGTCGATTTCGAGGCGTACAAACGTCTCAAACAGACGGATGCTATGGCCGGTCTCGAACGCCGGGCCATTGCCGCGTTCGAGTCGTTCGGCGTGATGATGACTGACACCTGCATCAACTACCAGACGATCCTGCCGCCGGTCATGGGCGAGCACCTCGCCTTCGGCGACACGGGCTCCTCGATCTACGCCAATTCGGTGCTCGGTGCGCGTACAAACTTCGAAGGCGGCCCTTCCGCGCTCGCGGCCGCTCTTGCCGGGCGCACGGCGGCGTATGGTCTGCATCTGGATGAACACAGGCGGGGCACCTCGCTGTTCCATGTGACGGCGCGGCCCGAGGGCCTGACCGAATGGGGTGCGCTTGGCGCGATCGTCGGCAAGGCGATGAGTTCTTATTGGGACGTTCCGGTCGTCACGGGAATCGAAGGCGCGCCGACATCGGACGAGATCAAGCAGTTCGGCGCGGCGCTGGCGAGCTTCGGCTCGACGCCCCTGTTTCACATGGTCGGCATCACGCCGGAAGCGCCGGATCTGAAAGCCGT
This sequence comes from Hyphomicrobiales bacterium, assembly GCA_028280515.1. Lineage (GTDB taxonomy): Bacteria > Pseudomonadota > Alphaproteobacteria > Rhizobiales > Methyloligellaceae > UBA2767. Next base: position 9,144 of record JANQLP010000119.1, read on the forward strand.
GTTCGATGGCGATCCGCCGAAGCCGGCGACAATGGGCGCAGGCGATGTCGCGGACCTCATCAGGTCCTATACGCCGGCGGACGACACCCTGCATGTGGTCGCATTCGCCGGGCCGCAATTGTCACTCGTCGAGATGCAGATGCTTGCCGGGCTGCTGGAGGGCCGCACGCTGAACAAGGACGTGGCGCTTCTGGCAACCACCTCTCCGGAGATCAAGTCGGCCTGCGATCGCATGGGGCTGACCGCAGCTATCGAGGGCGCCGGCGGCGTGGTGCTGTCCGGCGTGTGTTTCTACCAGATGTATGCGCGCGAAATCGGGGAGGCGAACGGCTGGAAGCGGCTCATGAGCAACTCGGCCAAGCTGGTGAACATTCTCGGCGGCTATGGTTATGAGCCGGTCCTGGGGTCGATGGAGCAGTGCGTCGAGAGTGCGGTGCAGGGGCGCATTGTGGGGGTCGGATCATGAGCGAGGGTCGCGTCTACAAGGGCGTTGCCGGTATTGGCGCCGCCGTGGAGGGCGAGGCGCTGGTGGCGCATGACAATTTTTCCGCCCGGTACGATCTCGACCGCATCAAGGGCGTGTTTTCACGGCCCAGCCACAAGCTGTGCGGCGAAAATTATGTCGGCAAGGTCCTGATTCTCAACATCGCTAAGGGCGGGGTCGCCACGGCGTGGATGCTGCGCGAGATGACCGATCGTGACATGGCCCCGGCCGCGCTCATTCTCAATGCCGCCAATCCGATCATGGCGCAGGGTGCGGCGTTCGCCAACCTGCCCTTGATCGACCGGTTCGATGTGGACATCACGTCGGTCATCAAGACCGGCGAACATGTCGCTGTCGATCCGGCGAATGCAATTGTGAAGGTGCTCTGAAGTCCCGCTAGCCGCGCTCGATGCGGCATTGAAAGCAGTTGTTCTGCGCCGAGCGAACATGAGCGAAAGCCACGCGGTCGTCGGCAAGGATTTCCTCCGCACGGATGACGAGGTTGGGCGTGGGTACAACCGATCCTGTCCCGTAAACGATCCGTTCGTCCGCATCGTAACCCCGGACGATGTACTCGGGGCTTGAGAGAATGTCCGGCAGGTCGCCGTGCGACATCCCGTGCTCGCAGGTGTCGGCGTGCAGGAAAATCGGACCGGTTTCCGCGTAGGGTTGGAGTGAACAAAACGGCCGAAAGGCAAGAACGAGATAGGGTTCGCCTTCCGAAACGGTCCGCAGGCAATGCCGGCACGGCACATCGTGCCCATCGGATATATGGCGTTCCGGTGCATTGTCGTAGGCGTCCGGTGCGCCGCGCTGGAGCGCACGTACGGATTCCGTCGCAAGGCCTGTAAATCGAATGGTCACGCGAACACTCCGGTTTGGCCGTTGCCGAAATTCTCATGGCGCACCGCGTGTCGCCACCCGATTCCTGCGCGCTCGGCGGTTCCCGGCAAGACTCACGCTCACGAGAGATCTTCGTCGTCGAGGATCTCGTACATGCCGCGGTGCATGGTCGCCTCGATGATATGGCCGATGCGCTCATGCCGTTGCGCCTCGCCTTCGGCGACGCGTTTAAGGAGTGCGGGCAGGTCCGCGGCCGGCGCATCGACAAACCCGATCGAGATGATCTCCAAGGGATCGTCAAGCGAGCGGGCATTCACGACCCGGACGGGGACGCCGAAGCCGGTATCCGGTTTCCAGGCCTCACGAAACTCTTCGTATGTTCGGCCCGGCCTGAGCCGCCGGACCAAAACCGAACATAACATGTGAACACCTCCCTTTTTGCGCGACCGGCTGACGATAACCGTTCGCTAACCCAGTTGCCGCAAGATGTCATTCGGAAGCGGTCAGTTGAGATGAAGGAGGTCGCCCATGCGCCTTCGCATTCCGCTTGCCATTGCAGCGTCGCTTGTCTTGCCATCCATCGTCGACGCTGCACCCATAACCGGTCACTGGATCACCCACAAATCGAAGGCCGTTGTCCGCATCAGCCAGTGCGGTCCGGGGCTATGCGGCCAGATCGTCTGGCTGCGGCAGGGCGTCGACAGCAAAGGACAGCCCGTCCGCGATATCCGCAACCGCAACAAGAGCCTGCGCGGGCGTCAGGTGCTCGGCCTGACAACGTTTTCGCGGCTTTTCCCGTCCGGTCCAGGACGCTGGTCGGGTGTGATGTACAATCCTGACGACGGGCGGACCTACAACGGTTCGCTCATCCTGACCGGCGCCAACTCCATCCGCGTCGAGGGTTGCCGGAGCGGCGGCGGTGCGTGCGGCAAACGCAACTGGACACGCGCCAGGAAATGACCGCTTGCGGAAGACTGTGACCGGCGTCTGAGGGTCTTAGAGCATCATGCGTTCAGATTGACGCGTTTCGTCGCGAAATCTGAACGCATAAAGATGCTCTAACACTTAAAGATATAGAGCAAAGTTATCCGATTAGGTTGAAACAGGGTGAGGCAACCTAATCGGATTTTGCTCTAGGCGCGGGCATCGCGTGTGCGTCCATGCCGCATGGGAGTGGGCGACCGATCTGCCAATATGGCGCCATGACGGAGCGGTCACATATTACCGGTGCACTGGGGCGGCTCGTTCTCGTCGCCGTGCTCGTGGTCTATGGCATGATCGCAGGCGCGCTCGCCACACGCATGGCGACGGCCCAGGCTATCGCCGGGCCCGGCGATACGGTCGTCATCTGCACGCCTGAGGGTTTCAAGACGGTCTTGTGGTCCGAGGCGTCCGAGGACCCGACCTTGCGCATGTCCGGCTGTGCCTGTGCATGCAACGTCTCGTGCAGCAAGTGCGGCGCCGGCATGCCGACCATACTGTCGGCGGCAGTCGACTATGGCACCGACCATCTATCGTCGGTGTGCGACAGCGTGTTGGCTTCGACGCGCCACGGTCATTGCGGCCTCTCGCCAGGCGGCGCACGCGGGCCTCCCTCCGATACCATCTAGCTTTCGCGTCAAAACAGTGTTCATGAAACGTGCGGCCCGATATGGGTGCGCATATCAAAGTATGGAGTGCACAATATGAAACCGGTTCTCAAACTCGGCCTCGCCGCAATGCTCGGACTTGCACCATCTCTGGCGCTCGCCGACGGTTACACCAAAGGCGACTTGAAAGTAGAAAACCCGTGGGTGCGGACGACCATTCCTGACCGTCCGTCTGCTGGCTATATGATAATCCAGAATGCAGGCGACGCGGCGGATGCCATTGTATCCGCCTCCTCGCCCAAGGTGGAGCGCATCGAGCTGCATACGCACATTATGGAAGATGGCGTGATGAAGATGCGCACGATTGAGAAAATCGAAGTGCCGGCAAAAGGATCGGCCGAGCTCAAAACCGGTGGACTGCATCTGATGATCTTCGGTGCCAAGGAGCCGCTCAAGGACGGTGGGACATTGCCCATCACCGTGGTCTTCGAAAAGGCCGGTCCGTTGGAGATGGAGTTCGCGGTCAAATCGGTCGCCGGTGAGAAGAAGACAAGAGGCAGCCACTAGAGCAAAATCCGATTAGGTTGACTCACCCTGTTTCAACCTAATCGGATAAATTTGCTCTATATCTTAAAGTGTTAGAGCATCTTTATGCGTTCAGATTTCGCGACGAAGCGCGTCAATCTGAACGCATGATGCT
>JANQLP010000147.1 GCA_028280515.1 Hyphomicrobiales bacterium
GTCGCGCTTGCGGCGCAGATCTTCGGCGAGATCGTCCAGAGCGACAAGAAAGACGCCCGGGCGGTCGCCGGGCTGGCCAATTGCTACGTTCAGACCGGCGATGTCGAGCGTGCGGAACAGACGCTCGAGCTCTGGGATTCAGGCGGCAAGAGCGCGCCGGAAATCGATGCCGTGCGGGCGAAGCTGGAGCTTGCGCGCAAGGCGGACGAGGCGGGCGACGTCGCGGAATTGCGCGCCAGGATCGAACAGAATCCGTCCGATTACCAGGCACGCTGCGATCTCGCCATCGCCCTCAATGCGAACGGCGACCGGGCGGGTGCCGCGGAACAGCTTCTCGAAGTTGTCGCCGCCAGCCGCGACTGGAACGACGGCGCGGCGCGGGCGCAACTGCTGCAGCTTTTCGAGGCATGGGGCAGCGAGGACCCGGCGACCGTTGAAGGCCGGCAAAGGCTCTCTTCCCTGTTGTTCGCGTGAGAGTGCCTGACGGGGTTTAGCAGAGGAGGCGTCAGCCAGCCCGTGCCCGAAAACTACGTCAGAATTGGCGATCTGCCGGCCACCTTGAAGGTGTTTCCCTTGCGCGGCGTCATCCTCCTGCCGCGCTCGACCTTGCCGCTCAATGTGTTCGAGCCACGCTATCTCGCCCTGGTGAACGACGTGCTCGCCGGCGACCGTCTGATCGGTATCGTGCAGCCGGATACCGACGAGGAGGCGTCGGAATCACCGCAGGGCAAGGAGACGGGTTTGCGTATGACCGGCGGCGCGGGCCGCCTGACCGCGTTTCAGGAGACCGATGACGGGCGCTATCTCATCACCCTGAGCGGCGTGTGCCGTTTCACCATCACGGAAGAAGAACACACCGACGCACCCTATCGCATGTGCTCGGTGGACTGGCGCGCATTTGCCGGCGACCTCGAACGCGGGCGCGGCGAGGACGCCGTCGACCGCGACAAGCTTCTGTCCGTGCTGAAGAGGTATCTCAAGGCCAACAAGCTCAGCGCCGACTGGGACGGCATCAACAATTCCTCCAACGAGCTTCTGGTAAACACCCTGTCGATGATCTCGCCCTATGGGCCGGAGGAGAAGCAGGCGCTGCTTGAGGCCGATGATCTCAAGACCCGTGCCGAGGTTCTGGTGGCACTTGCCGAAATGGAGCTCGCGAGCGGTGAAGGCGGATCGGGGTCGACGCTTCAGTGAACTTGAGGCCTTTGATTTCCGCAAGCGACACAACGGGATAACCGACCAATGAGCGAAAGCAGCAAGACTACCGGGCGCGACGAGACACGGAACAAGCCGGGACTCGACCCCAAACTTCTGGAGATCCTGGTGTGCCCGATCACCAAGGCCACGCTCGAATATGACGCCGATGCGCAGGAGCTGATTTCCCGCGAGGCGGGGCTGGCCTACCCGATCCGGGACGGGATTCCGATCATGCTCGCCGACGAAGCGCGCAAGCTCGACGACGCGTAGGCCGCCCGACCGGTCAGGCGGGAGACTTGCGCGCCGACGCAAGAAGCCGCGGCAGCGGGCGTTCGTCGATCGGAATATGGATCAGCGCCGCAAGCAGCCCGAGCGCCACACCGGCCCACCAGATCGGATCGTAGGAGCCGGTCTTGTCGTAGAGCCACCCGCCGAGCCAGACACCGCTGAAACTTCCGAGCTGGTGGCTGAAAAACACAATGCCGAATAAGGTCGCCATGAAGCGCGGCCCGAAAACCTGTCCGACGATGCCGGTGGTCAACGGTACGGTCGACAGCCACAGAAAGCCCATGGCGATGGCGAACGCATAGATCGTGAATTGCGTCTTGGGCGCCAGCAGCAGGCATGTGATGGCGACGGCGCGCATGAAGTAAATGAGCGCGAGGCTGCTCTTCTTGCTGTAGCGCTGCCCGACGGCGCCGGACATGTAGGCCCCGAATATGTTGCACAGCCCCACAAGCGAGATCGCCACCGCGCCGGTCTGCGGGCTGAGCCCGAGATCCGTCACATAGGCGGGAAAGTGGACCGTGATGAAGGCCACATGGAAGCCGCAGACGAAGAACCCGATTGTCAGAAGCACATACCCCTTGTGCGAAAACGCCTCGTGCATGGCTTGCGAGAAGGTCTGTTCGGCCTTCGCCGCGAGCTGAGCGGCTTCGGACCGTGCCCGGGGCAACAACAGCGCCGCGGGAATGATTGCGAGCACCGACGTGGCGAGAACCAGCAGGGCGGAATGCCAGCCATAGGCCGAAATGAGCGCCTGTGCGAAGGGTGAGAACACGACCTGGCCCGCCGAGCCCGCCGCCGCGCCGATTCCCAGCGCCATGGACCGGTTCTCCGGACCGACGGCCTTGGCGATGACGGCCAGCGCCAGCGAGAAAGCCGTGAAGGCGACGCCAAGGCCGGTGATGAAGCCCGCGAACACATGAAACGCGTTTCCGGTTTCCGCATTCGCCATGCCCCAGATGCCGAACGCATAGACAAGGGCGCCGCCCATGAGGATCTTACGGGCACCGTACTTGTCAGCCAGCATGCCCGCGATCGGCACGCCGATGCCCCACATCAGGTTCTGGATGGCGAGCGCCAGACCGAACGTCTGGCGCGTCCAGCCATTGTCCGTGGTCATCGGTTCGAGAAACAGCCCGAAAGACGACCGTGCGCCGAAGCCGACGAGGGAAATGATGCAACCGGCGAGGATCACGATCCAGACTTTGGACGGCAATCCTGCTTGTGATGGAGAATTTTCAGTGCTCATGACAATCTGTCCGTTCCTGTATCACCTCCATCGACACGTCCTGCCCAGGACAACGAACCCTGCACATATAGTCGTTGTTATCGAAAGTACCAGTTGAACGATACTGGAAGGATAGTATATTAGTGTAATTACACTCGTGTAAGTGCACTTATATGTCAATGGGAGATTTTCGAAATCGCGACCGAACACCACGATTTGGCCCCGGCTGCCGGGCGCTTGCCCGAACCGACCGAGTGTTCCTGCGCGATGCTCAGGCGAACGGCACGCCATGTCAGCCAGGCCTATGACAACGCGCTGTCCGCCGTTGGTCTCAAGGCCTCGCAATATATGGTGCTGGCGCATGTTGCGCGTACGGAAGGCCTCACCATAACCGAACTCGCCAGGCGGCTCGGTCTTGACCGCACGACGCTGACGCGCAATCTGCGGCCGCTGGTGAAGGCGGGCTGGATCCGGAGTTCCGACGCGTCTGACAGGCGCGCCCGGGCCCTGTATGCGACCGAGAGCGGACGCGACCTGGTTACACGCGCCAAGCCGCTTTGGCGGAAGGCGGAAGATGCGTTTCGCGGGTCGATGAAGAAGTCCGACGTTGCCGAACTGCGGCGCCTTCTGGACCTGGCATTGTCCAGAACCCAAATCCAATAGCCTGCACGCCTGACCGCAATCGGACTAGATTTCCTGCCCCTTCAGAAGCCTGGGCAGGCTGCCCGTCAGTCCGGCCGCCTCGCGCACGAAGAACCGTTTCAGAACCGGCGCGCGGTCGACAAGGCCAAGGCCGAGCGAGCGCACCGAGCGCAGCGGGGTGATGTCGTTGGAAAACAGCCGGTTCAGCGCATCCATCGCCAGTCCGGAAAAGGCGCTGTCGAACCGCCTCCAGCGCTGGTAGCGCTCCAGCACGGGTCCTGAACCGATGTCGAGACCGAGACGCGCCGCCTCGATCACCACCTCCGCCAACGCCGCCACGTCGCGCAGGCCGATGTTAAGCCCCTGTCCGGCAAGCGGGTGGACGCCATGGGCCGCGTCGCCGACAAGCGCGAGCCGGTCCGCGACAAACTCGCGCGCCAGATGCAAATCAAGCGGAAAGGCGGCACGCGGTCCCGCCACCGAAAGTGCACCATAAAGGCCGCCCATGCGTTTCTTCGCCTCGTGCAGGAACGCCTCGTCGTCCAGCGCGACAATCTCGTCCGCGCGCCTGCGCGCGTCGGTCCACACCAGCGACACCCGGTCACCCTGGAGCGGCAGGATGGCAAAGGGACCCGGCGGCAGAAAATGCTGGACCGCGCGGCCGCCGTGCGGCTTTTCAATTCCGAGAGTGGCAACAATGCCTGACTGCGGATATGACCAGCCGATCGACCTGATGCCGGCCTGTTTGCGCAGTGCGGAGCGCCGGCCGTCCGCGGCGAGCAGAAGCCGCGCTTGCATGGCCCCCGCGGACTGCGTTCGGGCCACGACACCGTTCGCCTCGACGGAAAAGCCCTCCACCACATCCGGTGCCAGAAACGAGATGCCGTCGGCGGCCTCCACACATGAAAGAAGCGCACCGCGCAGAATGTGGTTTTCGAGCATGTAAGCCGCCGGTTCCCCGTCGCCGAGCGCGCCGTCAAAATGCAAAAGGGACGGCCGGGCAATGGCGTCGGCCGGACTGTCGGTGATGTCGATCTCGGTGAACGGCTGGGCATCCGCCTGCACCTCGTCCCAAACGCCGAGGGACCGGAACAGGTTCACGCTCGCGGCGGACAATGCCGAAGCCCGCCCGTCATTCGCGGCGGCCCGCGCGACCCCTGGCGGCGTGCGATCAACCACCGTGACGCCCAAGGTTCCGCGTGAGGACCTTGAAAGCGCCAGCGCCGCAGCCAGCCCGACAAAGCTCCCGCCGGCGATCAGAACGTCGCAGGACTTTGGTTCCGCACTCTTATCGACCATGGGCTCACTCAGATATTCTTGACAGCCGGCACCGTCATCCGCCTCATGGGCATCACACTCCGACGAATCTCACCCAGATAGCCATTTTTGGCAGAGGCAGCGAATGGTCAGCGCAGTCAAACGTCTCCTTTCCATACTCGACCTTGAACAGCTCGAACACAACCTGTTTCGCGGACGCAGCCCGCAGGACGGATGGCAACGCGTGTTCGGCGGCCAGGTGATCGGGCAAGCCCTGGTTGCCGCCGAGCGGACCGTCGATGCGCGCATGGCGCATTCCCTGCACGCCTACTTCATGCGCCCGGGCGATCCGGCGGTCCCGATCATCTACGAAGTGGACCGGATTCGCGACGGGCGGAGCTTCAACACCCGACGGGTGGTCGCCATTCAGCACGGTCATGCGATCTTCTCCATGTCGGTGTCCTTCCATCTCGAGGAGGACGGATTCGACCACCAGTCCGATATGCCGGATGTCCCGAAGCCGGAGGACCTGCCGAGCATCAACGATATCAAGGAGCAGTTCCTCGACCAGATGCCGCCCAACATCAAAAGATATTTCGAGCGTGAGCGGCCGATCGAGCTGCGCCCGGTGGACTCGTCGCGCTTTTTCGATCCGAAGAAGCGTACGCCCACGCAGTCGATATGGATTCGGGCCACCGACGATTTGCCGGACGATCCGGCCCTGCATCAATGCGCCCTTGCCTATGCATCGGACTTTTCCCTGCTCGACACGGCGTTGATCGCGCACGGACGCCTGCTGTTCGACCCCGGGCTGATGATGGCGAGCCTCGATCACGCCATGTGGTTCCACCGCCCCTGCCGTGCCGACACCTGGCTGCTCTACACCATGGACAGCCCCGCCGCCCACGGCGCACGCGGGTTCTGCCGAGGCAGCATTTTCACCCCGGACGGCGTGCTGGTCGCCTCCGTCGCGCAGGAGGGATTGATCCGTGAGAGACGGGAGATGAAACCCGCCTGACGGCATGAGCGTTTTTTAGGCGAATCACCTCTTTTGCCGAATTTTTGTGCAGATTGCCGTGTCGTTTTCCCTGTGATTCTCGTTTCACAGTCTAAATTTATCATGTAAATCAATATGTTGAAGCTCCGATGCCGAAACTGGCACGGGCTTTGAGTCTCTCCGTCCATTCGCGAGTGTTTCGCTCGGGATCTTGAACAACCGTGCGTGTCACCACGCTGCAGGAAGAGCGGTAGCGATACGCGCAAGAAACGGGGAGCTGACGAATGAAACTCATTACGGCCGTCATCAAGCCGTTCAAGCTGGACGAGGTGCGCGAGGCGCTGACCGAACTCGGGCTTGAAGGCATGACGGTATCAGAAGTTAAAGGCTACGGACGGCAGAAGGGCCACACGGAGATCTATCGCGGCGCGGAGTACGCCGTGAACTTTCTGCCGAAGGTCAAGATCGAGGTGGTCGTTCCGGCCAAGCTCGCCGCCAAGGCAACCGAAGCAATCATCAAGGCTGCGAAGACGGGTCAGATCGGCGACGGCAAGATTTTCGTCGGACCGATCGAAAAAACCATCCGCATCCGCACGGGAGAGACAGATGCCGATGCGCTGTAGTTCGAAGGAATCAACCACTTTTCGGGGGTTTAACATGATGAGACCGCGCAACCTGCTCGCGCCGACATTGAGCCTGGCCGCAGTGCTGGCCCTGTTCGTCGACCCTGCACTTGCGCAGGAGACGACACCGGCCGCGCAGGAGGCTGCTCCGGCCGCGGCGACGGCCGTTCCGGCTGACTCGAAATATGTCTTCAACACGCTGCTGTTCCTGATCGGCGGCTTTCTGGTCATGTGGATGGCGTGCGGCTTCGCGATGCTCGAGGCCGGCATGGTGCGTTCGAAGAATGTCGCCATGCAGTGCACCAAGAATATCGGCCTCTATTCCATCGCCGGTCTGATGTACTGGGTTGTCGGCTACAACCTGATGTATGACGGCGTGGACGGCGGCTATATCGGCTCGTTTCTGCCGAAAGCGATCCCGGAGCCGGGACAGGATGCCGGCGACTATGCCGCCGCCTCCGACTGGTTCTTCCAGATGGTGTTCTGCGCCACGGCGGCGTCGATCGTGTCCGGCACGCTCGCCGAACGCATCAAGCTGTGGCCGTTCCTGATCTTTGTCGCGATCCTCTGCGGCTTCATCTATCCGATCCAGGGCGCCTGGAAATGTGGCGCGGGCTGGCTTCAGGAAGCCGGCTTCCAGGACTTTGCCGGCTCGACGCTGGTGCACTCCACCGGTGGATGGGCCGCACTGGTCGGCGCAATTCTGCTCGGCGCGCGTGCGGGCAAATATGGCAAGGACGGCTCCGTCAACGCGATTCCGGGCTCGAGCATGCCTTTGGCGACGCTTGGCACGTTCATCCTGTGGCTCGGCTGGTTCGGCTTCAACGGCGGCTCGCAGCTCGCGCTCGGTTCTCTGGAAGACGCATCGTCCGTATCGCGCATCTTCATGAACACGAACATTGCCGCGGCAGCGGGCGTGGTCGTGGCGATGATTCTGTCACAGGTGTTCTACGGTAAGGTCGACCTGACCTTTGCGTTGAACGGCGCGCTGGCCGGTCTCGTGTCGATCACCGCGGAACCGCTCACGCCGAGCCCGATCTGGGCGATCATCATCGGCGGCGTCGGCGGTGCCATCGTCGTGTTCACCGTCCCGCTTCTCGACAAGCTGAAGATCGATGACGTGGTGGGCGCCATTCCGGTTCATCTCGTTGCCGGAATATGGGGAACGCTGGCGGTTCCGTTCACAAACTCGGACAGCAGCTTCGGGGCCCAGATCCTGGGTATCGTCGCGGTCGGCGTGTTTGTCAGCATCGCCAGCCTCGTCGTCTGGCTGATCCTGAAAGCAACCATCGGCATCCGTCCAAGCGAAGAGCAGGAAGCCAACGGCCTCGACCAGTCCGAATGTGGCATGGAGGCCTATCCTGAGTTCGGCGTCGGAAGCCAGCGAATCTAGCGATTTGGGGACGGACGGCCCTCCTCCCAGATGTCGGACCGTCCCCAATGACTGAGACCGCCCGTCGCGCCTACAAGACGGGTCACGTCCAAAACCGGCCCGGATGCCCTGCGGCATCCGGGTCATTTTTATGGCGCAATGACGGCGAAGGCGAAAACCGACGAAAAGTGTTAATGAGACCTTAACCTGTATGCCCCTAGATACACGTGACCCTTGACCGCCCACAGCAACGGGGTCCGTGGTGTAAGTCAAAGACGGTGTCATGTCTCAGTCGCGTTCTCCCGAAAACAACATGGAATTGCCCGTTTCGCCGTTTGCACGGCTCGACGCCCTGCTCGACGGGCTGGAACCCGGCGGCAGCGTCATCAATCTGACCATCGGCGAGCCGCGCCATCCGATGCCGGACTTTCTGATTGCCGCACTCGCGGAAGCCGAAGCGGATTTCGGCAAATACCCCGCGATCCGCGGAACCAAGCCGTTCCGCGCGGCGGTGTCGGACTGGCTGGGACGCCGGTATCCCGCGCTGGCCGGGCTTGATAGCTCCGAACTGGGCATCATTCCGCTGGCCGGGACACGCGAGGGGCTGTTCTACGTCACGTTTCCGGTCTGCGCACGGCGCCGGGACATTGAAAGCCCTGCGATTCTTATTCCAAACCCGTTTTATCACACCTATGCGGCAGCCGGCGCGTCAGGGGCCGACGTCGTCTTTCTGCCGGCCGGTGCGGGCACCGGGTTTCTTCCCGACCTCGAAGCAATCGACGAGGATTTGCTCAAGCGCACGGTCGCGCTGTTTCTCTGTACGCCGACCAATCCGCAAGGAACCGTGGCCGGCACGGACTATATCCTGCGCGCCATCGAACTCGCACGCGCCCACGATTTCATTCTGCTTGCCGACGAGTGTTACTCGGAAATCTACACCACGACGCCTCCGCCAGGCGCACTCGAAACGGCGTGGCAGGAAACCGGAAGCCTCGCCAACGTCGTCTCCATGCAGTCGCTGTCGAAGCGCTCCAACCTGCCGGGGCTGCGCGCGGGCTTCTGCACCGGCGATCCGGCGTTCATCGAGGCATTCGCCTCGTTCCGCAACGTGGTGGCGCCGCAACTGCCGGTCCCGATCCAGCACGCCTGCACCAGGATTCTCGCGGACGAAGCGCATGTCGAGGCAAACAGGGCGCTTTACCGCGAAAAATTCGATGCCGCGGACCGGATTCTCGGCAATCGCTACGGCTACCGCCGGCCCGAGGGCGGCTTTTTTCTGTGGCTTGACGTTAACGATTATGGCGGCAGCGAAGACGTCGTGAAAACCCTTTGGAAAGGCTGTGGCGTCAGACTGTTGCCCGGGACCTTTCTCGCCCGCACCGGTTCGGATGGAAAAGACCCCGGGGAGGGTTTCATCCGCGTGGCGATGGTCGAGGACCTGGCGACCACCGAGGATGCGCTGACCCGCATCGTCGAGACATTGAAGTGAGGGTTCGGGGAACGTGGCACTGACCGGCACAAGTACGGCACGCAAAAGGCTCCTGCCGGGCGCCGTGGAGACTGGCCTGAAGCGCATGACCTGGTGGGTTGCGGGCTCCGGCCTGTTCATGCTTGCCGTCGCCGCATGGGTCAGCCTGATGAGCTGGTCGATCCACGATCCGAGCCTGAACAACGCCACGCGCGGCGCCCCGAGCAACTGGTTGTCGTCCTGGGGCGCCACCGTCGCCGATCTGTCGATCCAGTCAGTCGGTCTGGCATCCATCGTGCTGTTCCTTCCGCTGGCGGCGTGGGGCCGCCATATCGCACTTTGCCAGATCCCGCCGCGCGTCAAACTGCGCCTTGCCGCCTGGCCCGCCGGGGTCATCGCGCTCGCGGGCGGACTGTCGGTGCTGCCCGAGCCCGCCACCTGGCCGCTGCCGAACGGGCTCGGCGGGATCATGGGCGACCTCGCACTGACCGCATCGAGTTTTCTTCTGACGCTTCTGCCGGGCGGTCTCGGCCGCCTGCTCGCCGGCACCGCGCTGCTCGCCGTGGGCACGGCGATGGTTCTGTTTGCTTCGGGAATCTCGCGGTCCGCCCTTGAGGTCCTGCGCGGGGCGCCGGCATCCGATACGAGCTGGCTGCATCGCGTGTTCGGTGCCGGAGACCGGATCGCCGCGGCGCTTGGCGGGGTTGTCACGCGCATCCGCAACCGCTCCGCGCGCCGCGACGCCTATGAGCAAGACTATGAGGATGCGCCTGATCCTGTCGCCTACGAGTATGATCCCGCAGGCGCGGACAGCCTTGAACCCGACGATCCGCTGCCGAAGTTCCTGCGCCGGGAGCAGGAAGAGGCACAGGCGGACCCCTCCGGCCGCATCGAGCCCTATTTCGCCGATCCGCGCCCGCCGCAAATGACGTCTCCGGCTGAACGAGGCATCGCCGAACCCGAACTCGATATGCCCGTGACGCCGGAACCGGTCGTGGAAGAGGCGCCCCGCGAGGTGCTCCATATCGCGCCGCGTGCCAGGGCGGTCGCGCTGGCCGCCACATTCTCGCTTCCGCCTCTGAAGCTGTTGAAGCGCGCGCCGTCCTCGCGCCGGAACGCCGGGATCAACAAGGCGACGTTGCAGGAGAACGCGCGGCTTCTGGAAGAAGTGCTTCAGGATTTCGGCGTGAAGGGCGAAATCACCAATGTAAGCCCCGGACCGGTCGTCACCCTGTATGAGCTGGAGCCCGCGCCGGGCACCAAATCATCGCGGGTCATCGGCCTCGCCGACGATATTGCCCGTTCAATGGCGGCGATCTCGGCGCGTGTCGCCGTCATCCCCGGCCGCAACGCCATCGGCATCGAACTGCCCAACGCACGGCGCGAGATGGTGTTCCTGCGCGAGCTGTTCGAGGCCAACGAGTTCACGAATTCCGAGGCCGAGCTCGCTCTCGCGCTCGGCAAGAATATCGGCGGCGAGTCCGTTTTCGTGGACCTGGCGCGCATGCCGCACCTGCTGGTCGCGGGCACCACCGGTTCCGGCAAGTCCGTGGCCATCAACACGATGATCCTGTCCCTGCTGCAGCGCCTCGATCCGAGCAAGTGCAAATTCATTATGATCGACCCCAAAATGCTCGAGCTCTCCGTCTATGACGGCATCCCCCATTTGCTCGCACCGGTCGTCACCGATCCCAAGAAGGCCGTGGTCGCGCTCAAATGGACCGTCAAGGAGATGGAAGAGCGCTACAAGCGCATGTCCAAGCTCGGGGTGCGCAACATCAACGGTTACAACGAACGTGTGCGCGAGGCGCATGAGCGCGGCGAAGTCCTCTCGCGGACCGTCCAGACCGGTTTCGACAAGGAAACCGGCGAGGCGGTCTACGAAAAGGAAGAGATGGACTATGAGCCGATGCCGTACATCGTCGTGATCGTCGACGAGATGGCCGATCTGATGATGGTGGCCGGCAAGGACATCGAGGGCGCGGTCCAGCGGCTTGCGCAGATGGCGCGGGCCGCCGGAATTCATCTGATCACCGCGACACAACGCCCCAGCGTCGACGTCGTCACCGGCACGATCAAGGCGAATTTCCCGACCCGCATCAGCTTTCAGGTGACCTCCAAGGTCGACAGCCGGACGATTCTCGGAGAACAGGGCGCCGAACAGCTCCTCGGCCAGGGCGACATGCTCTACATGGCCGGCGGCGGGCGGATCATGCGCGTGCACGGACCCTTCGTCTCCGACGACGAGGTGGAAAAAGTGGTGCGCTTCCTCAAGAAGCAGGGCGTGCCGGAATATCTCGAGGCGATCACCGTCGACGAGGAGGAGGACGGCGCTCCGGGTGCTCTCGCCGGTGACGGTGAGGCCAACAGCCTGTACGACCAGGCCGTCGCCATCGTGCTGCGCGACCGCAAGGCCTCGACCAGCTACATCCAGCGCCGGCTCTCCATCGGCTACAACCGGGCGGCGACCCTGATCGAACAGATGGAGGAAGAGGGCGTGATCTCGGCGGCCAATCACGCCGGCAAGCGCGAGATCCTTGCCGGAGAGCACGAGCAGATTTGATCTGCCAAACAATTTTTTGTGCGAACGCGCCAACAAGTTGACGATTTTCCTCTAAATCATCTATGCCAGTATGACGATCGGTCATTGGCAATCCGAAGGTGGCATATCCCGTGAATGCAAGAAGTGTTCGACGCGCAGCTCTTGCGTGCGCCGTATGCATGGCGTTTGCTTTGCCGGCGCTGGCGCAGGCCCCGCAATCCCCTCAACCGCAGGCCGCCGAGCAACAACCGGCGCCGGAACCGGTGAACCCGGCCACGGGTTGGGCAACCGAGACAACACCGGGGACGGGCCTTCGCCAACCTGATGCCGGGATACAGCAGGCGGTACCGGGCGAGGCGCAGCCGCCTCTTGTCCTCTCGTCCGAGCAGATCTCCCTGATCGGCCGGATCAACGGATACCTGAACAATCTGAGCTCGCTCGAAGGCCGGTTCGTGCAGACCGATCATCGCAACGAGCGCAAGCGCGGGCGCTTCTATGTACAGCGGCCGGGAAGGTTGCGCTTCGACTATTCCGCACCGAGCAAGCTGCGCATCGTCTCGGACGGCGAGTATCTGGCCATCGAGGACCATGACCTCAAAACGGTCGACAAGTTTCCGCTCGATGCCACGCCGATCCTGCTGTTCCTCGGCGAAGATATCGATTTACTGCGGGATTCGGTCATTCTGCAAATGAACCAGGACGAATCGGCCGTCGCGATCGTTCTCGTCGACAAGAGCGGAAATGCGGGCGGGCGACTGCAACTCTTCTTCAAGCGGCCGCAACTGGAGTTGTATGAGTGGGTCGTCACCGATGCCCAGGGGCTGGACACCCGGATCCAGCTTGCAGACCTCGTGGCCGGCGACAGAAAGGGAGACGACTTTTTTCAATCGTCCTCCATCGAGCTCGACAATCTTGACAATAATTAATATTTGATCGCGCGTTAGCACTGCGGTCATTATTAACGCGCCATTTTCCACAAATGGCGGGCAATATCAGTGTGTTAAGGAAAATTACCGGATCACGCGCCGCCCCGACTCTGCAGTCCGGTCAGGGCTTCGTTAATTTTTTTAACGAACAAAGATTGAAATTCCGGGCAGTCGGCATATCTGTATTTGCACAAGCGGGTGACGTCGATCTTCATCGGTAGTGCCCCCCGTCTAGCCGTAGACGCGCTCGCTTGCGCCGGTTTCCCTCCCGGCGCGCCGCATTTTCGCGGATTTGACGCCCAACCCCCCAAGGTTGGGCGTCTTTTTTTGCTATAGTCCCTTTTCGACACTGCCTGCCTGAAATCCATATCCGACACCGACGCGCATGAAATTCAAACTCGCCACCTGGAACATCAACTCGGTCCGTCTGCGGCTCGGCCTGATCGAGCGCTTCGTCGAGACGTATCAGCCCGATGTGCTCTGCCTCCAGGAGATCAAATGCGCCAATGGCAGCTTTCCGACAAAGGCATTCCGCTCGATCGGCTTCGAGCACATCGAGCTCAACGGCCAGAAGGCGTATCACGGTGTGGCCACCATCTCGCGTCTGCCCATCGAGCGTGTCGAGACCCGGGATTTCAACGGCAGCGGTGATGCACGGCATATTGCCGTACGCCTCACGGCAACAGGCGCGCGCAACGTCGTGCTCCACAATTTCTATGTTCCCGCCGGCGGCGACGTTCCCGACGTGAACGTCAATCCGAAATTCGCCCAGAAACTCGACTATCTGACTGCGATGGCCCGCTGGGGCGAGGCGCAGACGAATCAGGATGCGAACCGGATGATCCTGGTCGGCGATTTGAACGTGGCGCCACTCGAAACCGACGTCTGGTCGCACAAACAGCTGCTGAAGGTGGTCAGCCATACGCCTGTGGAGGTGGACCACATGGAAAAGGTGCAACGCGCGCATGACTGGGTCGATGTCATGCGGCGGCATATCCCGCCGGAAGAGAAGCTGTTCACCTGGTGGAGCTACCGCGCCAAGGACTGGCGCGCCTCAAACCGCGGGCGCCGCCTCGATCACATCTGGGTGACCCCTGCCCTCAGCCGAACCGCGGTTGATCTTCAAGTGATTGAAGAAGCGCGTGACTGGGAGAAGCCATCTGACCATGTTCCGGTGCTGGCGTCTTTTGATCTGAGTACGAAATAGCCTCGTTCAGGCTAACCAGCAGGTCCTGACCACGTGAGGCCTTCCGCAAAGCCGACAGTGCGTCGCCTTCTGCCGAATCCGCGTCCTGCGCACCGTTTGCATCTTCATCCCTGGCGGGCCGCTCGCCCACGAATGGCAACAAATCGCCTTCCGAAACGGACAGCATATCGTCGAGCCCGTGAAGGGCCCGTGCAGTCACGCCGAGGTCCTGGCCGATATTACGGGCAAGATGCGCGGCCAGCCATGGGTACTGGCGCATCAGGGTCCCGAAGGACTCGTTTGCGAATCTGAGGGCGAATCCGTCACTCATGCCGAAGGCGCTGAAAAAGTGCTGCGTTTCCACGATCATCGCCATCGCGCAGACCGTGTCCGTGGGACCGAGCAGATCGCCAAACTGCCGTCCGTCGTCCGTGTAGAGCGCGACCTGACCTTCGAGAATGACGAACGCGGCGTCCGCCGGCATGCCGGCAACCGCGAGGGTGTCGTGCGCGGTGAAACGCTGAGCCTCACCTGTTTGCATGATGACCGAAAGAAACTCGCCGCCGATACCCCGCAACACCGGAACACGCGCGAGCAACTCGGCGGCCGCGCCGTGCTGCATCGGCTCAAACTCCATACAAAGTTTGACTACGCAGTACTGGAATGAACTCTGGGAAACGCGATACCTGTCCCGACCGGGACGACTTACCTTAACGCGACTCGGGGGGTGGTGCGCAACAGTTTTATGGCATCAGCTTGTAGCCACCCATTTCCGTCAGCAGCAGTTCGGCATTGGAGGGGTCTTTTTCGATTTTTTGCCGCAAACGGTAGATGTGCGTCTCGAGCGTGTGGGTCGTCACACCGGCATTATATCCCCAAACCTCATGCAGCAGGACCTCGCGGGTCACAACCTTTTCGCCGGCGCGGTAAAGGTATTTGAGGATTGAGGTCTCCTTTTCGGTCAGCCTGACCTTGGCGCCCGCCCCATCGACCAGCGTTTTGGTCGCCGGACGGAACGTATAGGGACCGATGGTGAATACGGCGTCCTCGCTCTGCTCGTGCTGGCGCAACTGCGCGCGCACACGGGCGAGGAGCACGGAGAAGCGGAACGGCTTGGTCACATAGTCGTTCGCCCCGGACTCAAGCCCGAGGATCATATCCGCATCGGAATCCTGACCTGTGAGCATGATAATCGGGCTCTTGAAGCCGTTTTTCCTCAGAACCTTGCAGGTTTCGCGACCATCCATGTCGGGCAGGCCCACGTCGAGCAGGATCAGATCGATATGCTCCGACTTGGCGAGATCGAGACCGCCGGCTGCGGTATCGGCCGCCTGGGAAGCGAATTCGTCGTGCAAAGCGAACTGCTCGCTGAGCGAATCCCGCAAATCATCGTCGTCGTCAATTATGAGAATTTTCCGCGCTGTGCTCATGATCTGGCTCTTCGGCGTGCATTTCTGGTCGGTTTGAAGCCTCGCGTCGTTCGAGGCCCGCTTGCTACAGTGTCAACTTGCTTATCTACGCTCCGGGGTAAACATGAAGAGGCATAAAAAACAGTCAAGAGTCCGTGAACTGACGACTTTTGCGGTCCGGCCCCGTCCGGGGCGCCGCGACCAGGGCATAATCACCGTCGGCGGACGCGCTGTTCCCTGTGCGCTGGGCCGGTCCGGAATCCGTGCGCTGAAGCGCGAAGGGGACGGCGCCACCCCCCTCGGACGCTGGAAACTTGAACGCGTCCTCTTCCGTTCCGACCGTGGTCCCCGCCCGAGAAGCCGGCTCCGGGCCTGTCCCATCCGCAAATCGGACGGCTGGTGCGACGCGCCGCAAGACCGAAACTACAACCGCCCCGTTCACCTGCCATATCCCGCCAGTTGCGAGGCGCTTTGGCGTGATGACATATTATATAACATTGTTATCATCCTGAACCACAATCAGAGGCCGCGCGTGCGGGGACGCGGAAGTGCGATCTTCGCCCATATCGCCCGCCCTGACATGTCGGCAACGGAAGGATGCATCGCAATGCGAACGCACGACCTGCAGTTCATTCTCCAACAGTGCGGCTCACGGGCGGTATTTGCCGTGCTCGGCTGATCCCTGACACGCTCAAACGGGTGGTTTTGCCGCGCGAGGGCCGAAAATCGCCGTTCCGACGCGAACATAGGTCGCCCCGAATGCGATCGCCGTCTCAAAATCCGCGCTCATGCCCATCGAAAGCTCCCTGAGACCGTTTCTGTCCGCGAGTTTCTTCAAAAGCGCAAAATGCAGCGCCGGTTCCTCGTCGATCGGCGGAATACACATCAGGCCCTCAATCTGAAGCCCGTGTTCCTCCGCGCAGCTCTTCAGAAAACCGTCGAGGTCCGCCGGCGCAATGCCGGCTTTTTGGTCTTCTTCGCCCGTGTTGACCTGCACAAGAAGGCGCGGGTGCCGGTTCTGCGCCACCATCTCTTTTTTGACCGCCGCAGCGATCTTGGGACGGTCGATCGTATGGATCACGTCGAACAGCGCGACGGCGTCGCGTGCCTTGTTCGACTGCAACGGACCGATCAGGTGCAACTCGACCCCGGCATGATCCGCTTTGAGCGCGGGCCACTTGCCCTGTGCTTCCTGAACGCGGTTCTCCCCGAACAGCATGTGGCCCGCGGCAATGACCGGCTCGATCCGCTCCGGTCCGAACGTCTTCGACACCGCAATGAGGCGCACGTCACGCGGGTCACGCCCGGCGCGTTCGGCAGCCGCGGTGATCCGTGCCTCGACCGCCTCGATGCGGTCCCTGACCGCGGTTACATCGATATCGGAAACGGAGGGGTCCATGGGTTCATTCCAACGCGTTGTTCCGGCCCGAAACGCCGCTTGCCCGTATGTTCGGTGCCGGCCTGCAGCACAATGGTTGGTTTGCCCCGCGCGAGCGGCTTGACCGGCTCTGGCTTTTTGACCACAACGGCGCGGAAACACGCTACGCGATAAAGGAAAACCGATCATGGCGCAATCGCGCTACAACCCGCGGGATCGCGAAACGCACTGGCAGAAGGTCTGGGCCGACAAGGACCTGTTCCACGCGAAGGACGACGATCCCGGCGAAAAGTACTACGTGCTTGAGATGTTCCCCTACCCGTCAGGGCGCATCCACATGGGACATGTGCGCAACTACACCATGGGCGACGTGGTGGCGCGTTACAAGCGCGCCATGGGGTTCAACGTCCTCCATCCGATGGGTTGGGACTCCTTCGGCATGCCGGCGGAAAACGCCGCGATCCAGCGCGGCGTACATCCGCGCGAATGGACCTACGCCAATATCGACGCCATGCGCGGCCAGCTCAAGGCGCTCGGCCTGTCGCTCGACTGGAGCCGCGAACTGGCGACCAGCGATCCGGAATACTATGCCCAGGAGCAACGGCTGTTCCTCGATTTCCTTCAAGCCGGCCTCGTCTCGCGCCACACTGCAAAGGTCAACTGGGATCCGGTGGACCAGACCGTGCTCGCAAACGAGCAAGTGATCGACGGCAAGGGCTGGCGCTCGGGCGCCGAGGTGGAGCAGCGCGAGCTGACCCAGTGGTTCCTGAACATCTCCGACATGTCCGAGGAATTGCTCGACGCGCTCGACGGCCTGGAGCGCTGGCCAGACAAGGTGCGCACCATGCAGCGCAACTGGATCGGGCGTTCGGAAGGGCTGCAGTTCAAGCTCGATCTCGTCGACGACACGAACGCGCCCGCCGGCGAACTGGAGGTGTTCTCCACGCGGCATGACACGATTTTCGGCATGACCTTCTGCGCCGTCTCGATCGACCATCCGCTCGCCCAGCAGGCGGCGGAAAACGATGCGGGCCTTGCCGAATACATCGAAGAGGTGCGTCGCATCGGCACCACGGAGGAGGCCCTGGAGAAAGCCGAGAAGACCGGCCATGCGCTGGGGCTGCGCGTCGTGCATCCCTTTATCGAGGGCAAGACCGTTCCGGTTTTCGCCGCCAACTTCGTGCTCATGAGCTACGGCACCGGCGCCATCTTCGGCTGTCCGGGTCACGACCAGCGCGACTTCGACTTCTGCAAGGCGCTGGGCATCGACATCATTCCCGTCGTCGCGTCGGCCGACCTCAAGGGCGAGGCGCTGGCCGGTTATGTGAGCGGCTATTGCGACCGTGATGAGATCTATGACGGCGACGGTGTGCTCATCAATTCCGAATTCCTCGACGGACTCGGCATCCCCGCAGCGAAGGAGGAGATCGCAAAACGCTTTGAGGCAAAGGGCAAGGGCGAACGCAAGGTCAACTATCGCCTGCGCGACTGGGGCGTCTCACGGCAGCGCTATTGGGGCTGCCCGATACCGGTCATTCATTGCCCAACCTGTGGAGTGGTGCCCGTTCCGGACAAGGATCTGCCGGTCGAACTGCCCGACGACGTCACCTTCGACAAGCCGGGAAACCCGCTCGACCATCACCCGACGTGGAAGCACGTCGCCTGTCCGAAATGCGGCGAGGCGGCGGTCCGCGAGACGGACACGTTCGACACGTTCGTCGATTCGTCCTGGTACTTTGCACGGTTCTGCGCGCCCCACGCCGACATACCGACCGTCCGCGAGCAGGTCGATGCCTGGTTGCCGGTGGACCAGTATATCGGCGGCATCGAGCATGCCATTCTCCACCTGCTTTATTCGCGCTTCTTTACACGCGCGATGAAGGCGACCGGCCATGTGGGACTTGATGAGCCGTTCGCCGGACTGTTCACCCAGGGGATGGTAAACCACGAAACCTACAAGCTCGCAGACGGCTCGTGGGTGATGCCGTCGGACGTCCGGATCGAGGGCGAAGGGACGGCGCGGAAAGCACTGCATGTGGAGACTGGAGCGCCGGTCCGGATCGGACCGGTTGAGAAGATGTCCAAGTCGAAGCACAACACGGTCGATCCGGAGGACATCATCGGCCATTACGGTGCCGACACGATCCGCTGGTTCATGCTGTCGGACTCCCCGCCCGAGCGCGACGTCCAGTGGACGGAGGCCGGCGTGGAAGGTGCCTGGCGCTTTGTGCAGCGCCTGTGGCGGCTGGTGACGGACCTGGCGCCGCGTGCCGGCAGCCGGGATGCCGAACAGCCGGCCACTTTCGGCGAAGACGCACTGGCCCTGCGGCGCGCCACTCACAAGGCGCTGAGCGAGGTGTCGAAGGATATCGAGGCCCTCAGGTTCAATCGCGCCGTGGCCCATATCTACGAGTTCGCCAACACCCTGTCGGCGCTGCCGGAAAACAAGGATGAGGACTTTGGCTGGGCTCTGCGCGAGGCGCTTGAGACGCTGATTGTCCTGTTCGGCCCAATGATGCCGCATTTGGGAGAAGAATGCTGGAAACAGTTGGGGGCAAGCGACGCGCTGCTGACCGAGACGCCGTGGCCCAAGGTGGACGCCGAGCTTCTGGTCGAGGACACGGTGACGATCGCCGTGCAGGTGAACGGCAAGCGGCGCGATGAATTGACGGTTGCGCGCGACGCCCCGAAAGAGGATATTGAAGCAGCGGCGCTCAGGCTTGAGAACGTCCTGCGCGCCATTGAGGGACGGGACATCAAGAAGGTCATTGTTGTTCCGCAAAGGATCGTAAATGTCGTCGCCTAAAAACGCGCGCAAGGGTGCCTTACGCAGCCGTCGGCAGGCGCTGGCGCTGATCGGCTCGGCTCTTCTCGCCGCGCCGCTGGCTTCGGCCTGCCAGCCGCTCTATGGCACCACGCATAACGGGACCCGGCTCAAGGACGTTATGGCCGGCATCGACATCACACCCATTCCGGGCCGGGTCGGCCAGCGGCTGCGCAACGAGCTGATCTTCACCACAACCGGCGGCGGCTATCCCGGGGAATCGCGTTACCGCCTCGAAATCTCCGTTCGAGAGTCGCTCACCAAAACGCTTGTCAGCACAACGGGTGACGCCCAGGGCGAGATCTTCCTGCTCGAGGCCCGCTACAAGCTCATAAGCCTGGCCGACAACAAGGTTGTGCTCGAGGGCAAGGGCGTCGGACGGGCGGCATATGACAGGTTCAATCCGATCTTCGCCAATGTCCGCGCGCGCATCGACGCAGAGAACCGCGCGGCACGTACGGTCGCGGAGACGATCCGAACCGGAGTTGCGGGCTATCTTTCCGGACAGGCCTGAAAACCGCGCTCACGGACGAATGTCGGCGGCCTGAGACATGGTTGCATTCAAAGCGGCACAAACACTCTCTTTCATCGAGAAGCCTGACCCGCGTTATATCGCGGCGCTCGTTTACGGGCCCGAGCCGGCGCTGGTCGCCGAGCGGGCGGGCGACCTCGCGCGGAGTTTCTCCAAGCTGAGCGAGCCTGCAGCCGAGATCATCCGTCTGGACGACCGCGACCTCGCCGGGGATCCCGACCGGCTCGCGGTCGAACTCCAGACCCTTTCGATGTTCGCCGAACGCCGCATCGTTCACGTCAAGGCCGAACGGCGGCTGAAGCCGGAAGACATTGCCGCTTTGATCGAGGCGGGCCTCGCCGCCACGCTGATCGCCGAGGCAGGAAACCTGCGCCCCGCCTCCAAGCTTCGGAAGCTGTTCGAGGGGAACAGGCAGGCCGTTGCATTGCCGTGCTACTCCGATCCCGGGAAAGACATCACCCGGGTCATCGCGCGCGAGCTCGGCGACAAGAACCTGCAGGTCTCCGCCGAGGTGCGCGCCTACCTCGAGAGCCGGCTCGGCGCGGACGCATCGCTGGCGCGGTCGGAATGCGCCAAGCTTGCGACATATGCCGGAGACGGCGGCACGATCACGGTGGAGGACGTGGATGCCGTGGTCGGCGATCTGGGTGCCGGAATACTCGATTCGCTGACGTCGGCGGTCGCGGAAGGAAAGACGCGGCACGCCCTCTCACAGCTCGACGCGCTGCTCGCGGGCGGCGCGGCACCGGCCATGGTGCTGGCCGGATTGAGCCGTCACTTTCAGCGGCTGCACCGGCTGTGCGCGGCGGTCGAGGCCGGGGAAACCGCGTCGCACGCAGCCGGACAATTCCGACCGCCGCTTCATTTCCGCCAACGCGACGCACTCCTGCTCCATGCCCGCAGGTGGAGCGAACGCACCGCGGCACGCGCGCTTACCAGGGTTCAGGAGACGACCCGCGATACGCGCACAACGCCTGCTCTGGAGCACGAGCTCACAAGCCAGCTCATCGTAGAGCTTTCTTCATAAATTATTGATATTTATATCTATTTCAGATTGAGAAGACGCTTCCGGAGTTCTTCAAACTGCTCCAGCGTCGTATAGGCGATGCGCAGTTCGCCCTTCTCGCCCTTACCCGTTCTGATCTCGACGCCAAGCCCGAGCGCATCGCCCAGCTCGCGCTCCGCCGCACGGGTATTGGCGTCCTTCACCGCCTTCTTCGCCTTGGCCGGTTCGGCATCGCCGCCCTTACGCTGGACCATCGCCTCGACAGCCCGCACGCTGAGCCCGCGCCGCACGATGTCACGGGCGACCTGCTCCGCGAAAGCGAGGCCGACAAGTGCGCGCGCATGCCCGGCGCTCAGCTCGCCGCTCCGGATCAGTGCCTGGACGGGCTCGGGAAGTCTGAGAAGGCGCAGCGTGTTGGTGAGGTGGCTGCGGCTTTTGCCGACGATTCCGGCGAGATCCTCTTGCGTGTATTTGTACGTCTTGATCAGCTTCTGATAGCCCGCGGCTTCTTCTATGGCGTTGAGATCGGTCCTCTGGACGTTCTCGATGATGGCAAGCTCCAGGGCCTGCTGATCGGTGAGTTCGCGGACGATGACAGGGATCTCGTGAAGTCCCGCGGCCTGCGCGGCCCGCCAGCGGCGTTCGCCGGCGATGATCTCGAAGCTTCCGGTGCCCTCGCCCTCTTCGGCCGGCCGCACGATGATCGGTTGAACCACGCCGCGCATGCGGATCGACTCGGAAAGCTCCTGAAGATCCTCAGGAGAAAACGCAGCCCGCGGATTGAGCGGACTGGGATGCACCGCCTCGATGGCAACGGTGCGCAGACCTTCAATGCTGGTGACGGCGGCAACGCTTGCCTCTTCGTTGATCAGGCTGGCAAGGCCCCGCCCCAGCCGGCGTTTTGCTGCCATGGATGTTCCCCCCTAGGCCGCCTCAAGGCCGCGTTCGCGGCGGATAAGCTCCTTGGCGACCGCGATGTACGCCTGGCTGCCCTTGCAGTTCATATCGTAGACGAGCACCGGCAGACCGTGCGACGGCGCCTCGGAAATCGTGACGTTACGTGGAATGGTGTTGGAGTAGACCTTCTTGCCGAGAAAGGCACGCACATCCTCTTCGACCTGTTGCGTCAGGACCTGCCGGCCATCGTGCATGGTCAGGATAACACCCTGGATGCTGAGATTGGGGTTGAGATGGTCACGCACCTGCTCGATCGTATCGACCAGCAGGCTCAGCCCTTCCAGCGCGAAAAACTCGCATTGCAGCGGCACGATGACCGCGTCCGCCGCGCACAGAGCGTTCAGGGTCAGGACGTTCAGCGAGGGCGGGCAGTCGATCAGGACGTAACTCGGCGCCTCGTGTTCGCCCATCTCCTTTGCCGCCGCATGCGCCTGGAGCGCATCACGCAGGGCAAAGTTGCGGCTCTGACGCGTGTTCGGATCGCGCTCGACGGCCATCAGGTCGACATGGCCGGGAACGACAGTCATTCGCTCGATGGTTGTCGGCCGTTCCGCCTGCGCGATCGTCGCCTCTCCCAGCAGGACTTCCAGCGTCGACGGCGTGCGCGCCTCCACGGATTTCGAGATGCCCAATCCGGTGCTCGCATTGCCTTGCGGATCAAGATCGATCACAAGAACATGCTCTCCGATGGACGCCAGCGCGGTGCCAAGATTGATGGCGGTCGTGGTCTTTCCGACACCGCCTTTCTGGTTGGCAATGGCCAGGACACGCGGCTTGGATGTGTCCTTAGGCCTCCGTCCCTTCCACATGATCCGATTCCCCTCGTCGCAAATCACTCAGCTCAACGATCCAGGCCTGCGTCTGCGTAACGCTCCGGTGCAAGTGAGCTTGAACGCGCCAGTTTTCCCGGGCGGCATCCAACTCGGCCCCGGCCTGATGCCCTTTGAGAAACAGTCCCCGTGTGGTTCGTCCAAAGAACGGCGCCGACAACTCCAGAAGCCTGGGAAGCGGCGCGAACGCCCGCGCGGTGATGCAATCGACGCCCATCAATCTATCGTCGCTCCAAAGGCTTTCAACGCGCGTATGGTGTATTTCCACAGAACACCCCGTTTCGCGCACAACTTCATGCAAAAATGCGCATTTCCGCGCGTTGCTCTCGATCAGATGAACGACTCCATCCTCCCGATTCGCTCGGCAGATCGCAACCACCAATCCCGGAAATCCCGCGCCTGAACCCAGATCGAGCCAGCGCGCGGCGTTCGGCGCGTATGTCAGCAGTTGCGCGGAATCAGCAAAATGGCGGTGCCAGACCTGATCGAGCGTTGCCGGGGACACAAGATTCGTGCCCTTCTGCCAACGCCGAAGCAACTCTGCATAGGTTTCGAGCCGCGCAATGGTTTCACGTGAAACATCGAACGCGGCAGCAAACCTCTCAGGCGTGTCGATCAGCGGCTGATCCGGCTTCACCCCGCCGGACTCAGGCCGATTTCCGGACCGAGATTTTTTTGACATGTGCAGCAAGCAGCATGAGCGCCGCCGGCGTGATCCCGTCTATCCGTGACGCCTGCGCCAGGGTCGCCGGCCTGCGGGCTTCGAGTTTCTGACGGATTTCGTTGGAAAGCCCGGAGATACGGCCATAGTCGAAGCCGCGCGGAATTGCCGCCGCCTCGTCCTTGCGGTAGGCGGCGATATCGGCCTCCTGCCGCGCCAGATAGACCGCATACCGCGCGTCGGTCTCCAGTTGCGCGCCAATGGCCGGCGGTATGGTGTCGATTTCAGGCCAAATGCGCTTCACCGCCGCGATGTCGATGCCCGGATAGGACAGAAGTTCGAACGCGGTGCGGCGGCGCCCATCCTGATTGATATTGAGCCCCGCCCGCGCGGCTGCGTTGGGTGTGACGTCGAGCGAGTCCAGTAATTTACGTCCGTCGCGCAAGGCCTTCGACTTTGCAGCGAATGCGGCGGTCCGCGCGGCGCCGACACAGCCCAACTTGGCACCAAGCGGTGTGAGACGCTGGTCGGCATTGTCTGCGCGCAACTTCAACCGGTACTCCGCGCGCGAGGTGAACATCCGGTAGGGTTCGGTCACGCCGCGGGTGACCAGATCGTCAATCATCACGCCGAGATACGCGTCAGCGCGGCTGACCGTGAACGTCTCGCGGCCTCCCGACGCCGACAGTGCCGCGTTCAGGCCGGCGACAAGGCCCTGGGCCGCCGCCTCCTCATACCCGGTCGTCCCGTTGATCTGTCCGGCCAGAAAGAGCCCCGAAAGCCGCTTGACCTCTAGCGTGGGGGCCAGCTCGCGGGGGTCCACATAGTCGTATTCAATAGCGTAGCCCGGCTGGAGCACTTTTGCGTTCTCAAGTCCGGGGATCGTCCGCAGGAAGGCGTGCTGGACATTCTCGGGCAGGGACGTCGAAATGCCGTTCGGGTAGACTGTATCGTCGTCGAGCCCTTCCGGCTCGAGAAAGATCTGATGCGCCTCGCGCTCCCTGAACCGCACCACCTTGTCCTCGATGGATGGGCAGTAGCGCGGGCCCGTGCTCTCGATCTGGCCGGAGTAGATCGGCGCATTTCCGAGGTTCTTCTCGATGATCCCGTGGGTTTCCGTGTTCGTGAAGGTGATGTGGCAGCACACCTGCTGGCGCGTGATGTCGTCGGTGAGGAAGGAAAACGGAACCGGCGGCACGTCACCGTGCTGAACGGCAAGTCTGTCCCATCCAATGGTGCGGCCGTCGAGGCGCGGCGGCGTCCCGGTCTTCAGACGGCCCATGGCAAGGCCCATGTCATAGAGCCGGTCAGACAGTTTGAGGGCAGGGGCTTCGCCCATCCGTCCGGCAGGGATCTTCCGCGCGCCGATATGAATGAGGCCGTTGAGGAACGTGCCGGTGGTGAGAACCACCGCGCCAGCGCGGAGCGTCTCGCCGTCCGCGGTCACAACGCCGCAGACAACGCCGTTCTCAACGAGAAGGTCTTCGACGCCTTGCTCGATGACCGTCAATCCGGACGTGCTGCGAATCGCGGCCTGCATGGCCTCACGGTAGAGCTTTCGGTCCGCTTGCGCCCGCGGACCCTGGACGGCCGCGCCCTTCGACCGGTTCAGGACCCGGAACTGGATGCCGCCGGCATCGGCCACGCGTCCCATCAGCCCGTCCAACGCATCGATCTCGCGCACCAGGTGGCCCTTGCCGAGACCGCCGATTGCGGGATTGCACGACATTTCGCCGATGGTCGCGAAGGCATGGGTGACCAACGCGGTTGCGGCGCCGAGGCGTGCCGAAGCCGCCGCGGCCTCACATCCCGCGTGCCCGCCGCCGATCACGATGACATCGAATCTGGCCGGTCTCTTGCTCATGGCAGCGATGATCTAACCGGTTCCGCGGGTCCCGTCAAAGCCGGCCCGCCGGTCGCCCGCGAATTGTTTCACGTGAAACACTACTTGCCGATACAAAATCCGGCAAAGACGCGATCGAGCACATCCTCCACATCCACCCGCCCCGACAAGCGGCCGAGGGCATGTGCCGCCTGGCGCAGGTCCTCCGCACGCAGCTCGACCGCCAGCGGCTCGCCCTCGAGAAACGCCTGCAACGCGTCCCCGCACGCCTCCAGTTCCCGGCGCTGGCGCTGGCGCGTCACGAGTGCGGGCTCGCCGCCGCCCATCGCATCGGCCGCGTCCGCTGCCAGCCTTGCGATCAAACCATCAAGGCCTGCACCCGTCTTTGCCGAGATCGCGATGACGTCGTCGCCCGAAGCCCGTGTCGGTTGTTCGAGATCGATCTTGTTCAGCACGATGACGGCCCGAGCTTCAGCCGCCTCCAGATCGTCCGGCAACGGCCATTGCGGTGCCGTCGCGTCGACCAGCCACAAGACAAGGTCCGCATCCCGCGCACGCACGACCGTGCGCCGCATACCCTCACGCTCGACCTCGCCGGCGCCCTCGCGCAGTCCAGCCGTGTCGATCAGCGTCACCGGAAAGCCCCCGAGATCCAAGTGCACTTCGATGACGTCGCGAGTCGTTCCCGGTTCCTGCGACACGATGGCCACATCACGGTCGGCGAGGGCATTCAACAGGCTCGACTTGCCGGCATTGGGCGGACCCGCCAGCACCACCTGCAACCCGTCACGCAACCGTTCGCCGCGCCGGGCACCATTGAGATGGCGGGTGATGGCGGCGAGCATGTCCTTGACCACCGGACGCGCCTTTGTCTCGATCAACTCGGGCACGTCCGCCTCGTCGGAAAAGTCGAGTGCCGCCTCAACGAAGGACATCGCCTGGATGATCTGCTCACGCCACGCGTCGGCCCGTTTCCGCAGTCCGCCGCTCGACTGACCGAGCGCCTGCTGCCGCTGCGCCTCGGTCTCCGCATCGATCAGATCGGCGAGACCCTCCGCTTCGGTGAGATCGAGTTTGCCGTTCTCGAATGCCCGCCGCGTGAACTCACCGGCCTCAGCAGGGCGCAGCCCATCCATCCGGCCAAGAGCGTCGAGCACGCCCGCGATGACGGCCGGCCCGCCATGGACATGGAACTCGACCGTATCCTCCCCAGTGAAGCTCGCCGGACCCTCAAACCAGAGCGCCAGCGCATCATCCAGTTCTTCGCGGGTATCGGGATTGCGTAAACCGACCCGCTTCACCCGGCGCGGCTCAGCGGTCGTTCCGGCCAATGCCTCCAGGACCGCCCTGCTGTGCGGACCGGAAACACGGATGACGGCAACGCCGGCACGGCCCCGGCCGCTGGAAAGCGCGAAGATCGTATCTGGACCGGGAGAGGGGTTCACGGGCTCGCTCCAGCCACCCAATCAGGTACAAGCGAAACCCTGAAAATACATATATTACAGTATGTTACAGGATAACGCCCTAGGTCTGCATGGAATCGAAGAACTCGTCGTTGTTCTTCGTCTGCTTGAGTTTGTCGAGCAGAAATTCGATACCGTCCATCGTACCCATCGGGTTCAGGATGCGGCGCAGAACATACATCTTTTTCAGCTGATCGGGCGGAACCAGGAGCTCTTCCTTGCGCGTTCCGGACTTGGCGATGTCGATCGCCGGGAACACACGCTTGTCCGCAACCTTGCGGTCAAGCACGAGCTCCGAGTTGCCGGTGCCCTTGAACTCTTCGAAGATGACCTCATCCATCCGGCTGCCGGTATCGATGAGCGCCGTCGCAATAATGGTGAGCGATCCGCCTTCCTCGATATTACGGGCCGCGCCGAAGAACCGTTTCGGGCGTTGCAGCGCGTTAGCGTCAACGCCGCCGGTCAGCACCTTGCCCGAGGAGGGCACCACGGTGTTGTAGGCGCGTCCGAGACGCGTGATCGAATCGAGCAGGATCACCACATCGCGCTTGTGCTCCACCAGACGCTTGGCCTTCTCGATGACCATCTCCGCGACCTGGACGTGCCGGGAGGCCGGCTCGTCGAAGGTCGACGAAATCACCTCGCCGTTCACCGAGCGCTGCATGTCGGTGACTTCCTCCGGACGCTCGTCGATCAGAAGCACGATGAGGAAACACTCTGGATGATTGCCGGTGATCGAATGCGCGATGTTCTGAAGGATCATCGTCTTGCCGGTTCGCGGCGGCGCAACGATCAGACCGCGCTGTCCCTTGCCGAGCGGTGCGACGATGTCGATGACCCGCGCGCTCGCATCCTTCTTCGTCGGATCGTCCAGCTCCATCTTCAGCCATTCATCCGGGTACAGCGGCGTCAGATTGTCGAAGTGGACCTTGTGCTTGATCTTCTCCGGATCGTCGAAGTTGATCTTGTTGACCTTGAGCAGTGCGAAATAGCGTTCGCCGTCCTTGGGACTGCGGATCTGACCCTCGACCGTGTCGCCCGTACGCAGCCCGAAACGGCGAATCTGGCTCGGGCTCACATAGATATCGTCCGGGCCGGCCAGGTAGTTGGCGTCCGGCGAACGCAAAAAGCCGAAGCCGTCCTGAAGGACCTCGACCACACCGGTACCGGTGATGTCGATTTCCCGCGCCGCGAGCTGCTTCAGGATCGCGAACATCAACTCCTGCTTGCGCATCGTGCTCGCATTCTCGACGTCAACCTCCTCGGCAAAGCTCAACAGCTCTGTCGGCGATTTCGTCTTCAGCTCTTGAAGTTTCATTTCCTGCATTCGGTCCACTCCGAACTGGCCCTGTAGGTGTTGGGAAGCGATGCAGCCCCGCTGTGCTCCTGTGCCCTTCCTCGAAGGTTTCTGTGCCTGCTGTCGTGCGCCGGATACACCGGTTCTGTCACGTCTGAAGGCGGGGAGTCTTTCGTGCTGCTGATTGGATCGGGCGCCGATCAAGGCACCAAAAGAATATAACTCGACTCGGTATATAGCAGAACTGAGTTGCGTTTGAAAGTAGGTTACCCGGACAGCACTCCTAGAACGGTTTCATGATGACGAGAATGACGATTGCGACCATCAGCACCGTCGGCACCTCGTTCATGAAGCGGAAGAACCGGGCGGACTTCGTGTTGCGGTCCGCCTCGAAATCCTTGCGCCACTTGCCCAACGCCATGTGAAAACCGGTCATTACGATGACCAGTGTGAGTTTGGCGTGGAACCAGAAGTCGGCGCTCATTTCCACCACGCCTACCCCGAACGCAAGCCACAATCCGAGGACCCAGCTGACGATCATCGCCGGGTTCATGATCAGCTTGAGCAACCGCCGTTCCATCACCTTGAACGTCTCCGACATCTCGGAACCTTTCCCGGCGCCGGCGTGATAGACAAACAGCCGCGGCAGATACAGCAGCCCGGCCATCCATGCGATGATGAAAATCACATGCAGCGACTTCAGAAACAGATACGTCATTGGCGGATTTGCCTCACCAGTTCGCCGACATGCTCCGGCGGTGTCTGCGGGACGATGCCGTGGCCAAGATTGAAAATGAACGGTCCGCCGGACAAGGCCTGCAGGATCTCGTCGATCCGGCGCTTGAGGGCGTCACCGCCGCTGACCAGCAACAACGGATCGAGGTTTCCCTGTACCGTCGCATGTGGCTGCAGTTCATCGCGTATGTAGGCGAGGGGCAGCGACGTATCGCAACTCACACCGTCCACTCCCGTCTGTTCGATGAAATCTTTGTAGAGCGGTCCCGCCGCGCGCGGAAAACCGATAACCGGTATTCCCGGCGCACGCGCACGCACGCCTTCCGTGATCCGTTTCGCCGGACCGACGCACCAGCGTGCAAACTCACCTTCGGGAAGATTGCCCGCCCAGCTGTCGAACAGCTGAACAACCTGCGCGCCCGCCTCGATCTGGGCGCAGAGATAGTCGATCGACACCTCGACAAGAAGGTCGATCAGCGCGCTGAATCCCTCCGGGTCCCGATACGCGAAACCGCGCGCAGCGGCCTGATCCGGGCTGCCACGACCACCGACCATGTAGGTGGCTACCGTCCACGGTGCACCGCAGAACCCGATTAGCGTCACTGACGGGTCGAGCGCCGAACGCACCTCGCGCACCGTTTCGAGCACGGGCTCGAGATGTGTCATGAATTTCTCTTGCGAAAGCGTCTGAATACCGTCGCGATCGGTGATCGCATCCAGAACCGGTCCTTCGTTCTCGACGAATTTCACGTTCTGGCCGAGAGCGTCGGGCACGACGAGAATATCGGAGAAGAGGATCGCGGCATCGAAGCCGAACCGTTCGATGGGCTGAAGGGTCACCTTGGCCGCGAGAGGTGGATTGTAGCAAAGGTCCAGGAATGATCCTGCAGCTGCCCGCACCTCCCGGTATTCCGGAAGGTACCGACCGGCCTGACGCATCAACCAGATGGGGGGAGAGCTTGATGGTTTGCCGGAAAGCGCCTTGAGCAGGGGGCGTGTTTCCACACTTTCACTGGCCTTGGTGTCCATGGGTTATCAAACCAATAAGGATTCTAGAATCTTCTTTGAATATCTTTTTTCTGTATCGTGGATATCGAATATTCTTTCCCAACACCAGACTCCTCACAGGTTCCACGCAGGCGGTTATCTGCCGCAGGCCGGTTTTCGGCAGTTTTACACATCACAAGGCCGGGCACGGTCATATCTCATAGTTTCCTAGGCGTTCTGCGCCTCTCTGCGGCGTGGCAGAACTTGTTGACAGAGTCGGGATCAAACCTGAAGAAGGTGTGAGATAACGCAACTGTGTACACAAGCAGGTATCTTCATCCACGCGATCTTCACTGTGGGCAAAATGGTGGAAAGTCCGGAGTAAAAAGGGGCAAGGGAAATATTGCCCGCCGCTGAATGCAACTTATTGACGGAGTATCCAACAGGTGGCCAGTGATTTGCCGAAGTTTTTCCACCTGCATCTGATCTCGGATGCGACCGGTGAGACACTGAGCGCCGTGGCCAAGGCCGCCATCGTCCAGTACTCGCAGGTTCGCAGCATTGAGCATGTCCACTCGCTGGTCCGGAACAAACGCCAACTTGATCGTGTCCTGCAGGAAATAGAATCCGCGCCGGGCATCGTGCTCTACACGATTGTGAATACCGAGCTGGCCGAAATCCTTGAAGAGCATTGCAATGCATTGCAGGTGCCATGCGTTCCGGTTCTCGCCACGATCATGCAGGTGTTCGAATCCTATCTCGGTGCACCGTCGACCCCGACGGTCGGCGGGCAGCATGTTCTCGATGCGGAGTATTTCCGCCGCATCGATGCGCTCAATTTCACCATGGCGCATGACGACGGCCGCTTGCCGGAGGACCTGAACGACGCGGATATCGTCATCATCGGCATCAGCCGGACATCGAAGACCCCGACCAGCATCTATCTGGCGCAGCGCGGTTTCAAGACGACCAACGTACCGTTGATCCCGAGCATCCCGTTACCCCCGCAGCTCGAGCAGGCCAAGGACGTCTTTGTGGTGGGGCTGGTCGCCAGCGCCGACCGGATATCCCAGGTCCGACGCAACCGGGTTTTGGCCCTGGCCGACCGCGACCTGAGCGAATATGTCGACCGCGATATGATCGAGGAGGAAATCGCGTTCACGCGGCGGCTGTGCAGCCGAAACGGATGGCCGGTGATCGATGTCACCCGCCGTTCGATAGAGGAGACCGCGGCAGCGATCCTCAAGCAGTATCACGAGAAAGCCGCCATGGCCGAAGGTGGTTGAGGTGACATTTCCAGGCTTGCCGCCATCGCTGGTTCTGGGTTCGGCCAGTCCGAGCCGCGCCGCACTCGTCGAGGCTGCGGGCATAGATGTTTCGATCGATCCGGCCAACATAGACGAGAGTGCCATCCGGAAGGTGCTGAGCCGGAACGGCGACGCGACGCCGGCGGACGTTGCGGAAGTTCTTGCGCGGGCCAAGGGGGAAACCGTGAGTGAGCGAAACCCGGGCATGCTGGTGATCGGTGCCGACCAGGTGCTTGCTCTGGGCGACAGGATCTTCGAAAAGCCTGAGACCATGGAAGAGGCGCGCCAAACCCTCCTCGCGCTTCAGGGCAAGACCCATCAGCTTCACAGCGCGGTCGCCCTTGCGCGCGAGGGAGCGGTGCACTGGGTGCATATCGAAACGGCGCACCTCTCAATGCGGTCCCTGTCGCCTGAGGATATCGGCCAGTATCTCGCGGAAGCCGGGGACGATGTTCTGTCATCGGTCGGCGCCTACAAGCTTGAGTCCGTCGGCGTGCAGCTCTTTGAGAAGATCGACGGCGATTATTTCACCGTGCTGGGACTTCCCTTGCTGGCGTTGCTTGCGCAACTGCGCCGGGAGGGAAGCGGAACCTCGTGACCGCCCGGGTCTGTGTCATAGGCTGGCCCATCGGCCATTCGCGTTCGCCGCTGATCCACGGTCACTGGCTCGACCGGCACGGCATCGACGGGGCGTACACCAAGCACGAGGTCTCGCCGGAGGAGCTGGTGCGCTTTCTTTCGGAGATGCAGGGGCGGGGGTTCGTGGGTGCGAACGTGACCGTGCCGCACAAGGAACAGGTTCTCGCGCTTGCCGATCACGCAGATCAGGCCGCGCAGGCGATCGGTGCCGCCAACACGCTCTGGTTCGAGGACGGCAAGCTGCATGCGTCGAATACGGACGCATACGGTTTCCTGAAGAACCTGGACCAGGAAGCTCCGGGTTGGGATCAAGGGTCCAAATCGGCGCTTGTGCTGGGCGCCGGCGGCGCCGCCCGGGCCGTGTTGTTCGGACTGCTCGGCCGTGCTTTCGGTGACATCGTTCTGACCAACCGGACACGCGCGCGGGCAGACGCCCTTGCCGGTCATTTCGACAGTGCCATCCGGGTCGTCGATTGGGAGAACCGGAGCAGTCACGTCGCGGGGCGCGGCCTGATCGTGAACACGACATCGCTCGGCATGACCGGTGCGCCGCCGCTCGAGATCGATCTTTCCGGCGCCGATCCGGAAACGGTCGTGACCGACCTCGTCTATGTGCCGTTGACGACGCCGTTGCTCGAGCAGGCTGAGGCCAGGGGACTGCGAACGGTCGACGGGCTCGGCATGCTGCTCCACCAGGCCGAACCCGGTTTCAAGCAGTGGTTCGGCGTGCGCCCGGAGGTGACAGCGGACCTTCGGCAGCTGATCATCGACGATCTGGCGGAAACATGATGCTGGTCATTGGTCTCACCGGATCCATGGGAATGGGAAAGTCGACGGCGGCGGCGCGGTTCGCGGACCATGGCATCCCGGTGTTCGACGCGGATGGCGAGGTTCACAGGCTCTATGAGGGAAGGGCCGTGGCGTCGATCGAGGAAGCGTTTCCCGGCGTGACGCGCGACGGGCGGGTCGATCGTGGACTGCTCAGCGCGCGGCTCATGGATAATCCCGACGGACTGGCTACGCTTGAGTCCATCATCCATCCGCTGGTGCGCGGATCGCGGGAGGAATTTCTGGAACACCATGCGCGCGCCGGCGCGGAAATGGCCGTGCTGGAGATCCCGCTGCTGTTCGAGGTCGGCGCCGACCGTGAGGTCGACGTTACGATTGTCGTCACGGCACCGCCGGACGTACAACGTGCGCGCGTACTGGGACGAAAGGGCATGACGCAAGAAAAGCTCGACGCTCTGTTGTCAAACCAGATGCCGGACGATGAAAAACGCAGACGGGCGGACTTTGTTGTGGACACCAACCGACCCGTCGAGGAAACCGCAGCGGAAATTGATAGACTGATCGAATCGTTACGCGGGCGGGAGGGACGTGTCTTCCGGCCGGCTGCCGGTGGACGCGCCGGCGGTCAGGATTGATCGTATCGGAGGCCAGAACAGGTGCGGGAAATCGTACTCGACACGGAGACAACGGGCCTGGATCCCAATAGTGGAGACCGGGTCGTAGAAATCGGGTGCGTTGAACTCATCAATCACATTCCCTCCGGCGAGGAATGGCATGCCTATCTCGATCCCGAGCGCGATATGCCAGCCGAGGCCTATGCCGTCCACAATCTGTCCGAGGAATTTCTGACGGGCAAACCGCTGTTTGCCGACGTCTTCGAGGCTTTTCTGGCGTTCATCGGCGATGACCGGCTCATCATCCACAATGCCAGTTTCGACGTCGCGTTTCTCAATTCCGAGCTCGCGCGGGTCGGCGACACACGCATCCTGATGGACCGGGTGACCGATACGCTGGCGCTTGCCAGGCGCAAGCACCCGGGTTCCCCGAATTCGCTGGATGCCTTGTGCAAACGCTACGGCGTCGATGCGTCGGAGCGCACCACCCATGGCGCCATCATCGATTGCAACCTTCTTGCCTCGGTCTATATCGAGCTGATCGGCGGGCATCAGGCGCATCTTGAACTTGCAAGTGGCGCGCGGCCTGAAGCGGACGGAAAGGCTTCGGTGACGCGTGTCCAGGAACGCCCCGCACCGCTTCCTCCACGCCTCAGCGCAACGGAACGCGCGGCGCACAGGGCGTTTGTCGCAACGTTGGGCGCAGAGACGGTTTGGAAAAAGTATGTCGACGACCCGGATGCGAACGAGGGACCGTGAGGCCGGGCGATCAGGCCACGGTCGGCGCTTCCTTGATCTGCGCCTGTTCCGCGCTCTGTTGATACAGGGTGCCGAAATCGATCGGATCGAGCATCAGCGGCTGGAATCCGCCGTCCCGGGTAATGTCGGACACGACCCGGCGGAGATACGGGAACAGGATCGTCGGCGCATCGACGAACAGGACGGGGATAAGATACTCGTCGGGAATGTTCATGGCCCGGAACATGCCGGCATAGACCAGTTCGACATTGTAGATGACGCCCGCGTCGCTCTGCGCCTTCGCTTCGGTCATGAGGTCCACTTCGTAAATGCCGTCGCTGTGGTCGAGCACCTGGACATTGACGTTAACCTCAAGGCGGGGGTTTTCACCCGGCGACTGTAGTGACATCGGCGCGTTCGGACTTTCGAACGACAGATCCTTGATGAATTGGACGAGAACACCGAATTGGGCGGCTTCGGCTTCCTGGTCGCCGGCAGCCCCTTCGGCTGCAGCCGTCTCCTGGGAGGCGCCGTTTCCGTCGCCTGCTGGTTTCGTTTTTTTGGCCATGGTCCAATTCTCTCCTTACCAACCTTGGGGTCAGCCGCGTGAATGGGTGTTGCGGCCATAACCGAACGTCTCGCTAACATGCCGAACCGCATTCGGCAACGGACACACAATTCCGTGAGCAGCGTTAACTTGCCAACGCGCTATTTTCTCCATGGGGACTTCGACCGGTCCGGTCTCTGACGGCCTTTCGCCGAATCGTCAGGCTCGGGCACATCAAGGTCTTCATACTCGGTTTCGATTGTCGGCCCGCCACGCGGGGGCGCGCCATCTTGACGCGGGCCGCGGCCCGGGCCCTCGCCGCCCATGCCGAAGGTCTGGACGTGGACGTTTCCGGATTTCACCATCTTGTCGAAGATCCAGTGGGCCAATCCGTGCCGCAGGCCGGGAATCAAAAGCAGGAAACCCACTGTATCCGTTATCAAACCCGGTGTGAGCAGAAACGCGCCGGCAACGAGAAGACAGGCGCCGTCGACAACGGATTCGACGGGAAACTTACCGGCTTCAACCGATTGGCGCGCACCGGCGAGTGCCGCGATGCCCTGGCGTTTCAGCAGTGCGACGCCGATGACGGCCGTCAGAATCACCAGCAACACGGTCGGCAGGATGCCGATCATCTCTCCGACCTTGATCAGAATTGCCAGCTCCGCCAGCGGAACGGCGATGAACAGAAGGAAAAAAAACAGCCTCAT
Source organism: Hyphomicrobiales bacterium (assembly GCA_028280515.1). Taxonomy (GTDB): domain Bacteria; phylum Pseudomonadota; class Alphaproteobacteria; order Rhizobiales; family Methyloligellaceae; genus UBA2767. The sequence goes on from JANQLP010000147.1 coordinate 34,990, forward strand.
TCGATCAAGCCTGAATGCAATTGTTTCCGGACATGCTGCCGCGCGGTCTGATTGAGAGTTGGCTTAGGCTAGGCAATGCCGTAAGTTGGACGATATTCACCGACACAATAAAGGCTGGCACTCCCGGCCTTCATTGGTTTGTAAGTATATGGTCGGCACCTTATATCATCATCATCGATTTTCGTAGGTGCGGCCAACGGCTGTCTAACTGGAAATGTCATCATCATGGGCGAAAATTTCGACATAACGACGCTGTTGTTCCTCATTCTTGCGGTCGTCATCTTCCTCCGCTTGAGGAACGTTCTTGGCCGCCGTACGGGCAACGAGCGGCAGCCCTACGATCCGTACACAACGCAAGACGCCGGTTCAGGCCCCGGAAAGGCCGGAGGCCAGGACACGGTGGTACCGCTTCCCAACGCGCGCGATGACGCATCGGCTGAGCCTGTCAAGACGGTTGCCGAGCGCGTTGAGAAATTCGCGCCGAAGGGCAGCCCGCTTGAAAAGGGCCTGACAGACATTGCCAAGACGGATGCGGAGTTCGATCCCGAACACTTCCTGAGCGGCGCGAAAGCGGCATACGAGATGATCGTCATGGCGTTTGCCGGCGGCAATCGACGGACACTGCGCCAGCTTCTCGGCAAGGATGTGTATGACGGTTTCGTCGGCGCACTTGACGAGCGGGAGAGTCGCGGTGAACAGGTGGAGTCGAGCTTTGTCGGCATCAACAAGGCGGACATCATCGAGGCGGAGCTGAAGAAGAAGGTGGCGCAGGTCACGGTCAAGTTCGTCAGTGAGCTCATCACCGCGACCCGTGACAAGGACGGAAAGGTCATCGAGGGCGACCCGAAAAAGGTCCGCGAGGTAACCGATATCTGGACCTTCGCGCGCGATATCTCCTCTCGGGATCCGAACTGGAAACTCGTTGCGACCGAGGCTGCCAACTGACCGCTGCGGCGGAACATCTGAAGACGTCAATCCGGAGCGCTTCCACGTGAACGTTGCGCGCATGCGTGAGGTTCGCGCATGATGCGCGCATGGCAAATCTGGATTGGTCTTGGCGGCCTCGCGGCCTTCTTCCTTGCATTCGGGATCTATCTGTGGACCCGTCCGGCCCCGATGGTTGAACTGGGACCCGGCCGCACCGCGGTCTCCTTCGACGAAATCGCGGGCTGGCCGGACGACAATCACGCCGACGCCTTCGCGGCGTTTCGCGTCTCATGCACACGCATCGTGAAGCGGGCGGACGCGCGGGCCCGCAAAAAGACCTCGAAGAAATCGCGTTACGCGGTGCTTGAGCCGACGTGCCGCGAGGCGCTGGGGATGGGTGAGAGCGTTTCGGATTCGCAGGCACGGCAGTTCTTCGAGGATCACTTCACGCCGGTCCGCTTTACCGGGGACGGTCCGGACGGTCTCGTCACCGGCTATTACGAGCCGGAGCTTCCCGGATCGCGGACGCGTTCGGACCGCTTTAACGTTCCCGTCTACCGGGTGCCCGACGATCTGGTGCAGCTCTATTCCGACCGCGAGCGGGCCAAGCGCAACCATCAGATGACCGCGGGGCGGAAGACGGATGACGGGGTCGTTCCGTATTTCGACCGCCGGGAGATCGAACAGGGCGCGCTCGAAGACCGCAACCTTGAACTTCTGTATCTCGATGATCCGGTCGAGGCGTTCTACATGCACATCCAGGGTTCGGCGCGGATCGCCCTTGCCGAGGGCGGCCACGTGCGGATCGGCTTCGCTGCCAAGAACGGCTATCCCTACACGTCCATCGGCAAACTGATGATCGAGCGCGGCACGGTTCCCCGGTCGAAGATGTCGATGAAGGGCATTCGTGCCTGGATGGCGGCAAACCCGGAAGAAGCAGAAAAACTGCGGTGGGAGAACCGCTCCTACATCTTCTTCCGCGAGTTACCGGAAAATCAGGCGGCGCTCGGTCCGGTCGGCGCCCAAGGCGTATCGCTGACGCCACGGCGCTCGCTCGCGGTCGATACGTCGATTCACCTGCTCGGGACGCCGATCTGGGTCGATGCCCCGAAGCTCAAGTCCCATGGGCAAGACGGTTTCGCGCATCTGATGATCGCGCAGGATGCGGGATCGGCGATCAAGGGGCGCGAGCGCGGCGACATCTTCTGGGGTTCAGGCGATGCGGCGGGAAGTGTCGCGGGACGAACGAAGCATGCAGCCGCATTCACGATGCTGCTGCCGAAGCGCGGCCTGCCGGAAAGCTAGAGCCCGGGATCAGGAGCCGCTGCGCAATGGCAAAGAAGGACGATCGCAAGGGCAAGGAGCAGGGGACGCTGGCGCCGGAGGATGAGGACCTGTGGCAGCGTGTCGCCCGGTCCGCCAAGCCGCTGACGAAAGGCAAGAACCGGGCAGTCCGGATGCCGGAACCGTCGGCGCCAAGAAACGATCCGTCCGGTCGCGCAAGTGACGAGATTGCGCGGAAACAAAACGCGCCGCGTTCCGTGCCACCTCCGACGCCGCCAAAGGCACCGTCGCTCGGGACCATCGAAAAGCGCGAGATCCGCGGGCTTGCCGGCGGGCGCGTCAACGTGGATGCGCGGATCGATCTGCACGGCGCCCGGCAACTCGAAGCCCACCGTATGCTCAAGGCGTTTCTGGCGCGCGCGCAGGAACGGGGCCATCGCTATGTGCTTGTCATCACCGGAAAAGGGGGTGCGCGAAGCGACGACCCGCACGCGCTCGGGCGCGGTGTGCTGAACCGGGAGGTCCCGCGCTGGCTGTCGGAGCCGGACTTCCGGCAATGGGTCGTAAGTTTCACGCCGGCGCACCGACGCCACGGCGGCGAGGGCGCGCTCTATGTCCGGATCAGGCGGCGCAAACCGGCCTAAAATTCATAACGCATGGACGCGATGAGTTCCGAAATGTCGACATTCTGAATACGGATGCCGTCGATTGCGGCGTTGGACCTGGCGTAGTTGTATCCGAGGTTGGCGGACATACCGCGCGCAATATCGTAACGCAGGCCGAGCGACGCGCTCTTCTCGGTGTCACCGTCGATCTCCCCCCAATGTCCTTCCGCAGACACCGTCAGCCGGCGCACCTTGTAATGCGCTCCGGCGGACACATAGTAGCGGTTACCGTCGGCGGTGGCGCTGTCGAGATGCTCATAGCCCAGCCCGAGATCGACGGCGAAACTGCCATACTCGACCTGTGTGACGAACCCGGCGGCGAAGGTGTCGAATACGGTCGTGTTGTCCAGCGACAGGAATTCCGAGTTCGTCAGCCGGCCCGTGAAACGGATGTCCACATATTTGTTGGGGCGCTCGTAGGTGATGCCGAAATCCGAATTACCGTCTTCATCGATCGCCGCTTCCAACGTGTACGCGGAGAGCCGCAGGTGATACGCGACGCCGAGATCATCCTCAAGCAGCGTGCCGAGCACATCGTCGAATTCGAGGTCCGCATTACCCGTGCCGCGCCAGCGGCGGGTCGCCTCGCGGACGGACTCGTTCACTTCCCCGCCGGACAGCCGGCCCCATATGCTGCTCCCATAGACCGCCCAGCGGTCTTCATATTCGTCGTCCTCAATCCGGTCATAGTCGCCGAGATAGGTCGCCCCGATGGTGACGGCATTGGGAAGCTGGCGCTCGATCGTGCCCTGGAACAGGGTCCTCGGATAGACGCCATTGTCGTCATCGGTGAAATCGTGAACCAGCGGCACATCGACGAGCTGGTTGTAGGTGGCGGTGAAGCCGAAGATCCGAAACGCGAGCGGTTCCTCGAAGAACGACAGGCTGTCCGGGTTGAGGCCCGGCCCTTGTGCCTGAGCGGGTCCGGTCGAAAGTGCAGACAGCGTCAGCCCTCCAAGGAGTACGGCCAGCACGTGAAGAGTGTTCCGAGGTCCGCTCATCATACGCGTCTCCGGAACTGTGTGCGAAATACGTAATCGGCGATGCCGCGGCCCGCGCGCAGGGCGTAGATGTTGTCCGCCATCCAGTGCACGCCGCCATAAATGCGGCTCATGCCGTTCTCATCGGCCGCCTGGCTCAAGCTCCGCCAGTGCCGTGTCACGCCGGAAAGCTGATCCGGCCAGATGACCGTGTCGGCGGCTTTCTTGGAGAAGGCGACTTTGTCGCGTCCGATGATGTTGGCGACCATCTTCGTCGCCGCCGCGCCGAAGGCGGAATGGCCCGAGGTGTAGGCCGGGAACGGCGGTGTCGGAATGAGCGATTTCCAGCTGCGCTGCTCGGCGACGCGGGGGTCGGGATTGTGGAACTTCAGCGCGCGGTACCGGATCGCCGTCTCGGGCCGGATGATGTCGTAGGTGTATTTGGAATTCCACGTGGTGATGCCCGCGTCCGCCACCGCGACGCTGGTGAGTGCCAGGGCACGCGCCTGGTCGACCAATTGCATCGGCAGATGCTGATAGAGCTGCATCGCGATGATCATGAAATGGCCCGGCGGGGTCACACCCCACGGCCCGTCTTCCCAGTAGAACGCGATCTGCGTCTGATCTGCTGTGCGAATATGGCTGTCGGAGGCGCCAAGCTCCTTGACCTGCACATACTCACGGGCGAACTCGGGGCTTGTCGGATCGGGGAAATCCGGCGCCTGAAACTGTTCCGCGGACCGGACGGCCCATGGTTTCACATGGCCGAAACCCGGCAGGAGGCCGCGATGGTAAGTCTCGCGGAAGGCCGGTTCGGTGGCGCCGGAATCGAACATCGGTGCGGTTGGCCGCCAGCGCAGCGCGTCATGGCGGCGCGGGTAGCGCCCGAGGTAAAAGTTCACCTTGCTCGGCTCGGCGCCATCGTTGGTCCGCAGCCGCACCACAAACCTGCCGACCCTGCGCCCCCAGTCCCGACCGAGTGTTTTGGCTTCTCCCTCCGGGAAGTGCTTCAGGAAGGCCATCCGGTCGAACAGCATCGGCTGCTGAAAGTGTTCGGCAAATGCGGTGGCCGCCGCGACGCCATATGCCACGTTCGGGTCGGCCCCGGCCGGCGCGTCGGGTATGGCGTAGCCGCTCTCGTAGCGTCGTTCGATGCCGTTCACGGCAAGAAATCCGGCGACGTGGCCCATGGCCAGCGCGCGCGAGGCCAGCGGCGGCGGAACGAGCTGGTCGCGCAAAGCCTGAAGGGCCACGTCCGTCCAGTGAAACGCGGTGCTCACATTGGCCGGCGTGATTACGTCTGTCAGATAAGACTTCTGACTGCCATATGATCCCGCGCATCCGCTCAACGCGCCGGCCAGGGCGGCGGACGAGCTGGTTGCGAGAAACTGGCGGCGTGAGACTGTCACGGCGGTGCCCCCCGGTCACCGTATCCGCATGCATGCAAACAATCAGTCTACGGACTATAGGGTGTCCACCCGCCAATTGGAAACGCGGCGACGCGGTCCGGTGTCATTCCGCCGCGTGACTGTGTCGGCAGGGCAACACCTCGCCGGAGGCAATCGGAGGCAGGCCATCTTGAGACGGGAGTCCGAGACCCGGGCTGGGGACCTTAGAGGATGAATTTCGACAGATCGGCGTTCTTCGCGAGATCGCCGATATTGTCGCGGACGTGCTTCTCGTCGATGAGGATTTTCTCGCCGCCGTGGTCGGTTGCGTCGAAACTGATCTCGTCGAGGATTTTCTCCATGACCGTCATCAGGCGGCGCGCGCCGATATTCTCGACGTTGGAATTCACCTCCACGGCGATATCGGCGATCGCATCGACCCCGTCGTCGGTGAATTCAAGCTCGACGCCCTCCGTCTTCATCAGCGCGACATACTGCTTGATGAGGCTGGCGCGCGGCTCGGTCAGAATGCGCTTGAAATCGTCCTTGGTCAGGGCGCGCAGCTCGACACGGATCGGCAGCCGGCCTTGGAGCTCGGGCAACAGGTCCGCCGGTTTGGCCACATGAAACGCGCCTGAAGCGATGAACAGGACATGATCGGTCTTCACCGGACCGTACTTGGTCGAAACGGTCGTTCCTTCGATCAACGGCAGCAGGTCGCGCTGCACGCCTTCGCGTGACACGTCGCCACCCAGCCGTTCCTCGCGCGCGCAGATCTTGTCGATCTCGTCGAGGAACACGATGCCGTTGTTCTCGACAACCGAGACCGCTTCCTGAACGATCATGTCGTCGTCGATCAGCTTGTCGGACTCCTCGGCAATCAGAATCTCGTAGCTGTCCTTGACGCTGACCCGGCGCGGCTTGGTGCGCTGTCCGAAGGCCTTGCCCATAATGTCGCCGATATTGATCATCCCGACCTGACTGCCGGGCATGCCGGGAATGTCGATCGTCGGCATGCCGCCGCCGGTGTCGGCGACCTGAACCTCGATTTCCTTGTCGTCGAGATCGCCGTCGCGCAGTTTGGTGCGAAACGCCTCACGCGTTCCCTTCTGCGCGTTTTCCCCGACCAGCGCATCGAGCACGCGTTCCTCGGCCATCAGATGCGCCTTGGCCGAGACCTCCTTGCGCTTGTCTTCGCGTACGAGGCTGATCGAAGCCTCCATGAGATCGCGGATGATCTGCTCCACATCGCGGCCGACATAGCCCACCTCGGTGAACTTGGTCGCCTCGACCTTGATGAAGGGTGCGTTGGCGAGCTTGGCGAGGCGGCGTGAAATCTCCGTCTTGCCGACGCCGGTGGGCCCGATCATCAGAATGTTCTTCGGCAGAACTTCCTCGCGCAATTCGCCTTCAAGTTGCTGACGCCGCCAGCGGTTGCGCAGCGCAATGGCGACCGCGCGCTTGGCCGCCTTCTGGCCGATGATGTAGCGGTCGAGTTCGGAAACGATTTCGCGGGGGGAAAAGTTGGTCATATTCAGGTGTTTTCTAAATCACTAATGCTGTTGAGCCGGGGGACGCGCCTTGGATTATGCGTCCGTATCCAGGCTCTCGACCACGAGCTGGTCGTTGGTAAATACGCAGATCTCGGCGGCAACGGCCATAGCTTTTCGGGCGATGTCTTCAGCGCTCATGTCGGTATCGATCAAAGCGCGCGCGGCGGCAAGTGCGTAATTGCCGCCGGAACCGATGCCCATAAGGCCGCCTTCAGGCTCGAGCACGTCGCCGGTGCCGGTGAGCACGAGCGATTCGGACTTGTCGGCAACGATCATCATGGCCTCGAGCCGCCGCAAGTAACGGTCGGTCCGCCAGTCCTTCGCCAGTTCGACACAGGCGCGTTTGAGCTGGTCGGGAAAGCGCTCGAGCTTGTTTTCAAGCCGCTCGAACAAGGTAAACGCGTCCGCCGTCGCCCCGGCAAAGCCGCCGATGACGCCGCCGTCGCCCAGCGCGCGCACCTTGTGTGCGTTCGCCTTGATAACCGTATTGCCAAGGCTCACCTGGCCGTCGCCGGCCACAACGACCTTGCCGCCCTTGCGGACGGTCATAATCGTCGTGCCATGCCAGAGAGACTCTGAAGTTCCGGAACTGTTCATGTTCTGCATACCGTTCACGCCATATCGGCATCTTCACATGCCAAGTCAAGGGTTACGGCCTTTGGCGCAATTTATGGTGAACGGCGCTACACCAGTAGGCAACCATGGTTTGCGCCGATTGTGGCGCTTGGCGGCGAGAGGTGCTACACCGGCGCCCCTACACAACGACGCGCCCCACACGTCAGGGATTGAGCATATCCATGCGCAACGCGAGCCTCAAACGCAAGACCAACGAAACCGACATATCGGTCACTGTCGATGTTGACGGCACCGGCCAGGCGGACATCGAGACGGGCATCGGTTTTCTCGACCATATGCTGGAGCAGGTCGCGCGCCATTCCCTCATGGATATCTCCTTGAAAGCCAGGGGAGATTTGCATGTGGACCAGCACCACACAACCGAGGATTCCGGCATTGCGCTGGGTCAGGCGCTGACGAAGGCGCTCGGCGACAAAAAGGGCATCACGCGGTATGCCTCGGTTTTGCTGCCGATGGACGAGGCCCTGACCCGTGTCGCGCTGGACATTTCGGGACGGCCGTTTCTGGTGTGGAAGGTCGAACTCACGCGTCCCAAGATCGGCGATATGGACACCGAACTGTTTCGCGAGTGGTTTCAGGCGTTTGCGCAGAACGCCGGGCTGACGCTCCATGTCGAGTGCCTCTATGGTGACAACAACCACCATATGATCGAGTCCTGCTACAAGGGGCTCGCACGTGCGCTCCGCATGGCGCTGTCCATCGATCCGCAGCAGGCGGACAGAGTTCCGTCCACGAAGGGAACGCTGAACGGCTGACGCGCCGGTTCAAACAGCGGCGAAACGTAAGGACTTCGCACGTGATCACCTACACGGTTTATGAACGCGCCGACGGGGAAAGCAATGTCGCACTGCGGGCGGACTCCATCGTTTTCGTCAAGGAGGGGTTCGCGTGGCTGGCTCTGTTCGTTCCCATGCTGTGGATGTTGTTCTACCGGATGTGGCTCGTCCTGCTGGCCTTCGTGATCATCATGCTGGTCGTGCAGGCGGCGGCGACCGCGGCCGGCTTTGGCGAAATGCTTGCCGGCTGGATTACGCTCGGCGCGAGCCTTCTGTTTGCCTTCCACGCCAACGATCTGCGGCGCTGGACGCTGGCCCGGAAAGGCTACGCCTTTGCGGGACTGGTAACCGGGCGCAATCGCGAGGAGTGCGAGACGCGGTTTTTCGACGGCTGGCTTGCCACACAGGAAGCGGACCACGTGCCGCCGGCGCCCGGACCTGGTGAACCACAGAAAATCGTGACGCCTCAACCCCCGGCGCCCCCTCGGCAGAAGGGGACACGAGACGATGACGTCATCGGGCTTTTCCCCGAGCCGAACACCTAGAAGCGTATTCCCATGTCCGTTGCGATCATCAATTACGGGTCCGGCAACCTTCATTCCGCCGCAAAGGCGTTCGAGCGCATGAACGCGGAGACTGGCGCCGGGCAGACCATATCCGTGACGTCGGATCCGGACGAGGTGGCGCGGTCGGACCGGGTCGTGCTGCCGGGTGTCGGGGCGTTTGCGGATTGCCGGTCCGGCCTGCTTGCCGTCGACGGCATGATGGCGGCGCTTAAGGACGCAGTCAGGACCAAAGGCCGCCCGTTTCTGGGTATTTGCGTCGGCATGCAGCTCATGGCCGAAACCGGCCTCGAACACGGCGAATGGCCGGGTTTCGGCTGGATTGGCGGTGAGGTTCGCGCCATCACCCCCGCCGACAAGAGCCTCAAGATCCCGCATATGGGGTGGAACACGCTGAACGTTGTCAATCCGCATCCGCTTCTCTCCGGCGTCGAAACCGGCGAGAACGGTCTGCATGCCTACTTCGTGCACTCCTACCATCTGCATGCGACCGGTCGGGAGGATGTGGTTGCGGAGACGGACTATGGCGGTCCGGTCACGGCAATGGTGGCGCGAGACAATCTGGCAGGCACCCAGTTTCATCCCGAAAAGAGCCAGACGCTCGGACTGAAACTGATTGGCAACTTCCTGAAATGGTCGCCGTGAGCATGCATATCGGGCCGGTTGGGGCCGGTTTGTGGCTATTTCCGGTCAAAGCCGATTCCGTGTAAGGTGCGCGCGCCAATGCCGATCCCATTGATTTTCATCGCAGAAGGGCCCGTCTGACATGCCAGTTCTCTATCCGGCAATCGACCTGAAGGACGGACAGTGCGTCCGTCTGATCAAGGGAGAAATGGATGCGGCGACCGTCTTCAACGATGATCCCGCGGAACAGGCGCGAAAATTTGAAAGCCAGGGCTTCACCCACCTGCACATCGTCGATCTGAACGGTGCATTCGAGGGCAAACCGGTCAACGGCGCGGCGGTGGATGCTGTTCTCGGGGCCGTCTCGATCCCCGTCCAGCTTGGCGGCGGCATTCGCGACATGGCGACCATCGAAGGCTGGCTGGAGAAAGGCGTGTCGCAGGTGATCCTCGGCACCGTCGCGGTCACCAATCCGGAGTTGGTGCGCGAAGCCTGTACCGCGTTCCCAGGCCGGATCGCCGTCGGCATCGACGCGCGCGACGGCATGGTCGCCATCGAGGGCTGGGCCGAGACAAGCGGCACCTCGGCGCTGGACATCGCCGCGATGTTCGAGTTCGCCGGTGTTTCGAAGATCATTCACACCGACATCGATCGTGACGGTGTGCTCAAAGGGCTCAACCTGGAAGCGTCGGCGCAAATGGCGCGTGCGGTGTCCATTCCGGTCGTCGCCTCCGGCGGCCTCGCGTCCATTGAGGATGTGCGCAATCTGCTCAAACCCGAATACGCCATACTCGACGGCGCCATTGCCGGGCGCGCCCTGTATGACGGACGTCTCAACCCGACAGAAGCACTGACGCTTCTTGCCGCGTAGCACGAGGGCACATGCTCAAGACCCGTGTCATCCCCTGTCTCGACGTCAAGGACGGACGCGTCGTCAAAGGCGTGAACTTTGTCGATCTGCGCGACGCCGGCGATCCGGTGGAGGCCTCGGCCGCCTACGATGCGGCGGGAGCGGACGAGCTGTGCTTTCTCGACATCACGGCGAGCCATGAAGACCGCGACGTGATCTTCGACGTGGTGGAACGGACCGCCGAACGGTGTTTCATGCCGCTTACGGTTGGCGGTGGCGTGCGGACGGTGGACGATGTTCGGAAACTGCTCGAGGCAGGGGCCGACAAGGTGTCGATCATGACGGCGGCCGTGAAGAACCGGCAGTTCGTCAAGGAAGCCTCGGAGAAATTCGGGGCGCAGTGCATCGTCGTCGCCATTGACGCCAAGCGGGTATCGGCGCCGGGGGAGCCCGCCAGATGGGAGATATTCACCCATGGCGGTCGCGAACCGACCGGCATCGACGCGGTCGAGTACGCAAAAGAGGTGGTCGCGCTCGGCGCCGGGGAAATCCTGCTGACCTCCATGGACCGCGACGGAACCAAGGAGGGCTTCGATCTTGAGCTCACCCGGGCTATCGCCGACGCGGTTCCGGTGCCTGTGATCGCGTCGGGCGGCGTCGGCACGCTCGATCACCTGGTCGAAGGCGTCCGTGACGGGCATGCGAGTGCCGTGCTCGCGGCATCCATTTTCCACTTCGGTGAATACACCATCGGTGAAGCCAAACGGCACATGGCGGCGGGCGGCGTGGCCGTGCGTCTCGATACGTGAATAACCTTACACCTTTCTGCCACTACCCGAATGCGGTTCGAGGGTGTATGACCCCCCCATGACAGAACCAAAGCCAGATGTTCTGCAAGGACTTGCCGCGACCATCCACGCCCGGGCGTCGGCCAGCGCGGATCAATCCTACACACGTACGCTGCTCGATGGCGGTGCGAAAAAATGCGCAAAGAAGCTCGCCGAAGAAGCGGCGGAAACGGTGATCGCTGCCGTTTCGCAGGATGAAAAAGCGCTGACGGCGGAGGCCGCGGACCTGCTGTATCACCTCCTTGTCCTGCTCGAGGCCCGTGGCGTGCCGTTCAACGCCGTTCTGGCGGAACTTGAACGGCGCACGGGCTCGTCGGGGCTGGAGGAAAAGGCCGCCCGCAAAACGGGTGCGTGAAAGCCATGCCGGATGACGGAGCGATTATGCACGACCGTCAGGACAGACTGAGTCCCTACCAGACGTTCTCCCGGGCCGAGTGGGCGGCATTGCGCGCCGACACGCCGATGACGCTCACCGAGGAGGATGTGGACCAGCTCTCCGGTCTGACCGAACGTGTTTCGGTTGACGAGGTGCGCGAGGTTTACCTGCCGCTGTCCCGTCTGCTCAACCTCTATGTCGCCGCCGCGCAGACCCTGCACAAGGCAACATCTTTGTTCCTCGGCCACAACGACGGAAAGATGCCGTTCATCATCGGCCTCGCCGGTTCCGTGGCCGTCGGCAAGAGCACAACGGGGCGCGTGCTGCAGGCCTTGCTCGCCCGATGGCCCAACCACCCCAGGGTCGATCTGATCGGTACCGACGGGTTTCTCAGACCGAACGCGGAGCTGGAACGGCGCGGTCTGATGAACCGCAAGGGTTTCCCGAAGAGCTATGATCAGGCCCATCTGTTGAGCTTCATGGCGGACGTGAAGGCGGGCAAGCGAAATGTCGTGGCGCCGGTCTATTCGCACTTTCACTATGACGTTCTGCCGGGCGAGACCAACATCATCGACCGGCCCGACATTCTGATCGTCGACGGGCTGAACGTCCTGCAGCCGGCGCGCCTGCCGAAGGACGGCGAGGCCATCCCATTCGTGTCGGACTATTTCGATTTCTCGATCTATCTCGATGCCGACGCGGACCTTGTGGGGCGCTGGTATGTGGAACGTTTCATGCGCCTGCGCCAGACCGCGTTCCGGGACCCCGGGGCCTATTTCCACCGCTATTCAAAGCTCTCCGACAAGGACGCGGAAAAGACCGCCTGGCGCATCTGGCGGGAGATCAATCTCAAGAACCTCAAGCAGAACATCCTGCCGACCCGGCAACGTGCGGATCTGATCCTGCACAAGACGGAAGGACATGTCGTCGACGAGGTGGCGCTGAGAAAGCTCTGAGACCGCGCTGGCATCGCGTCCCATGACGAGACGGCCGGCTAGCTGATCGACAACTCACGCAGCACGCGGGTCTTGATTGACTTCAGCATCGCCGTCGACGCGCCGCCCTTTGCCAGAACCCGCATTCCGAAATAGTTGGCCAGAAGCTGCGCGGCCATGGCGCGCAGTTCCTTGCGCGGCGTTTTGTCGAATTGCTCCGAGAGCGCATACTCCAGAGCATCCTCCAAACGGCGAAAGCCCTGCTGGACGATTATCTTCGTTTCGCCGCAGTGCGGAGCGCGATCGATCGCCGCGTTGCACAGAAAGCAGCCCTTTCTCTCGCCGTCAGGGCCGGCGGCCTCGATCGGCAGCCGGACGAACCTGGCGAGGCGTTTTGCGGCCGACTCTCTGCTCGTCTCGCCGCGCAGCATGGCTTCGGCGACCGAAACCTCCCGGTCGATATAGTGACCGAGGGCCTTGCGGTAAAACTCGGCCTTCTCGCCGAACGCCGCATAGATGCTGCCGCGTAGAAGGCCGGTATAGGCCTCCAGGTCGGACATCGACGCGCGCTCAAAGCCCTGCGACCAGAAAAACCGCATAGCCTTGGCAAGAACGTCGTCTGTCTCGAACTCTCTCGGGCGCGCCATGGAGCCTATGTAGATGAAGTCCAGTCAAGTTTTAAACTGGCCATTAGGAGAAGGTCTGTATAACACGCGCCAGTAATGACGCGCGGCATCGGAAAGTTCTCGGGTCAGATTGAACCCTAGAGCAAAATCCGATTAGGTTGACTCACCCTGTTTCAACCTAATCGGATAACTTTGCTCTATATCTTAAAGTGTTAGAGCGTCTTTACGCGTTCGGATTTCGCGACGAAACGCGTCAATCTGAACGCATGATGCTCTAGAACCGCCGCTCGACCGTCTTCTTCTTCAGCTCAGCGATCGCCTTGGCCGGGTTCAGACCCTTCGGGCATGATTTGGTGCAGTTCAGGATCGTGTGGCAGCGGTAGAGGCGGAACGGGTCCTCGAGAAAATCGAGCCGCTTGCCCGTCTCCTCGTCGCGGGAATCGATCACCCAGCGGTAGGCCTGCAGCAGTGCCGCGGGACCGAGATAGCGGTCAGAATTCCACCAGTAGGACGGGCAGGATGTCGAGCAGCACGCGCACAGGATGCACTCGTACAGGCCGTCGAGCTTCTCGCGATCCTCCCGCGATTGCCGCCATTCGCTCGGCGGTGGCGTTGTCTCGGTCTGCAGCCACGGCTCGATGGCGCGATGCTGCGCGTAGAAATTGGTGAGGTCGGGAACCAGGTCCTTGACGACCGGCTGATGCGGCAGGGGGTAAATCTTCACCGTGCCCTTGATCTCGTCCATGCCCTGGGTGCAGGCGAGCGTGTTGGTTCCGTCGATATTCATCGCGCACGATCCGCAGATGCCCTCACGGCACGAACGGCGAAACGTCAGGGTGGAGTCGATCTCGTTCTTGATCTTGATGAGGGCGTCGAGGACCATTGGTCCGCACTCGTCCAGGTTCACACTGTAAGTATCGATGCGCGGGTTTTCGGTGTCGTCCGGGTTCCAGCGGTAGACGCGAAATTCCCGCCACGTGCCCTTGCCTTCCGGCTCGTTCCACGTCTTGCCTTCGGAAATCTTCGAGTTCTTCGGGAGGGCGAGTTCGACCATGGTTTCCTCTAATACACCCGTGCCTTGGGTTCGATATAGGCGACGTCGTTCGTCATCGTGTAGGTGTGCACAGGGCGGTAGCCGATGCGCACGGTGCGCTTCTCGTCATTGGCCCAGGTGAGGGTGTGCTTCATCCACTTCTTGTCGTCGCGCTCGGGAAAGTCCTCGCGCGCGTGCGCACCGCGGCTTTCCTTGCGGTTGACGGCGCCGGCCACGGTCACCGCGGCCTGGACGATCAGATTGTCGTATTCGAGCGTCTCGATCAGGTCGGTGTTCCATATCAGCGACCGGTCGGTCACGCGGACATCGTCGGTCGCCTCCCACACGTCCTGAATGAGCTTTTTGCCCTCTTCAAGCACCTCGCCGGTGCGGAAAACGGCGCAGTTCGACTGCATGGTGCGCTGCATCCGCAGGCGCAGCTCGGATGTCGGCGTGCCGCCCTTGGCGTGACGGAACCGGTCGAGACGCGACAGGGCGAGATCACCGGCGTCGGAGGGCAGGTCAGGGTGCGAGGAACCGGCCTCGACGGTTTCGGCGCATTTGATGCCCGCCGCGCGGCCGAACACGACCAGATCTATAAGCGAGTTGGAGCCCAGGCGATTGGCGCCGTGCACGGACACCGACGCCGCCTCGCCGATGGCGAGAAGTCCGGGAACAACCGTATCGGGATTGCCTTTGTGCGAGGTCAGGACCTCGCCGTAATAGTTGGTGGCGATGCCACCCATATTGTAGTGGACCGTTGGAATGACGGGGATCGGCTCGCGCCGCAGATCGACGCCGGCGAAGATCTTGGCCGACTCCGTTATGCCGGGCAGCCGCTCGCCGAGAATATCCGGGTCGAGATGGTCGAGATGCAGGTAGATGTGGTCATTGCCGGAACCGACACCACGTTCCTCGCGGATCTCGATGGTCATGGAACGGGAAACGACATCGCGCGACGCCAGGTCCTTGGCGTGCGGTGCATAACGCTCCATGAAGCGCTCGCCTTCCGAATTGGTCAGATAGCCGCCCTCGCCGCGCGCGCCCTCCGTAATGAGCACGCCGGCGCCGTAGATTCCGGTCGGGTGAAACTGCACAAACTCCATGTCCTGCAGCGGCAGACCGGCGCGCAGCACCATGGCGTTGCCGTCGCCGGTACAGGTGTGGGCCGACGTGCAGGAGAAATAGGCCCGGCCATATCCGCCGGTCGCGAGAATCGTCTTGTGGGCACGGAAGCGATGAAGCGTGCCGTCTTCGAGGTTCAGCGCGACCACACCGCGACAAACGCCGTCCTCATCCATGATGAGGTCGATCGCGAAATACTCGATGAAGAACTCCGCGGAATAGCGCAGGGACTGGCCGTAGAGCGTGTGCAGCATGGCGTGTCCGGTGCGGTCGGCAGCGGCGCAGGTGCGCTGCGCGGGCGGGCCCTCGCCGAACTCGGTGGTCATTCCGCCGAAGGGGCGCTGGTAAATCGTCCCCTCTTCGGTGCGCGAAAACGGCACGCCGTAATGTTCAAGCTCGTAGACGGCTTCCGGTGCCTGGCGGCACAGATACTCGATGGCATCCTGGTCGCCGAGCCAGTCCGAGCCCTTTACCGTGTCGTACATATGCCAGCGCCAGTTGTCCGGACCCATGTTTCCGAGCGATGCTGCAATGCCGCCTTGCGCCGCGACCGTGTGGCTGCGGGTCGGAAACACCTTGGTGATGCACGCGGTCTTGAGGCCGGCTTCGGCGCAGCCGAGCGTCGCCCGCAGGCCTGCCCCGCCGGCGCCGACAACAACGACGTCGTATGTGTGATCGTTCAGCGGGTAGGCCTGGCCGTTCACCGCCGGTCCGGCCCCATTCCCGTTGCCATTTGCCTTGCGCGCCATTGCATCACGCTCCGAGGCTGAGTTTCACAATTGCATATACGCACGACAGCCCGACCAGGATTACGAAGAACGTATTCAGCATAAGGCAAAGAACCTTAATGCCTTCGCTATGCACATAGTCCTCGATAATCGTCTGCATCCCCAGGCGCATATGCACCATTGCCGACACGACGAGGGCGAGCATGACGATGCCGACGACCGGTGAACCGAGATAGGAGGTCACCGCCGCATAGTCCTTGCCCCACAGGCTGATCAGCGTCACCACAAAGAATATGGTCAGTGGTACGTTGGCGAGGGCGGTCATGCGTTGCCGCCAGAAATGATCCGCGCCCTCTTTCGCGGAGCCGAGCCCGCGAACCTTGTTCAACGGCGTGCGCATGTCCGCCATGTTCAGAACGCCCCCCGGACCGCATAAGCGATGGCCCAGACAACGAACGTCAGCGTCAGCGAACCGATGATGGTGGCGCGGGCCAGAAGTTCCACGGTGGGAAGTTCGAAACCCCGTCCCGTGTCCCAGATGAAATGGCGGATGCCGCCGAGCATGTGATGCAGGAGTGCCCACGTGTAGAGGAAAATCACGAACCGTCCGAACTTGGAGTTCGCGATACCGCTGACGAAATCAAAGTACTCCGGACCCGTCGCGGCGGCAAAAAGCCACCAGGCGACGAGCAGCGTGCCGACATAAAGGGCCGCGCCCGTTATGCGATGCGTGATCGACATGAGTGTCGTCAGCATCGGCTTGTAGATCTGCAAGTGGGGGGACAGAGGCCTTTTGTCGACCGTCTTGGCGCTTGCCATTGTGGATGCTTCCGCTCGCCTTCGATTCTGCGTTGCCGGTTTTTACCGCGATGCAACATTTGCGGCAATGGCAGGTACGTCGATTCTTTGCCAAACGGATGCCAGAAAAAGTGTGATATAGTTTTAATGCAATGTCGTGTGGTCGAGGTCTTGCGCTCGTATTGAAGCTCCAGCCGCTGGTTGAGCTTAAATAAATCTTAAAAGCTAGGGATGAAACTCCATCCCACGCGAGGTCAAAAAAACAGCTGCACGGCGAGCGGCTGGATTGCGTGGGGTGCGTCGTGCCCGGCCAATGTATGGCGGGCGAGGCATCTCCCTGTTGTGTAGTGAGTAGAACCATGGCCCGCGATCCCAAACAAAAGTCCCGGCGTGGCGGAGATGCCGAAAAACCGGCTGCCGATGATTCGGTCATCCCGATACGTGACGCCAAGTCAGCCGAACCGGGAAATGCGCCTGACCCGGACCCGTCCCCTCCGGTCGAAGACACCGAACTGCTGGATATGCTCGAGCATTTGAGCAATACCATCGATACGGCACACTCCGTTCTCGACGAGCAGCACCGCATGGTGATGGAGGCGACTCAGCCTCCGATGCCCCACTTGCCGGGAGTTGAGCCGGTGCAACCGGCTGCGGAACCCGAACCGTCGCGGTCGGGGCCTGTCATTGCCATGGTCACGGCCGCCGTCTCCGCCGTTCTTGCCATCGGCGCGCTTGGCGCCTGGTGGCTGTTCCTGAACCAGCCGAACGCGTCGGCGCCCGTACAAGCCGGAAAAGACGAGGCGCGGATTGCGAACCTGGGTGCTTCCGGTGCGGGTCCGACCAACCCGGAGCCACCCCTTCCGCAGAAGAACCCCGACCGTCAGATCGCAGCCGAGGTGGCAACCGTACCCGTCCAGCAGCGCCGGGAGCCAACGCGTTCACCCGGAACGGTGGATCTGACCAAAGCGATCGACCGGACGCCGGGACAGCCTGCCGGCGTTCAGCGCGGCGCCCCGCAGAGGACGGCGCGCGTTGCAAATGAGCCCATATCGCAACGGCAAGCCGCACCCGCACCACAGCTGCGAGCCACCCCGGTGGTACCGCAACGCGTCGCACCGCTGGCTGCACCGGCTCCGCAACAGCCGACCGCACCGCAACCGTCCCCGGCTCTCGTCCAGCGCGCCGAGCCGCAACCACTGGTGACGCCGCCGGCGCCAACGGTGCAAGCTCCCCGTGCGACAAGTCAGGAACCGGCCGGCGTGCAGAACCAGCCTGTTACGTCTCCGGCTCCCGCCGCGCAGCAGGCGGCCGGCGGACAGGCGCAGCCGACGCAGACGGCCCGGCTCACGCCTGAAAAGCCGCCCACTTCCAACAGGCTGGCCCCAAAGAAAAAGACTCCGACGCCGCTCACGAGCGCTCAGGAAAAGAGCATTCTCGCGCGCGGCGAGGAAATGAAGAAACTCGGCGATATCGCGGGCGCGCGTCTCGTGCTCGAATATGCGGCGTTGCGCGGCAGCGGGCAGGCCATGTTCGCGCTTGCGCAGACGTTTGATCCCCAGTTTCTCTCCGCGCGCGGGGTGATCGGTGTTGCGCCTGACGTGCCCACTGCGCTCAAGTGGTATCGGCAGGCGGCAAATCTTGGCATCGCCGCGGCCGGGCCGCGTGTGCGTGCGCTCGAAACACAAGCCGGACGGCGGCCGTGACAACCGGGCTGCGTCCGGATTTCCCGGTTCTTACGTCGTCTAGAGCCTATTCGGCTAAATCGGAGCCATTCTGACGGAGCGATTTTGCGACAGGATCAAGTAAAGGCCCGTGGC
>JANQLP010000151.1 GCA_028280515.1 Hyphomicrobiales bacterium
GGTCCGGCCCTTCAGCTGGAGCGACCAGGCATGCCGCGCTCTCAACGAGACGGGTCGACGCGCGCACATCGGTCAGTTCGTCGGCGAACAGGTTTTTGAGCTTCTCCACGAGCCTGATCGTCTCAGGCGCGGCCGCGTCGGATGTATCGGCATCCTCATTCTCCGCGTCCGCCAATGGAATGGCCGACAGATCGATGTCGCCCTGCGTGATTGACTGGAACGGCTTGCCGTCGAACCCGAGCGCCGTCGTCACCCAGAAATTGTCCACCGGATCGGACAGATAGAGCACCTCGACCCCGCGCGCGGAAAAGCCCTCAAGTTGCGGGCTCGCGGCGATCTGGTCCGGAGAGTCACCGGTCAGATAGTAGATGGCGGTCTGGTTTTCCCTGAGATCCTCGACATAGGCTTTGAGGGAGCGCCACCCCTCGCCTTTCGAGCTGCGGAACCGGGCGAGCTCGAATAGCGCGTCGCGCCGCTCCATGTCCTCATAGAGGCCTTCCTTGAGGACGGCGCCGAATGTCTCCCAGAACGCCGCATACTTGTCCGCATCGTCCTTCGCCAGCTTTTCCAGTTCCGAAAGCACCCGGTTGGTCACGCCGGTGCGGATTGCGGCAACGATCGGATTGTTCTGGAGCATCTCGCGCGAGATGTTCAGCGGCACGTCCTCGGAGTCGACGACGCCGCGCACGAAGCGCAGATAGGCGGGCAGGATGTCGGCATCGTCGGTGATGAACACCCGACGGACATAGAGGCGCACACGCCCCGATCGGGACGGATCGTAAAGGTCGAACGGCGTCATCGTCGGCACGAACAGCAGAACCGTGTATTCGTGCCGTCCCTCCGCGCGGTAGTGGATGGTCAGCGCCGGCTCGTCGAACAGCCCTGCGACATGGTGATAGAACTCCTTGTACTGGTCGGCGCTGACGTCGGCCTTTGGGCGTGTCCACAGCGCGCTTGCCGAGTTGAGTTGGTGGCGTTCTTCCTTGCCGTCCTCTTCTGCAAGAAAATCGATGTGGAACGGGATGTGGTCCGAATAGGCGCGCACGATCCGCGCGAGTTCGCTTTCCTTGAGGTAATCGAGCGCGTCGTCCTTCAGATGCAGGGTGACGATCGTGCCGCGCGGTACGGCGTCGTCCTGCTCCTTGTTAGCCTTGGTTACGTTGAAGCCGTTTACCCCGTCGGATGTCCAGACGTGGGCCGACTTGGCGCCGGCCTTCCGGCTCAGGACCTCGACCTGGTCGGCGACCATGAACGCGGAATAGAACCCGACACCGAACTGGCCGATCACGTCGGGCGCGTCGCCTCCCTTCTTTTCCGCCGCCTTGAGAAACGCGTGCGTGCCCGAGCGCGCGATGGTGCCCAGATTGTCGATCAGTTCCGCCCGGCCCATGCCGATGCCGTTGTCGGCGATGCTGAGCGTTTTGGCGGCCTCATCGACGGAAAGCGTGATCCGCAGATCCGGATCGTCTGACAGGAGTTCCGCCTTGGTGATCGCCGCATAGCGGAGCTTGTCGCAGGCGTCCGCCGCGTTCGATATCAGCTCCCGCAGAAAGATCTCCTTCTCCGAGTAGACCGAATGCACCATCAACTGCAGCAATCGCGCGACCTCGGCCTGAAAGCCGAACTGCGTTTCCGTCTTTTCGCCCGCCGGGGCCGGCTTGCTGCTCTTGTCTTGCGTCTTTTTCTGTTTTGCCATGTCCTGATCTCGCATGTGTCATGTTGCCGGAAGATATGCCGCATCACGCCGCGAATCAGCGCAGGAATTATGTAACAATGTCGCGGGAGTCAAAAAGAAACGGGCCGGGACACTGTACTGCCCGGCCCGCCCATTTATCTCTCACGCCCTGCAAATCATTGCCGGGTGGCCTGGTTCGAAGAGAAGACCCCGGGGGGGCTGGGGGGCTGAGATTCCGAAGTCTCGATCTGACCCAAGCCGAGAGACAATAACAGGTATAGTATCATACTTTTGGGCGGCGCAAGGGCTGAAGTGGGGCATAAGTGTGAATATTATTTCATATTGTTACGCGCCCGTGAATCGGGTCCGGGGGCCGTTGCGACCGCAGGTGACTTGCAATCCTGAGCGTGCGGCGCGATCATATGTGAACGGCTTGTGACAGACCAAGGGAGGCGCCATTGAGTGAAAGTGAACCCATAGTTTTTCAGCGCGCGGAGGCCGCATCCGGAACTTCCGTGCCGCAACGGTCCAGCAGGTCGCGCGCGCATCATGGACCCATTTCATTCGACCGCCGGGAGCTCAGCCAGTTGCTCGGCATGTATGGCCGCAAGGTGGCCGAAGGCGAATGGCGCGACTACGCCATCGACATGCTCCGCGAAAAGGCGGTCTTTTCCGTTTTTCGCCGCGCCAGCGAATATCCCCTTTACCGCATCGAGAAACGTCCGAAACTCGCCCGCCGTCAGGGCGCGTACTGCGTGATCACGCCCAGCGGACAAATCCTGAAGCGCGGGCATGATCTGAAGAACGTGCTCCGTGTGATCGACAAGCGGCTGCGGCTGGTGCAGGCGTAGCCACGCCTAGGAACCCGCAGCGCTTTCCGGCGGCGTCGCATCGCCGGCGCCGAGAGGGCGTTGCAGATACACCGTATCGAGCCACTTGCCGTGCTTGTAGCCGACCGACTTCACGGTGCCGGCATCGTCGAACCCGAGGGATTTGTGAAACTCGATCGACGCAACATGGTCCGATCCCCCCACAATGGCGATCATCTGCCGGAAGCCGAGCGCTTCGCACGCCGTGATCACCTGCTGCATGAGCAGTCTGCCGACGCCGGCGCGTTGGATGTCCGGGTCGACATACACCGCACTCTCCACCGTTAGCCTGTAGGCCGGGCGTGGCCTGAAGGCGCCGGCATAGGCGAAGCCGGCGACCCGGTCGTTCATGTCCGCCACGAAGTAGGGATAGCCCGCCTCGAGCAGCGCCCGGCGGCGCCGGGCAATCTCCCGGGCGTCCGGCTCTTCCAGTTCGAATGACGCCGTTTCCTCCCGCACCGAGCGTCCGTAGATCTCGGTGACGCGGGGAATGTCGGCGTCGACGCTTTCCCTGATATGCACGATCTGATCGGCCATGGAACCGCCCGCATGATGTTATGGGCGGCGGAGCCTAGCTCACGCGCGCGCGAACGCAAAAAGAAAACGGGCCCCGGATTGTCGTCCGGGGCCCGTCTGGAACCGTTTCGTTCGATTCAGCGCTATTCGCGGTTTCCAAACAGCGACAGCAGCATGACGAACAGGTTGATGAAGTTGAGATAGAGGCTCAGTGCGCCCATGATCGCCTTGCGGCCGGCCACCGTGCCGTCATCACCAACATAGTACATCTCCTTGATGCGCTGGGTGTCGTAGGCCGTCAGGCCGGAGAACACCAGCACGCCGATCACGGAAATGGCGAACTGCAGCGCCGAAGACGCCAGGAAGATGTTCACCACCATGGCGATGATCACGCCGATCAGGCCCATAATGAGGAACGATCCCCATCCGGACAGGTCCTTCTTGGTCGTGTAACCGTACAGGCTGAGGCCGCCGAACGCCGCCGCCGTGATGAAGAACACGTTGGCGATCGAGCCTCCGGTGTAGACCATGAAGATCGACGCGAGCGACAGGCCCATAAGACCCGCAAACACCCAGAACGCCGTCTGCGCTCCGGATACGCTCATGCTGCCGATCCGTGCCGACAGGAAAAACACCATGCCGAGCGGGGCAAGGAAGATCACCCACTTGAACGGGCTGTTGAATAGGAACGCCCCGAACTCTGTAAGCTGGAGACCGCCTGCGGTCTGAGCCACGGACATCATGTACGTGGCATAAGCAACGACGCCGGTGATGCCGACGCCCATAGCCATGTAGTTGTAGACACGCAGCATATAGGCGCGAAGACCTTCATCGATGACATGGGCATCGGTTCCGGTCACGCCCGTAGAACGCGCGTATCCTTGTCTATCGAATTCCGCCATAATTCGGGATCCTCTTAACTGTTTGAAATTTCGATCAGGTCCAACGCCTGAGTTTCACTGATAATATGGTAGTTTCCGTGACATTGCGCAAGATATATGGTTGCGAACCTTTCCAATCGTTAAGATAGGTTTTTTCTATCGATCGCGCAGGTAACGTGCTGTTTTTGCTCCAAGAACGCGCCAGGTGGCAAAAGCGCCAAACGCCAGAACCAGCCCGGCTGCAAGGGATATCGCGACGAGTACGGCCAGCAGCGAAAACGTGAAGGTCGTGTCCATCGCGATTTTCACCACCAGATAGGCGCCAAGCGTCCCCAGACCTGCCGCCACGACACCCGTCACCAGCGCCAGAACGCCATATTCGAGGATGTGCGCGGCAACGATCCGCCTGCGGGTCGCGCCGAGGGTCTTGAAGATCACCGCTTCGCGAATCCGGCGCCGTTGCGCGGTGGTCAGCGCGCCGGCAAGGACGATGGCCCCGGCAAGCAATGTGACCCCGCCGGAGGCATGGATCGCCGCCATCACCTTCTCCGCGATCTCGCGAAACGCGTTCACCGCGTCGCGGACGCGCAGCGACGTCACGTTCGGGAAGGTTGCGGAAATCTCCTGGATCATCGGGCCCTCGCGGGCAACACGGGATTCCTCCGGCAGGGTGAGGGTCGCAAGAATATTGTGCGGTGCCGCCGCGAGCGTGTTGGGCGAGAACACCATGACGAAATTGATGGCAAGCGAATCCCAGTCCACCTTGCGCAGATTGACGATTTCCGCCGTCACGTTCCGGCCCAGCACGTTGACGGTGACCGTGTCGCCGGTTTTCAGGCCAAGACCCTTGGCGATCCCGGATTCGAACGATACGAGCGGCGGTCCGGCATAGTCCTTGTCCCACCACTCGCCCTCCACGAGTTCCGATCCCTCCGGCAGCACGTCCGAATAGCTCAGGCCCCGGTCGCCGTTCAGCACCCACTGGGTGCCGGGGGTCGGATTGATCTCGCTGGGGCGCTTTCCGTTCAGCCGCACGATCCGCCCGCGCAGCATCGGCGCGTCGCTGATCAGCGTCTTAGCTTCGTGCTTGCGCACGATCTCCGTGAGCGGGCCGATCTGATCCTTGTTCACGTCGAGAACGAAATAGCTCGGCGCCTGCGTCGGGATCGTCGTCTCGAATTCGTTCTGCAGCGATGCGTTGACCAGTGCCACTGCAGAGAGGAGCGACAGGCTTGCACCGAGCGACAGGGCAACGGGGCGCGCCAGGCCGCCGGGGCTGGCGAGGCTCGCCCGCGCGAGCGCAAGTGTGGCGCTGCGTGGGCGCGGGACCCGGCGCGCGACATATTCGATGAGGAAGCCAAGGCCGAGAAACAGGCAGAACACCGCAAGCAGCCCGGCGCACGCCAGCACGGCCAGCTGCCACATCTCGGACGACGCGACGGCGATTGCCGACAAGGCGAGGCCGCAGGCGATGCTCATGGCGATATAGATGTTGCGCGGACGGGTCTTCTCGTCAGACACCTGCTGTCTCAGCAGCAGCGCCGCGGAAAGATCGCGCGCCTGACCAAGCGGCCAGAACACGAACATCAGGGCGGTCAGAATGCCGTAACCGGTGGCGAGCAGCAGGGCGAAAGGTTGCGGCTGGAGCGCCAGATCGACAGGCAGCGCGCCTGCGCCCGCCGCCGCGACCGCCGCGGGCATCAGCGACCCCAGAACCAGGCCGACCGCGATACCGATGCCGGCAAGCACGAGGATTTCGACCAGATAGATGCTGAAGATCGTCCCGCCGCTGGCGCCGAGACACTTGAACGCGGCGATAACCGGGCGTTTGCGGGCAAGATACGCGGCGATGGCGTTGGCGACGCCGATGCCGCCGATCATCAGCGTGGTGATGCCGACCAGGGTCAGAAACTGGGAGAGGCGGTCCGCCACCCGGTTCACGTCGGGCGAGGGGTTGGTGCGGTCCCGAATGGTGAACCCGGCATCGGGATAACGTGCGTTGAACTGCTTCTCGACCGTGTCGAGCTCGCCGGCCGCCGCCGCGTCGCTCAGCGCGATCCGGTACTGCCAGCGGACAAGGCTGCCCGGTTGGACGAGACCGGTCCTGTCGAGATTGTCCGTCGACATGAGAACCCGCGGACCGAAGGCCGGCCGGCCCCCGAGCTGATCCGGCTCGCGCGTCAACTGGGCGACGATTTTCATGTCGGCGTTGCCGATGCGCAAGGTGTCGCCGACCTTGAGGCCGAGACGTTCCAGCAACAGCGCTTCCGCCGCCAGCACCTCCGGCGCGTCGAGATCGCGCATCGTGCGCGCCTCGCCGTCACGCATCAACTCGGCGCGCCCATACAGCGGATACTTCCCGTCGACCGCCTTGAGGCGCACAAGCGCTGCCCGGTCCTCATCCGGCTTGCGCGCCATGGCGCGCAGGGTTGCGACCTCCGACACCGTTCCGAACTGGCGCATGAGGTCCAGTTGCTCGGGCGTGGCCTCGCGGTGGACGAGCGAAAGCGAAACGTCGCCGCCGAGGATTGCCTGGCCTTGCCGGGCGAGACCGTTCTCCAGTGCGCTTGCCAGCGATCCG
Source organism: Hyphomicrobiales bacterium (assembly GCA_028280515.1). Classification (GTDB taxonomy): domain Bacteria; phylum Pseudomonadota; class Alphaproteobacteria; order Rhizobiales; family Methyloligellaceae; genus UBA2767. Next base: position 6,523 of record JANQLP010000151.1, read on the forward strand.
ATACCGGCGATTGCCGCGACGCCGAGCGCGATGCAGGCGACGAAAATGGCGAATCCGCTCCAGCCGAGGCGCAGGTCGCGGAACGCGATTCTCAGGACCAGCGGCAGGGAGAACCGCCGCTTCGACGCGGCATGCGATGTCAGGACGTCGGTACTCATGCGGCCGCCGCGGCCCTGGCGCGCTTGCTCGTGTGAACACGGCCGTCGCGCATGTGCAGGGTGCGTTCGCACCGCTTCGCCAGCTTTTCGTCGTGGGTGATGAGCATCAGCGTCGTGCTGTAGCGGGCGCACAATGCGAACAGCATGTCCATGACCTGCTTGCCGGTCTTGCTGTCCAGGTTGCCGGTGGGTTCGTCGGCGAGGATGATGCTCGGTCCCGCGCTCAGCGCACGTGCCAGCGCGACGCGCTGCTGCTCGCCGCCGGAGAGTTGTGCCGGGAAATGGTCGAAGCGGTGACCGAGATTGACGTCCTCGAGCGCGCGCCGGGCGGCATCGAACGCATCCGCCTCGTCCAGGAACTCCAGAGGCAAGGCGACGTTTTCCACCGCCGTCATGGTCGGCACCAGATGGAACGACTGAAACACGATGCCGATGGTTCCCGCACGCAACCGCGCAAGGTCGTCCTCGCTCATGGTCGAAAGATCGTGTCCGGCGACGTCAATGCGGCCGCCGGTGATGCGTTCAAGCCCCGCCGTCACCATCAGGAGCGTTGTCTTGCCCGATCCGCTCGGGCCGACGATCGCCACAGCTTCGCCTTGATCAATCGACAGATTGACGCCCCTCAGAATATCGACCTGTCCCGCCCGGCTCGGCAGGGTGACATGAACGTCGTCAAGCTGGATCACCGGGTTTTTATCTCTCTTATTCACGTGCGAGCCTTCCATCTCAGACCGGTTTCATAGCAAATCAATGGCGCGGCAGGTTACAAAACAACGCGTGAGCGTGCCGTCGAATTGAAGCTCAGGGAAGTCACGTCATGAATTTGACCCGCATAAGGCGATCTGTGAATGCGAGCGACGATATGCCGTCACGTTCCGGTGTGCGTGCCTTGTTATACGCGCGGCGGCTGGGAATCCTTCTCTTTGCGCTGGTCCTCATGTCCTACGTGCCGCTTCGCGCCGCGGATCAGGTCGTGCTGGTAACCTATGGCGACAGCCTCTCGGCGGGTTTCGGGCTTGCGGAGGAGGATGCGTTCCCGGCCCAACTCGAAAAGGTATTGCGCGCGCGCGGCCATGATGTCCGCGTCGTCAATTCGAGTGTTTCCGGCGACACCACGGCTGCCGGTCTTGCGCGGTTCGACTGGTCGTTCCCGGAAGGTGCGCAGGGCGTGATTCTCGAACTCGGCGCCAACGACGCTTTGCGCGGGCTTCCGCCTGCCCAGACGCGGTCCAACCTCGATGAGCTCATCACCCGCATCAAGGGCCGCGGTGCGGAGCCGCTTCTGGCGGGCATGCTGGCGCCGCGCAACCTCGACGCGACCTATACGCAGGCCTTCGACCGCATCTACCCCGAGCTTGCCGAGAAGCACGGCATTCTGCTGTATCCGTTCTTTCTCAAAGAAGTGGCCGGCAAGAGGGACCTCAATCTGCCCGACGGGCTGCATCCCAACGCGGCGGGCATCGGAAAGATCGTCGAACAGATCGTACCCAAGGTCGAGGACCTGCTGACGCGCATAACGGCGCGAACGGCCAAGACACAGTAAGGCACGGGCAACCGGCTGTTCCCGCCGCGCAAATCTGTTACAAGGCAGGTCTCTTCGCTTGTCTTCAACTGCTTTTCAGGACCCCACATGGAAACCCGCGCATTGGGCCGCAGCGGCCTTCAGGTGAGCGTCATCTGCCTCGGCACGATGACCTGGGGCGAACAGAACTCCGAAGCCGAGGGCCACGCGCAAATGGACATGGCGGTCGACCGCGGCGTCAATTTCTTCGACACCGCCGAGCTTTACGCCATTCCGCCCCGGCGCGAGACCTACGGACGCACCGAGGACATCATCGGCACCTGGTTCGCCGGCCGCAAGACCCGTGACAAGGTCATTCTTGCAACCAAGGTGGTGGGGCGTTCGCAGAACACCTGGTACCGCGACGGGGGACGGACGGCCGATCTGAGCCGCGATCAGGTTTTCGAGGCGGTGGAGGGCAGTCTGCGGCGGTTGCGGACGGACTATATCGACCTCTACCAGGTGCATTGGCCGGACCGGCCGCTGCAACTGTTCCAGGGACACGAATATGTCCACCTGGAGGGCCCTTCTGTTCCCATCGAGGAGACGCTGGCCGCGCTCGGCGAACTGGTCGATCAGGGCAAGGTGCGCCACATCGGCGTATCCAACGAGACCGCCTGGGGGACCATGCAGTACCTCCACGCAAGCGAAATCCGGGGCCTGCCGCGCATCGTGTCCATCCAGAACGCCTACAATCTGGCCAACCGGATCTATGAGGTTGACCTGGCGGAGATCGCCCATCGTGAACAGGTCGGCCTGCTTGCCTATTCGCCGCTGGCACAGGGCTATCTGACAGGCAAATACGAGGACGGCGCGGAGCCGCCCGGCGCGCGGCGGACGCTTTTCGGGCGCCTGGGCCGCTATGAGAGCCCGCAGGGACAGGCCGCGATCTCCGCCTATGTGCGCCTTGCCCGCGAGCACGGGCTCGACCCAGCGCAGATGGCGCTGCAGTTCGTCAACACCCGCCCCTTTGTCACGTCCAACATCATCGGGGCGACGACGCTCGAACAACTGGAAACCGATCTGGATTCGGTCGACATTGCGTTGTCCGATGAGGTGATCGAGGGGATTGAGAGGCTACAGCGCACCTACACCAATCCTTGCCCCTAGAGCATCATGCGTTCAGATTGACGCGTTTCGTCGCGAAATCCGAACGCATAAAGATGCTCTAACACTTTAAGATATAGAGCAAATTTATCTGATTAGGTTGAAACAGGGTGACTC
>JANQLP010000156.1 GCA_028280515.1 Hyphomicrobiales bacterium
GAGTCACCCTGTTTCAACCTAATCAGATAAATTTGCTCTATATCTTAAAGTGTTAGAGCATCTTTATGCGTTCGGATTTCGCGACGAAACGCGTCAATCCGAACGCATGATGCTCTAGGCCGGGAGAAGAGACATGATCGATTTCTACATCTGGTACACGTCGAACGCGCGCAAGGTCGCGATCATGCTGGAGGAGACGGGGCTCGACTATCAGACCCATGACGTCGACATCGGCCGTGGCGACCAGTTCAAGCCGGATTTTCTCGCCATCAGCCCGAACAACAGGATCCCCGCGATCGTCGACCGTGACGGACCGGATAGCAAACCGCTCGCCGTGTTCGAATCCGGTGCCATCCTGATCTACCTTGCCGAGAAGACGGGACGGTTCCTGCCGAAAGAGGGCGCGGCGCGGTATGACGTCATGCAATGGCTGATGTTCCAGATGGCCGGCGTCGGCCCGATGTTCGGCCAGTACAACCACTTCCACAGTTACGCGCGCGAGAAGATCCCCTACGCCATGGACCGCTACGAGAGGGAAAGCCATCGGCTTTACCGGGTGATGGATGACGCGCTTCGCGAACGCGAGTTCATTGCCGGGGACTACTCCATCGCCGACATGGCCTTGTGGCCATGGGCGCACAACTTCGCCGGGCGCGGGCAGGACCCCGATGCGGTGCCGAACGTGAAGGCCTGGTCGGAGCAGATCGGCGCCCGTGAGGCGGTGCAGAGGGCGATCGAGCGCGTCGGCGCATCGCCGAGACCCGGTCCCATCGACGATGAACATTGGGAAAACATGTATGGCGCGACCCAGTACGCGGCGCATCGCTAGGTCCTTGCAGGAGCACATCTCAATATGACAGACAATCCGAAGGGCTCGCCGGCCTGGACGCTCGATCCGGCGACCTATTTCGATACGCGTGGGCCGACCCACACCGTGCCCGCGCCCAAGTCGCGCTATCTGGAGATGCCGGATGGCGTGCGCCTCGCCATCGACGTCTATATTCCCGAAGGCGAAATGCCGGAAGGCGGCTTTCCAACCATCCTGCACCTCACACCCTACTACCGCCGGTTTGCCGTCGAACCGGGCGCCCCGCCGGAAACCGAAGCATGTCCGAACGCGGCCAAGTTCCGCGATACGTTCGTACCCCGCGGCTACGCCATGGTGGTCGTGGATGTGCGTGGCACGGGCGCCTCGTTCGGTGCGCGCGATTCCTTCCGCTCGCCGCAGGAGCGCGAGGATTTCCGCGCGATCATGGACTGGGTCGTCGCGCAGGACTGGTCGGACGGGAGGCTCGGCGCGACGGGCATATCCTATGTGGGCGCGGCGGCGGATTTCGCGGCAACGACCGGCCATCCGGGCCTGAAGGCAATTGCACCCATTTCCGCCGTCTGGGACACCTATCTCGATCACTATTATCCGGGCGGTCTGCTGCTGACCCATCTCGCCGGTGCCTACGATGACCTGATGCAGGCGCTGGACCTCGATAAGCGCGACGCCATGCGCCGCTACGTCTATTTTGCCGATCCCAATCTGGCGGGCCCGGCGCCGGTCGATGGCGACGAGAATCGTGGTCTCTTGAGGGAGGCGATCGCGGAGCACGCGGCGAATGTGAGCCTCGTCGATTTCATCCGCGAGTTTCCGTTTCGCGATTCAACCCTGGCCTACGATCCGGATTTCTCCGGCGGCAGCTTCAGTCCCCGCGCCTATATGGAGCACATGTCGGACGACCTGGCCGTGTTCTCTATTTCCGGCTGGATGGACGGCGGCTACATGAACGGCGCCATCAGCCGCTTTCTGACCCTCGGCGGCACGCGGCGTCACTTGCTGCTCGGGCCGTGGGATCATGGCGCGCGCATTCAGGTCAGCCCGTTCCGGACCCGGGAGGAGCCGGAGTTTCCGCTGCACGGGGCCATCCTGCGCTTCTTCGATGAATATGTCCGGGGCGACGAGACCGGCCTCGCGAATGAAGCGCCGGTGCACTACTACACGATGGCGGAGGAGCGCTGGAAAGATGCCGCTGACTGGCCGCCCACGTCCGGACAAACGCTGGCCCTCAATCTGACCGATGCGCAGGGCCTGGTGGAAGATGGGCCCGATGCCGGCGCGGTTACACACACGCCCGATTTCGGTTTTGGCACCGGCAAGAACACCCGCTACGGACGGCTTCAGGCGCGCGACGTGCGCAGCTACTATGCGACCTGGCGGGCGCGTAGCGAGAACCTCCTGCGCTTCGAGAGCGAACCGTTGGAGGCGCAGGTCTGTCTTTCCGGTCATCCGGTTGTCTCATTGCAGTTTCAAACCGATCAGGCCGATGCTGCCGTCATTGCCTATCTGGAAGACATCGCGCCGGACGGCACGCGCCGCTATGTGACGGAAGGCCTGCTGCGTGCGCTCCATCGCAAGGAGAGTTCGCCACCGGACGATTATCACGCGAGCTGGCCGTTCCGCTCGTGCGAGCAGGGCGATGCGCAACCCATGACACCGGGGGAACCGGATCGGCTGCGATTTGCCATGCTCGCCACGTCGTGGGCTTTTGAGCCCGGTCACAGGATCGGGCTGGCGCTGGCGGGTGCGGATAAGGACAATATCGTGCGCATTCCCTATGGCCGGCCCGGCACCTGGATGATCCATGTGGGGGATGATGAACCCTCTGTCCTGGAGCTGCCGGTCGAGTAGCGGCTGAGGACAAAGGCTCTAGACGCGGGGATTTACGGGTCCGACGCTGACCGGGGCCAGTTGACGTTTGAGCTGTGTCTCTCGGTGGGCGATGTACAGGCTCGCGCCGAAGATGATGCCGGCACCAACCCAGGTCCACAGATCGACACTCTCTCCGAACAGGGCGAACCCGAAGGCGACGGCGAAGGGGAGCCTTGCGAAATCGAAACTCATGACGAACGACGCGTCGGCTGCGGCGAACGCGCGTGTCAGCGTGACATGGCCTAGGGTGGCGATGGGGCCCATGGCGATCATCAGCAGCCACAGATAGGGGTCCGGCCACGTCCATACGAACAGGGCGGGCACAAGCGTGATCGGCGTCATGATCGCGGAGGAGATGAACACGACCTTGTCGGGATCGTCGTGGTCGGTGAGCGACTTGAGGAACAGGGTGGACAGCCCCATCCCGAAGGCGGCCGCCAGGGCCAGCCAGCTGCCCAGTGTAAACTCAATGATGCCGGGCCGGAGAATGATGAGCGCGCCGGCAAAACCGATCAGCGTCGCGACCCAGCGGCGTATCCGGACCACCTCGCTGAGAAACAGGGCGGCCCCGACGGTTGCAAACAAGGGGGCAAGGAACGAGATCGCCGTCACTTCGCCGATGGTGATGTAGGCGAGGGACGAAAACCAGGTGGTCATGGCGATCGTCCCGGCGACGGCCCGCCATCCGTAGATCTTCAGGCGCTTTGTCTTGGCGAACGACGGACCGCGTATGAGCAGCAACGGCGACAGCGTGATGAGGGCGAACAGCACGCGGACGAAGACGATCTGCAGCGGCGGTACGCCTTCGAGAGCCACATACCGCACCAGGCCGGACAGCCCCGACAGGAGTGCGCAGGAGAGGATCATCCACAGCGCTGCCGCAAGGGGTTCGTGGCGGCGCGTGGGCCGCACCGAACTGTCCGCGGTTTTTTGCATACCGGCAACGCGCCCCCGTCGGCGCTCTAGTATTCCTCGAAATATGAGCCGGAGACGGCCCGTGCGGTTTCCAGAATGAGAGGTACGATCTTTTCGCGAGCCTCGTCGACTGTCCAGTGCGGCATATAAACCGGAATCTGAACGGCTGCGACGGCGCGCCGCTCGCTGTTGAGCACCGGCGCGGCGGTACTGATCTCATGCGGCAGGGATTGCTCCGCCGTGACCGAATAGCCGTCCTTGCGTGACTGCTTGATGAGCGAACGGATTTTTCGCAGATCGGTTATCGTTTTGTTCGTCATCGGCCTGATCTCGGAGGCGGCGAGAATCCGATCGACTTCGTCCTCGTCCCGGGTCCCAAGGATCGCGTGACCCGGCGCGGTGCAGAACATCGGCATGGACCGCCCCGGGATCGTCGCGCGATAGAACGCCTTCTGATGCGGCACGCGGATCGTATAGGTCACGCGCGTGCCTGAAGGCTCGCAGAGGTTGACGGTTGTGCCGTAGACGTTGCTCGCCTCGATCAGCCGCGGCATCGCGATTTCGGCAAGCCGGTTGCTGACAAGGTAGGTGTAATAGAATTCCGTCAGTTTCAGCGCCGGACGGTAGCGGCGGGTCCGCGGGTCCTTTTCCAGATATCCCAGCTCGAGCAGCGTATTGGTGAAGCGCTGGGCCGCGCTCTTGTCGAGCCCGGACAGTTTGGCGATCTCCGAAAGCCCGAGGTCGGCGAGGCCGAGCTCCTTCTGGCCTGTGCGGAACGCCTGCAACACGGAAAAACCCTTCGCAAGCGATCCGACGAAGAGCGTGTCAGGCTTTCGGTGTTTGGGCGATTTGCCGGGAAGTGGGGTCATGGAGCTGCGCAGTTGACGCTTGAAAGCGTCGGGGATAGAGTATCGGTAAATAACAACACATATTAATATGTGATACAAGGGACGACGTTCCAATCTCACCAATCCAGCGCATATTGGCCTTTCCGCGGAATGACCCGGTGATCGCCGGGCATCGGCGTGACGGTATGCGGATAACGTGAGAGAGCAAATTGGGGGAAAACTGATCTAAGACCGAAAGCCGGCAAAGTACTAAATTTTGGGCAGAACCCGGCTTCGGGATTGCAGGATCGCATCGGTGGGGGCTACGTTGCAGTCATCGAGTTTTTGTAAACCGTAATCCTAAGGGAGGACCTAGTGTCTTATAGGCGTGCGTTTTTGATGGCAGGGGTGGTTGCGACCGCAATCGGCCTTGCCATAAGTCCAGCACAGGCTGGCAAATCGGATGACACACTGAGTTGGGCCACGGACCGTGAAGTGGCTGTTGTCGATCCTTACTACAACAACACCCGTGAACTGGTCGTTATGGGACATCTCGGTTGGGATGGCATCCTGTACCGCGATATCGATACGGGTGAGTTCAAACCGCTCCTGGCGACGAAATGGGAGTGGGACGGCAACAAGCGCATCGTGCTCGACCTGCGCCAAGGTGTGAAGTTCCATGACGGTTCGGACTTCGATGCCGACGACGTGGTCTACACGGTCAACCATGTCGTGAACAAAGACAATGGCGTGCTCAGCTACACCAATGTGGCGTGGATGAAGGACGCAGAGAAGCTCGGCCCCTACAAGGTGGCGATCAATCTGAAAGAGCCCTTCCCCGCGGCGCTTGCCTATCTCTCGAACGTCGTTTTCCCCATGCCGTCCGGACACTACGACAATGCGCCGACCAAGGCAGACGGCAAGAAGGACTACGCCGCGGTGAAACCCGTCGGAACGGGTCCCTACAAGTTCGTCGAGGTGAAGGCCGGCGACTACGTTCTCTGGCAAAAGAACGAAAACTACTTCAAGGATAGCCCGAAGGGTGAGCCGCAGATCGGCAATATCCGGTTCCGCACCATCAAGGAAATGAACACGCAGATCGCCGAACTGCTGACCGGCGGTCTCAACTGGATCTGGGACGTTCCCAAGGACCAGGCGGAACGCCTCGAAGGCACCGGCAAGGTAACGGTCGAGAACGCAAAGACGATGCGCGTGTCCTACATGTCATTCGACGTGCACGGCCGCTCGGGTCAGGAGTTCTTCAAGGACAAGCGCGTCCGCCAGGCCGTAGCGCATGCGGTGAACCGCGAAGCGATCACCAAGAACCTTGTCGGCCCGGCATCGGTCGTCATTCCGTCGGCCTGCCACCCGGATCAGTTCGGCTGTGCGCAGGACGTGCCGAAGTGGGACTATGACCCTGAAAAGGCCAAGGCGTTGCTCAAGGAAGCCGGCTATGCGGACGGTTTCGAGTTCGACATCTTTGCCTATCGCCAGCGCGAATATACCGAAGCGGTTATCGGTGACCTCGCGAAGGTCGGCATCAAGGCCAAGCTCAACTATATGCAGTATCGCGCGCTGCGCGACCTGGTCTGGAAGGGCAAGACGCCGATCAATCACATGACGTGGGGTTCGAGCTCCATTCCGGATGTCTCGGCGATCACCAGTCACTTCTTCTCCGGCGGCCGTGATGATCCGGCCAAGGATCCCGATGTGATCAAGTGGCTGGCCGAGGGCGATTCGGCGACCGATCCGGACGTCCGCAAGGCGGCCTACAAGAAGGCCCTGTCGAAGATCTCCGGCGAGCTCTACTGGCTGCCGATGTTCACCTACGCAAAATACTATGCATGGTCGAAGGATCTCGACTTCAAGACAACGCCGGATGAAATTCCGCGGTTCTACACCGCGAAGTGGAAGTAACATCCGCGTAGACGAAACACGTTACCCGGCCCTCCGGGCCGGGTAACACCAACCGCTCACGCGGGGGTGCGATCAGATGCTTCAGTACATGCTGAAACGGCTCGGGGTTGCGATCCTCGTTGCGCTGACAGTTTCCCTTATTACCTTTTCCATGATCTATCTGTCCGGCGACCCGGCCATGGCGCTCGCCGGCGAGTCGGCGACCGATGAGGACATCGCCAATATCCGGCGCTTCTACGGTTACGATCGGCCCATCATCGTTCAATATCTCGACTGGCTGTGGCGCGCCCTTCAGGGCGATTTCGGGCAGTCGCACTATCTCAAATCGAGCGTCGCCGGCGTCATTTTCGAACGGCTGCCGACGACCATGCTGCTCGGCGCTTGCGCCATCACTTTCGCACTCGTGCTTTCCATTCCTCTTGGCGTTCTGGCGGCGATCCGGCCCAACAGCCTGATCGACCGTTTCGCCCTGACCATCGCAGTGGTCGGCCAGGCCATGCCGAGCTTCTGGTTCGCCCTGACGCTGATGCTCTGGTTCGGGATCACCTGGCAGCTTCTGCCCATCACCGGTTCCAGCAGCTGGCTCAACTTCATCATGCCGTCGATTGCGCTCGGCTATTACGTCACACCGGGCGTGATGCGCTTGACCCGCGCCGGCATGCTGGAGGTTTTGGCCTCCGACTATATCCGGACGGCGCGCGCGAAGGGCTTGCGTCCGATGCCGGTGCTGTTCAAGCATGCGCTGCGCAACGCCATCCTTCCGGTGGTTTCGCTCGCCGCCGTCCAATTTGGTTTCATGCTCGGCGGATCGATCGTGATCGAGACGATCTTCGCCATCAACGGGCTTGGGTTCCTCGCGTGGGAATCGATTCAGCGGGCCGACCTGCCGGTTATGCAGGCGATCGTCCTGGTGCTCAGCGTGTTCTACATCGCGCTGACGTTCCTGTCGGACATGCTGAACGCATTCCTCGATCCGCGCATAAGGGTAAGATGACATGACCGACGCAACGATTGGACGCGCGAGCATACCGACCGCTCAGGAGATTCTCGAGCCATCGCCCGGCGCGATGCTGCGGCGGCGGATCTTCGGACATGCCGGTATCGTGATCGGCGGGTTCGTCCTGCTCGTGATCGTGCTGATGGCCGTGTTTGCAAGTGTTATCTCGCCGGGCGATCCTTACGATCAGGTTCTTGACCGCAAGCTCATTCCGCCGATCTGGACCGACAGTCCCAAGGCGACCTGGGACCATCCGTTCGGCACCGACGCGCTCGGCCGCGACTACCTCACGCGGCTGTTCTACGGTGCGCAGATTTCGCTGTTGATCGGGTTCTCGGCGATGCTCATTTCCGGGGTCATCGGAACGACGCTCGGCGTGCTTGCCGGATATTACGGTGGCCGGGTCGACATGGTCGTCAATTTCATCCTGACGACGCGTTTGTCCATGCCGGTGATCCTGGTCGCCCTTGCGGTCGTGTCGCTGATCGGCAGTTCGCTCACTGTTGTGATCTGGGTATTGGGGCTGCTCATATGGGACCGGTTCGCGGTGGTCATGCGAAGCGCGACCCAGCAGATACGAAGTCTCGAGTTCGTCTCGGCGGCACAGGCGCTCGGCTGTTCGAAAACGCGCATCATTCTCAGCGAGATCATGCCGAACATTGCCAACCATCTGATTGTGGTGGCGACTCTAGAGATGGCGCATGCGATTTTGCTCGAAGCGGCGCTCTCGTTCTTGGGGCTCGGTGTTCAGCCGCCGGAGCCGAGCTGGGGCCTCATGGTCTCCGAGGCCAAGGGCCTGATGTTCTTCGACGCCTGGCTCATCACCATTCCGGGCGCGGCGATCTTTGCACTGGTTCTTTCGATCAACCTGCTTGGTGACGGCATTCGCGATGTCACCGCGCCGGAAAACCGAAACTAGACGGCGTCAGGAGCAGAACAGGTGGTCGAGCGTATTCTCGAAGTTGAACGCCTTTCGGTCGATATTCAGGTCCCCGCGGGCATGCTTCGCGCGGTCCAGGGTATCGACTTCCACGTGGATCGCGGCGAGACGCTGTGCATCGTCGGCGAATCCGGGTGCGGCAAGTCCATCACGGCGCTGTCGCTGATGAACCTGCTGCCGTCGAGCGCGATCCGCTCCGCGAACAAGCTGGAACTGGACGGTCAGGACATCCGGAATCTCGACGAGCGAAAGATGTCGGACCTGCGCGGCGACCGCATCGCGATGATCTTTCAGGAGCCGATGACGTCGCTCAATCCCGCCTACACGATCGGCAACCAGCTCGAGGAGGCCATGCTCCGCCACCGCAACGTCTCCCGCAGCGAGGCGCGCGACCGGGCGGTGTTTCTGCTCGAGAAGGTGGGGATCACCGGTGCGCGGGGCCGGCTGAAGCAGTATCCGCATCAGCTTTCAGGCGGCCTGCGCCAGCGCGTCATGATCGCCATGAGCCTGATGTGCGGTCCCGACCTGATCATCGCGGATGAACCGACCACGGCACTCGACGTGACCATCCAGGCGCAGATCCTGCATCTGCTCGCCGACCTGCAGCGCGAATTCAATATGAGCCTCATCCTGATCACCCACGATCTGGGCATTGTCGCCCGGGTCGCCGACCGCGTCGCGGTCATGTATGCGGGGGAGTTCGTCGAGACAGGATCGGCGGACGAGGTTTTCAATCGCCCCTCGCATCCCTACACGCAGGGCCTCCTCAACTGCATTCCCATTCCGGGAAAGACCAAGCGCGGCGCCCATCTCGGCGCCATCCCCGGCATTGTCCCGTCGCTGATCGGATACATGGAGGGATGCCATTTCGCCAGCCGTTGCCAGTTCGCGCAGGACGACTGCCTGCGCGGCGATATCGCGTTCCGCGACGCGGCCAAGGGCGGCCATGAGTATCGCTGCGTTCTTTCCCCCGCCGAAACGGCCCGCAACATCAAGAAGGCAAGCGCGGCATGAACAAGCCGGTTATCGAGGTGGCGGACGCCACCAAGACGTTCATGGTGAGCGCAGGATTCATGCGCGGCAAGATGCCGTTGCATGCGGTCAACGGCGTTTCAGTGGAGGTCCAGCAGGGCGAGGTCCTGGGGATTGTCGGCGAATCCGGCTGCGGCAAGACCACTCTGGCCCGCATGATGCTGGGACTGCTCGACCCGACATCGGGTGCGATCAAGGTCAACGGGCAACCCGTGCACGAGGTTGACCGGCTGGAAGTGGCGCGTCAGCTTCAGCCCATCTTTCAGGACCCGTATTCGTCGCTCAATCCGCGCAAGTCCATCGGTGACATCGTGACCCTGCCGCTCAAGGTACAGGGGGATCCGGACCCGGGCACCTGGAAAAGCCGTGCCGAGGAGATGATGGAACTCGTCGGCCTTCCTCGGCGCGTCTACAACAATTATCCGAGCCAGCTTTCCGGCGGCCAGCGCCAGCGCGTGGCCATCGCCCGCGCGCTGATCAACCGTCCGCAGATCGTCATATGCGACGAACCGACGAGTGCGCTCGACGTGTCCGTCCAGTCACAGATCCTCAACCTGCTGCAGGACCTGCGCAAGGAGTTCGGGCTGACCTATATCATCATCAGCCACAATCTCGCGGTGGTCGAGCACATGGCAACCCGGGTCGCCGTCATGTATCTCGGCCGCATCGTCGAGCAGGCCGACACGGAATCCCTGTTCAGCTCACCCAAACATCCTTACACAGAGGCACTGCTCGGCTCGGTCCTGACGCCGGAGCCGGGTCTCGGTGTCCCTGACACCCACCTCGGAGCCGCGTATCCCAATCCCATCGACCCGCCGTCCGGGTGCACATTTCACCCCCGGTGCGCAAAGGTCATGGACCGCTGCTCCAAACAGTTTCCGCCAATCATTCCAACCAAGGGCGGATTTGTCGAATGCCACCTTTATGCCGACGACGTGAAGCCCGGGAAGGTGGCCACGACGAGGCGGCGGACCGCGGCCGCAAAGGCCAAGACCGGTCGCGCTGCCACGGTGCGGAAAACGACAAGAAAAAGGACCAGCGCCAGCAAGGGAAAGTAGGTCATGAGTGAGGAGCCAAGTAGGAGCGGCGCGATTGCGCGCGGCCTGAGTTATGTCGACGACGGGGTTTTTGAGGACGAGTTGCGCGCCGCGGTGGCGATCAAGACCGAGAGCCAGAATCCGGGCGGGCTGCCGGAACTGAACCGATATGTCGATGATCTGATGATTCCGGCCTTCGAGGCGATGGGCTTCGAATGCAAGGTCTACCCCAATCGGTTCGAGGGCTGCGGTCCGTTCCTGCTGGCGTCCCGCCACGAGGGCGACGGCCTGCCGACGGTCCTCGGCTACGGCCATGGCGACGTGATCCAGGGTCTCGACGATCAATGGACCGAAGGTGAGGGGCCGTGGGTCCTAGCCCGGGACGGCGACCGCATTTACGGGCGCGGCACGGCCGACAACAAGGGCCAGCACATCCTCAACATGGCGGCGATGCGCACGATCATAGAGGAGCGCGGGAAGCTCGGCTTCAACTCCAAGGTCCTGATCGAAATGGGCGAGGAAAACGGGTCGAAGGGACTGCGCGAAGTGGTCACCGACAATGTCGGCGATTTTGCCTGCGACGTGTTCATCGGCTCCGACGGTCCGAGGGTCAGGCCGGACAGACCGACGCTGTCGTTCGGTAACCGCGGTGCGCAGAATTTCGATCTGGTGGTGGACCTGCGTGAAGGCGGCCACCATTCCGGAAACTGGGGCGGCCTGCTGGCGAGCCCCGGCGCGATCCTGCTCAATGCGATCGCCTCCATCGTCGATGCCAACGGCGCCATCAAGGTGAAGGAATGGCTGCCGCCGCCGATCAGCAACTCCATCCGCGACGCTCTCAAGGACGTCGAGATCGATCCCGGCGAAGAAGGCCCCGAGATCGATCCGAACTGGGGTCAACCGGGACTGACGCCGCCCGAAAAGGTGTTTGCATGGAATGCCTTCGAAGTGCTGGCCTTGAAGATCGGCACGCCGGATAAACCCGTCAACGCAGTCCCGCCGCGGGCGTGGGCGCATTGCCAGCTGCGGTTTGTAGTCGGCACGGACAAGGACGACATCCAGCCGGCGCTCAGACGCCATCTCGATGCCCATGGCTTCGAAAAGGTTCAGATCGAGCCGCCGCCGCCCGCCAATGCGGGCGATTTTGCCGCAACGCAGCTCGATCTCGAAAGCCCGTGGGCCATGTGGGCGCGCAAATCCGTGGAAGAGACCACGGGTCAGAAACCGGCGCTGATACCGGCCACCGGCGGCTCGATTGGCAACGACATCTTCAGCGAGATCATCGGTGTGCCGACGATCTGGATCCCGCATTCATACGGCGCGTGCTCCCAGCACGCGCCCAACGAACACATCCTGCTGTCCGGCTTCCGCTCGGGCATGGAGGTTATGACCGGCCTGTACTGGGACCTGGGCGAGGGCGCGACCCCGGGGAGGACCTGACATGAGCCGCAGTGATGCCATAGAGAAATCGCGCGCCTGTTACGACGACGACGGCAGCGAAGGGTACTACGCCCGCCTGCAGGACCTGGTGTCGGTCAAGACCGAGAGCCAGAACCCCGACCGGCTTGACGAGCACTACGACTACACGAAGAACCATATCGCCCCGACGCTTGAGGGACTCGGGTACACGGCGCGGGTGTTCGACAATCCGTTCGAGGGGTGCGGACCTGTCATGCTGGCCGAACGCATCGAGGATGAGAGCCTGCCCACGCTCCTGTGCTACGGCCACGGCGATGTGGTGCTCGGCATGGAAGGGCGCTGGGAAGAGGACCGTGATCCATGGACGCTTTCCGTCGACGGCGACCGGGTCTACGGGCGCGGCACCGCCGACAACAAGGGCCAGCATCTGGCGCACTTCGTGGCGCTTCAGTCCGTTCTGGAAACGCGCGGAAAGCTCGGCTTCAACTCCAAGATCGTCATCGAACAGGGTGAGGAGAACGGGTCCAAGGGCTTTCGCGAGGTGATCGTGGCCAACCGCGATGCCTTCAAGGCCGATGCGTTCTTTTCCTCCGACGGCCCGCGCGCCGAGATCACGCGGCCGAACATCTCGCTCGGCAACCGCGGATGCCTGAATTTCAATCTGGTCGTCGACCTGCGCGAGGGCGGCCATCACTCGGGCAACTGGGGCGGTCTGCTGCGCTCTCCCTCGGCGATCCTGTCGAACGCCATCTCTTCGATCATCACGCCGAACGGCGTCATTCAGATCGACGCGTGGCGCCCCAGGAACATCCCACAGTCTGTGCGCGACGCCCTTAAGGGCGTTGACCGCGATGCGGGCGAAAGTGCGCCGCAGATCGATGACGACTATGGCGAACCCGGCCTCTCCCGTGCGGAGAAGGTGAGCATCTGGAACAGCTTCGAAGTGCTGGCGATGGAGATCGGCACGCCTGACAGGCCGGTCAATGCCGTGCCGCCGAGGGCGCGGGCATGGTGTCAGCTGCGCCATGTGGTCGAGACGCCGCAGGACACGATTCTGCCGGCGCTGCGCGAGCATCTGGACGCAAACGGATTTGAAGAGGTTCAGATCGAAGACCCGCCGTTCGAGAACCGGGGGTACTTCGAGCCCGGACGCACCGATCCGGATCATCCCTGGGCGGAATGGCTCAAGAGGGCGGTCGGGCGGGTCGGCGGCGGGCCGTGCGGCGTCGTCTCCTGTTCCGGCGGATCCAACGTGACCGGCATCATCCAGGCCGAACTCGGCATGCCGTTCGCCTGGCTTCCGATGAGTTATCTGGCATGTTCCCAGCACGCGCCGAACGAGCACATCCTGCGTCCGTTGATGCGAGACGGTCTCGATCTCATCACCGGCGTCTACTGGGAAATGGGAGAGGCTGACGGATACAGGCCATGAGCGATCTCTGCGACCGGCCAGCCACCGAGCTGCGCCGCGCCATCGCCACTGGAGACATTTCACCGGTCGAGCTTCTGGAAAGCTGCATCGCCCGTATCGAAGAGCTGAACCCAAAGATCAATGCCATTGTCGCCACCTGTTACGAACGGGCGCGCGCGGAGGCGTCCGCCGCGGAACGCGCGGTCCGCGATGGACATGACCTGCCGTCTCTGCACGGGCTGCCCGTCGCCATAAAAGACCTCGTGGCGACGGAAGGCATGGCGACCACGTTCGGGTCTCCGCTCTATGCCAACAATTTCCCCGATCACGACGCTGGTCTGGTCAGACGGCTGCGCGACGCCGGCGCCATTGTGATCGGTAAGACGAACACGCCTGAGTTCGGCGCGGGCACTAACACGTCGAACCGCGTCCACGGGGCGACCCGCAACCCCCATGATCTGGAGCGGACCTGCGGCGGCTCCTCCGGCGGTGCGGCAGCCGCGCTTGCTTGCGATATGGTGCCGCTGGCCCACGGCAGCGACACCGGCGGTTCCCTGCGCAACCCCGCCACATGGTGCGGCGTGGTCGGTTTTCGTCCCACGCCCGGCCTGGTGCCCCATGAGACGCGCAACCTGAACTATTCCCATTTCAGCGTGCAGGGACCAATGGCGCGGACGGTGCCGGATATCGCCCTGATGCTGACCGGACTGGCCGGCGACGACCCTCTGGACCCCTTGAGCGGCCCGGTCGATACCTCGCGGTTCGAGTCGCTCGCCGATATCGACCTGTCGTCCTTGCGCGTGGCCACATCGGAAGATCTGGGTGTTGCGCCGGTTGACGACGACATCCGCGCGGCCTTTCGCGACTGTGTCAAATCGATTTCCGGCCTGTTTGCGCAATGCGAGCAGCACGAGCCCGATATGACGGGTGCGCGGGATATCTTCTGGGCACTGCGTTCGGTCACTTTTCTCGCCAATCACGGCGAGCGATACCGCCAGCACGGAACCAACCTCGCGCCGAACGTCGTGGCCAATGTGGAGGCCGCACTCGCCATGGGCGCATCGGAGGTCGCCGAAGCGGAACATGGATGGGCGGTTCTCTATCGGCGGTTCCAGGCGTTCTTTCGCGACATCGATCTGTTGATCGTACCGGGGAACGCGACATCGGCGTTCCGGATCGAGGACGGCATCCCGAAGACCGTCGGCGGGCGGCAGATGGAGAACTACATGGATGCATCGCTGTTGCGGTCTGCGCTCACGCTCACCGGACACCCGGTCGTCGCGCTGCCCATGGGAACCGATGCGCATGGGCTGCCTTTCGGCGTTCAGATCGTCGGACCGCGCCGCGGCGATGTATTCGTGCTTGGCGCCGCGGCCGCGCTTGAAAAGCACATTTTGACCTTGCCTGAACTCGTCCCACCATGCCCGAATCTGGAGGACCTCCACTCATGACCAAGCCGTGTGACCTTTCCGCCGTCGAAGCCCGCCGCCTGATCGGGCGCAAGGCCTTGTCCCCGGTTGAACTCACCGAAAGCTGTATTGCCCGTATCGAGAAAGTCGACGGTGCGCTCAACGCTATTACCGCGATAGACGGAGAGGGGGCGCTTGAGACCGCGAAGGAAGCGGAAGATGCGGTCATGCGTGGCGATGATCTCGGCCTGCTTCACGGCCTGCCGGTCGGCGTCAAGGATTTGCAGGCGACGAAAGGCTTGCGCACCACGTGGGGCTCTCTGCTCCACAAGGACCATGTGCCCGACTATGACGATCCGGTTGTCGCCAACGTCCGCGCGGAGGGCGGCATCATTCTGTGCAAGACCAACACGCCGGAGTTCGGCGCCGGTGCGAACACCACCAACAAGGTGTTCGGCGCGACCGGCAATCCTTTCGATCCCGACAAGACCTGTGGCGGGTCGTCGGGTGGATCGGGCGTTGCCGTGGCGACCGGCATGGTCCCCGTGGCGACCGGGTCGGATCACGGCGGCAGCCTGCGCACACCAGCGACGTTCTGCGGCGTGGTCGGGTTCCGCCCCTCGCCGGGCATGGTGCCGCGTACGACCCGGCCGGTCGCACTTCTGCCCATGCCGGTTCTGGGTCCCATGGCGCGCACGGTGGAGGACGCGCACCTGTTGTTGCTGGCGCAGCTCGATCTCGACAAGGACGACCCCTTTTCGAGCGACGACCTTCTGCGCATTCCCGATGCCCTGTCGGGCGTCGATCTCGGCTCGCTCAAGGTTGCGGTGTCCACTGACCTGGGATGCGCGCCTATCGACAAGGACATCGCCAAGGTGTTCGAGAGCAAGGTGAAGGCGTTTGGCTCGAACTTCGCGGAGGTGCAGCACCGCGACCCGGACCTCGGCGAGGTACACGAGGCGTTCGAGATCCTGAGGGCGATCCAGTTCGTGGCCGCTCACAAGGAGAAGCTGGAAAACAGCCGCGATCTGCTCGGTCCGAACGTCATCAACAACACCGAGCGCGGCCTGAACTACTCGCTGCCGGACGTGGCCTGGGCGCACAAGGTGCAGACCGAGCTCTATACCAAGTTCCGCGCCTTCTTCGACGATGCCGACATTCTGATCTGTCCCACCGCGTCGGTCAGCCCGTTCCCGCATTCGCAACTGTTCGTCGAGGAGATCAACGGCGAGAAGATGCCGACCTATATGCGCTGGCTCGCCATGACCTACGCGCTCACCATGGCGCTGCCGTCGTCATGCTGTATTCCCTGCGGTGTCGATCATCTGGGCATGCCGTTCGGCATTCAGGTCGTCGGACCCATTGGTTCCGACGCTTTCGTCCTCGAGGTGGCGTTTGCCCTGGAGAAGGCGCTTGCCGGCAACAAGGAGACCGCGCGGCCGGAGCCGAAAATCAAGAAACTCGCGAAGGGCAAGAAATGACCCACGGTATCGTCAGCGCGCCGCAGCCCGAGGCCGTCGAAGCCGGCGCCGACGCGCTCGGCAAAGGCGGCAACGCGGTCGACGCCGCGATCGCCTGCGGCCTGGTGCAGACGGCGGTGGATCCGCAGATGTGCGGTATTGCCGGGTTCGGCTGCATGCACCTGTTCCTGCCCGGGAGCGGCGAGCATCTGCTGCTCGATTTTCAGGGGCGCGCGCCCGGGGGCGTCCGGCCTGACATGTGGGAAGACCTGATCGTCAAGGAGGCGGAAGACGGTTTCGGGTTCATTCTCAAGGATTACGTCAACGATGTCGGTTATGGCGCCATCACCACGCCGATGACGCTGCGGGCGTTCGACATCGCGCTGAAACGTTTCGGCACCATGAAGATGGCCGACCTGCTCGAGCCTGCGATCCATTATGCGGAAAACGGCATGATCGTGCGCCCGCATGTGAACTATTTCTGGAACTCCGATGAAGGCGGCGGCAAGGCGCCCCATTCCATGCGTCTGACCGAGAACGCGGCCGCCCGGAAGGTCTACGTTAAGGAGGACGGCAATCTGCACGGGCTGGGTGAAATTGTCCGCAATCCGGATATGGCCGAGACATACCGGCGTATCGCCCGCGACGGCGTGGATGATTTCTATTCGGGCGCGATCGCGCGCGAGATCATCGCGGATATGGAGTCCAACGGCGGACTGATCACGGCGCAAGATCTGGAGTCGATCGAGATTGACGACATGGAGCCGTTATGGGGCGAGTATCGCGGTTTGCGGATTTCCACCAACCGTCCGCCGGGCGGCGGCGTGATGGTCATCGAGATGCTCAATATCCTTGAGAATTTTGACCTGCAGGCGATGGGCCACAATTCGCCCGATTATATCGCCACCGTGTCGGAGGCGATGAAGATCGCCACGGTCGACAAGGATGTCCATGTCGGCGACCCGCGCTTCGTCGACGTGCCGCTGGACCGCCTCACGTCGAAGGAATACGCGCGCGAGTGCGCCGCGCGCATCAAGTCCGGGGAGAAGGCCCATGTGCCGCGTTACAACCCCGGGGGTGCGGAATCGAAGGATACGACCCACGTTTCCACGGCCGACGAGCATGGCAACTGCGTGGCACTGACCCACACCCTCGGCATGCCCTCCGGCGTCGTCACGGACGGTCTCGGGTTCATGTACAACGGCGCGATGGCGGTTTTCGATCCACGTCCCGGCCGAACGGGATCGCTGGCGCCGGGCAAGGCGCGGTTCTCGGCCATGTGCCCGTCCATCCTGTTCAGGGGCGATGAACCGTTTTTTGTCGTCGGTGCGCCGGGCGCCACCTTCATCACCATGGGGGTCCTGCAGGCCATCCTGAACGCGGTCGACTTCGGCATGAATGCGCAGGAGGCCGTGATGGCGCCGCGCTTCTCGACCACGTCGGACACAATCGACATCTCGAACCGGATCACGCGGGCGACGCAGGCCGAGCTCGAGCGTCGTGGTTATGCCGTACGCCGGTCGCCGCTCAGCTATCATTTTGCCGGTGTACATGCGCTGCGGAAGACGGACGCCGGATGGGACGGAGGCGCGGACCCGGGGCGCGACGGCATGGCCATGTCGGTCTAGCGCCGTACACTTCGAAGGGGGAGACAGATATGACACCGAAGGTCCTGATTGCGGGCTTCAAGCACGAGACGAACACGTTCTCGAAACTTCCGACCACGCTTGAGTCCTATGAGGCACGCGGCCTCTATGTGGGCGAGGAGATGCGCAAGGCGCTTTCCGGTACCAACACCGAGATCGCCGGGTTTCTCGACGCCTGCGAGCGCCATGACTGGGAGCCGGTGCTCGGAGCGGCTGGCGACGCGACCCCCTCGGGACGTGTCACCCGCGAGGCCTTCGATACGGTCACGGGGCACATTCTCGATGCCATCGACAAGAACGGACCCGTCAATGCGGTTCTGCTGCAACTGCACGGCGCAATGGTCGCGGAGGAGCACGACGATGGCGAGAGCGCGGTGCTCGGCCTCATCCGCGACAAGGTCGGACCCGACGTCCCCATCGGCGTCACGCACGATCTGCACGCCAACGTGACCGACAAGACGGGAGAACTGTCCAACGTGCTGGTGAGCTACCGCACCTACCCCCATGTCGATCAGCACGAAACCGCAACCATTTGCGCCGACCTGATCGCCCAGACGCTGGCGGGCAAGATCAATCCGAAGGTGACGGTTCTGCGCGGTCCCCAGCTGGATGGTGTGGACCATGGCCGCACCACGGCTCCGGGCCCGATGCGCGAAATCCTGGCGCTTGCCGACCAGCTCATCGAGGAGCACGGCCTGCTGTCGGCTTCAGTCAATGCCGGCTTTCCCTGGGCCGATGTCGATTATGTCGGTCCCACGGTGATCGTTGTCGCAGACGCGGACAATACGGGCGCGATGCCGGCAGCGGAAAAACTGCGGGAAGAGCTGTGGCGCACCCGCGAGGTTCTGACGATCAAGACGGTGACGGCAGAAAAGGCGCTGGCCGATGCCCGTAGCAAGGGCACGTCTGGCGCGCCATACGTCATCGCGGATTTTGCCGACAATCCGGGCGGCGGGGGATATGGCGATTCGACGGGTCTTCTGCGCGCGATGATCGATGGCGGCGTCGAGAATGCCGCCTTTTCCGCACTCTACGATCCGGAAAGCGTCGAGGCCTGCAGGGACGCGGGAACGGGCGCTGAGCTTGAGCTCAGCCTTGGCGGCAAGGTCGACCCGTCCCTCGGTGCGCCCGTCAAGGCGCAGGGAACGGTGGCCGGACTGTTCGAGGGCAGGTTCAAGCTCGAAGGGCCGATGGCCACCGGAGTGGCCATAGACATCGGTCCGGTAGCGGTCTTTCGTGTCGGCGGTCTGGATGTGGTTCTGGGGTCACGCCGGGCGCAGAATTACGACCGTCAGTTCTTCAAGGCGTTCGGCATCGAGCCCTCGGAACGGTCGATCCTCGCGGTCAAGTCGGCGCAGCACTTCCGCGCCGACTATGCACCGATCGCGTCTGAAATCGCCGTCGTCGACGAAGGTGGCGGGATCACGTCGCACAATTTCAAGTCCCTGGACTACAAGCATATTCGCCGGCCGATCTGGCCTCTCGACGATATCTGACGCCCCTTCGCCTTAACGGCTCGTCGGTACGGAAAAAGACAATCTCCCGAAGGACGCTGGCAGGCCCGCGTGAACCGGTCTATACGGCGATTGGGTCGGCAGGGAATCTGAGATGACGGAACTGGTTCGCGCGCATGGCGGAATGGTGGTTGCGCCGCACCGTCTGGCGGCGGAAGCGGGCTGCGACATCCTGCGCGACGGCGGAAATGCCATCGAAGCAATGGTGGCCGCGGCGGCGGCCATTGCCGTTGCATATCCGCACATGAATGCGCTGGGCGGAGACAACTTCTGGCTCATCAGCAAGGCGGGTGCGGCGCCAATCGGCATCGATGCCGCCGGTCCCGCGGCGCAGCGCGCCGACGCGGACTTCTACCGCGACGCCGGCCATGACGCCATTCCGGGCCGCGGGCCCCTGGCGGCTCTGACGGTCGCAGGCGCGGTTGCGGGCCTCGCGGACGCGCTCGCCGAAAGTGCGGCATGGGGCGGGCGATTGCCGCTTCAACGGCTTTTGGAAGGCCCGGCCGCTCTGGCGCGCAACGGTGTGCCGGTCTCGGGCACTCTGCACGAGAACGCAACCGCGAAGCGTGCCGAACTCGAGCCGGTGGCCGGGTTCGCCGAGACGTTCCTGCCAGATGGGGCGGTGCCCGCGCAGGACGCGGCGTTCTGCCTGCCGAGGCTGGCGGCGACGTTCGAACATCTCGCGTCCGCGGGCCTCGACGATTTCTACCGTGGCGATCTCGCCCGCTCCATGGCAACGGAACTCAAAGCGGCAGGGAGCCCGCTGCGGCTCAACGACCTTGAAGCCTATCGGGCACTGCGGGTGGAGCCCTTGTCGGTTCAGCTCGAACATGCCCGCGTCTACAACATGCCGCCGCCCACACAGGGTCTCGCCTCGCTGATGATTCTCGGTATCTTCGAACGGCTGGGGGTCACGTCGGCGGAAACCTTCGACTATGTGCACGGGCTGATCGAAAGCGCCAAACAGGCGTTCCTGGTGCGCGACGCGCACGTGTCCGATCCCGCCTACATGAGCGTCGATCCGGCAGGCTTTCTCGAAGACGCCGTACTCGATGAACGCGCCGCCGCCATCGACAGGTCGAAAGCCCTTCCCTGGCCGCAGCCGGCGAAACCCGGCGACACCGTCTGGCTCGGTGCGATCGACAAGGACGGCAATGCGGTCAGCTTCATCCAGAGCCTCTATTGGGAATTCGGGTCGGGTCTCGTTCTGCCGACATCCGGCGTGCTGTGGCAGAACCGCGGCACCAGCTTCAGCCTCGATGAAAGTGCGGTCAATGCGCTCAGGCCCGGCCGCCGGCCGTTCCACACGATCCAGCCGCCGCTCGCGCTCTTCGGCGACGGACGGGTGATGCCCTTCGGCACCATGGGCGGCGAGGGGCAACCGCAGACCCAGTCGATGATCTACACCCGCTACGCGCTCTACGGGCAGGACCTTGCCCGGGCAATCGCCGCGCCGCGCTGGCTGCTCGGCCGCACATGGGGCGCGGAAAACACCAATCTCCGGATCGAAAACCGTCTCGACGCGCGCGTGATCGACGCCCTGCGCGCGGCCGGCCATGACGTCGAGGTCGTCGGTCCTTACGATGAAGTCATGGGACATGCCGGGGCGCTGGTGCGCCATGCCGACGGGTCCATCGAAGGCGCATCCGATCCCCGCAGCGACGGCGCCGCGGTCGGCTCTTAGTATTAAGGGGACAGTTTACTTAATTCCATCCGATTGGTGGAATCGATCACAATGCGTGCTGAATCAAGTAAACTGCCCCCTTAATACCTACTTCGTCTGCATGGTGAAGACACCGTCCCAGTTCCTCGGCGGCGGATTGCGGCGGAACTCGGCGATGCGCGCGGCGTACAGGTCGAACAGTGCCGTCAGGTCGAGGCCGAGCGCATCGATATCGAGCTTGCGAAGCCCCGACAGCGCCTTGGACGCAACGGCCCATTTCCGCGCCCGATAGGCGGTCAGCATCTCATCCATTCCCGCTTCAATGGCGTTGAAGCTTTCCGCCTGCACTTCTGCCTTCAGTCCGATCAGCGTGTAGACGATCTCCGGTTCCGACTTGCCCTTGACCCGCAGCGCGTCAAGTTCGAGCACGGCGAATTTATCTTTCACAAGCTCCGCCGTTGCCGAGCCGAGAATAATGGGTACGCCGAATGTTTCCGACTGGCCTTCGAGCCGCGAGGCGAGGTTCACCGCATCGCCGAGGACGGAATAGTCGAAGCGCATGTCGGAGCCCATATTGCCGACGACGCAGTCTCCGGTGTTCAGCCCGATGCCGATACGCAGCGGTTCGTAATCGGTGCCGGCCTCTTTTGCCTCCTGAGCCCGTTCCCGGTTCACCTGATCGAGGTTCTCCATCATGGTGAGCGCTGCCGCGCATCCGCCGGTGGCATGGCTCGTATCGTTGAGCGGCGCGTTCCAGAACGCCATGATGGCGTCGCCCATATACTTGTCGATGGTGCCGCCATGCTGCAGCACCGCGTGCGAAAGGGGCGTCAGCAACCGGTTGAGCAGGCTGGTCAGTTCCTGCGGATTGTCCTTGTAACTTTCGGAAATGCTGGTGAAGCCGCGCACATCGGAGAACAGGATGGTGAGCGTCCGCGTCTCGCCACCGAGGACGAGACGGTCCGGTTCGCGCGCCAGCTGCTCTACGAGGTCCGGTGAGATGTACTGGCTGAAGGCGCTGCGGATCTGCTGGCGCTGCGCCTCCTCGCGCACATAGTTCACGAACACCATGGTGAGGAACACCGCCAGGCCGCTGATCAACGGGTAGGCGACGTCGATCAGGATGCGCTGCTGCGTGAAGAAGTACCAGGCAAGCCCGAGCATGGCGGCGGCAATCGCGCTGCCGAGCGCGGCGACCGGAATGGCGCCGAGGATCGGCACCAGCACAATGAATATAAGACCGACGAGGATGGCAAGGCAGATCTCGGCACCGACCGCATAGCTCGGCCGTTCAAGTGAGGTACGGGCCAGGATGTTCTCCAGAGCCTGGGCGTGCAGTTCGACGCCCGGCATCACGGGCTCGACCGGTGTCGCCTTGACGTCGAACAGTCCGGTCGCCGATGTGCCGATCAGCACCAGCTTGCCCTTGAACGTCTCGGGAGGAACCTTGCCGCTCAGCACGTCGGCGGCAGAGACGAATCTCGCCGGGTCGTGAGGCGAGAAGTAAATCCACAACTGCGCGTTGGCATCGGTCGGGATTTCCACGCCGGCCAGAATGACGGACTGGACACCGGCCTCGCCAGTCTTGATCACATAGGTTGTCTGGCCGGTCGCCACGCGCAGCATGTCCGCGTTGAGCGACGGGATTTTCTCGCCGGCCGCCTTCATGACCACCGGCACCCGGCGCACGAGCCCGTCCGGGTCCGGCAGGACGGTAAACATGCCGCGGCCGATGGCGGCTTCCTCCAGAACGGGTATATTCGTGAGGAGGCCGGGATAGGCGATCAGATACGGCGTCGGATCTTCGCCAAGCGTGGCGAACGACGCCTTCGGAGCGAGTGCCTCGCGCGTATCATTGGCCCGCGGATTGTAGGCGGACTGTCCCACCACGGTGCGCGTGCGCTTGATCATGTCGGCGAGGATCGCGTCGTGGTTGGGCGCGGCCTCGAGTTCGGCCCGTGCCTCGGCGCTCAATTGGGGCATGGACTTGGCCAGCAGACCGGGCGAGGTCCGGTCCGGCTCGGCGAAAACGATGTCGAGGCCGATTGCCGCCGCCCCGTCGCGGGCGATGATTTCGATCAGCTTGGCCGTCACCGTGCGCGGCCACGGCCACTGACCGAGCTTGCTGAGGCTCGCCTCGTCGATATCGACAATGATGACAGGCCGGGCCTGCGGTTCGCGCGGCTTGGCGATCTGGTAGAGGTCGAATGTCTTGAGCCGCAGGATCTGCAGCGCCGGCGGGTCCCACACGCGCAAGCCCAGCAGCGCAACGAGCAGGGCGAGCCCGAACACACGGCCCCAGCCAAAGCGCTGGGCAGACCTTTTCAGCGTGCTGCCGATGCGTTTCAACATGCGAAAGACATGCCGGATTGCTTGTGTCTTGGGCAAGCGAAAATGGCTGTGTGCAGGTCAGGAAAAGGGGTGTGAGAAATCGGGATCAGCCTGTTCAAACGGCGACGGCCGCGCTGGTCACCGCTTCGGATTCGTCGCCGATGTTCACGGCGACCGCTACGCCGGCGGCGACGCCTTGCAGGATCGCGACATCGGCGAAATCCGCCGGGCCATCCGCTCCGTCCACGTCGACGGCAACGGTGGTGTTGCCGTTCGCATCGGTCGTTGCCCGGACGAACTCGTTGATATCGTCGTTGTCCGGGTCGAAAACGCCGTCGAGCAGGCCTGTCAGATCAAGAGTGTCGTCCGAGGCGAAATCCACAATCGTGTCGACACCGTCAGCCAGCGAGCTGATGACAAACCTGTCCGAGCCGCCATTGCCGAAAATCAGATCGTTGCCACCGTTTCCGGCAATAACGTCATCATCGTCGGTGCCGACCAGCAGGTCGTTTCCGTCCGTTCCGATCGGCGCACCCGTTTCCGGGTCATTCTGATTCATCGACGTGTAAAAGGTCTTGGTGACCGTCTCGCCCGGTGCAAGATCGCCGATATCAAAGGTCATTGCTATTGCGTCGTCTTCAAATTGGCCATCCGGATCTCTTGGGTTGTCAAACGCCTGATCATCGTATGGGTCTCTATTCGCAAACCCGAAAACCGAACCACGGGCATCCGGATCGGTTGAGACCAGATTGACCGAAACATCAGACGCTCTGCCAAGAGCCTGCACTGCGGCGGCGCCGCCTTGGTCTGTTGGGTTGCTAAAGACGTCATTCTCGGTCGGAAAATTCTCCCCAAAATCGACGTCTTGATCGGGATCAAGACTCCGCATGAAACGGACATTCTGTAATGTCGCGTCCCCGGTATTCGTGAGCGTGATGGTCGTCGTGAAATACGTATCGAACGCGTTGAAAGAAACTTCCTGCGAAAATGCCAACACGCCTCCAACAAGGCCCGTTGTCAAAGCGCTGAGCCGCGCACCGCTCGACGTATTGGTCGTTGTCGTGTTGATATCGGTTGCGCCATTTCGTTCTGCATTGGTGAAGACTTGGTTCACTTCACCGTTGCTAAAACCAATCGAGAATGAGTCCTCGGGTACGCCGGGCAGCGAAACATCGCCGCTATCCGGGTCGTTCGCCCTGTCGAATCCGTCCTGATCAAAAACCAGACCGAGCTCATCACGCCCGCCGGTTGGATGAAATCCGTCCGGTGCATCCTGGTCCGATCCCAATGTGCCAGACTTGGAAATACCGAGTTCGAGAAACGCACCTTGTAAAAATACTTCGTCGCCAACCTGTTCGCTGATCGCTACCGAGCCCGGAGTGTTGACCTCGATCCCCTGCTCGATCCGCGCCGTGGCGACAGGTTCACTGGAACCCGGCAGGAAAAACTCGTAGACGTCGAATTCGGTACCGTCCTCGTCGGTGAACGTCTGTTCGGACAGTTTCCAGAATCCATGTGGAAAGTTGTCGCGGAAGATTGCAACGTCCGACACTTGATCGCTGTCCAGCGCCGGAGCATTGACGGCCTCGCTTACGGTAAACCCGCCATCCTGGAAGAAATCATTTGTCAGATTAACGACGTCGCCCCCGCCGCCGCGGATTTGCAGGATGCCCTCTTCGTTGGCTTCCGAAACGTCGTCTGCTGCCAGAGTAAGCGTGTTGTCGTCAGTCTTGTTGAGGTCGAGAATCTCGATGTTCTCGGCTTCGATGTCCGTAAAATCCGTATGAATATCCACGCCGCCGACAAAGCGGATCGTGTCGACGCCGCCTCGGCCGTCGAAGAAGAAGCCGGTGTCCTCGTCGAAGATCAGCGTGTCGTTCCCGGAACCGGCGACGAACCGTTCGATGCTCGCAATGGTGTCGAACCCGATCTCCTCGCCGTTGACCGTGCCGTCGACCAGGTTGATGACGATTCCCTGGCTGGTCGCCGAATAGTCAACGGTATCGTCATCTTCACCGCCGTCGATCTGGTCTTCGCCGGGGCTGCCGAAAATCGTATCTTCATCTTCGAACCCGTTGATGATGTCGTTGTTCGGCGTGCCGTTCAGCACATTGGGGTTTTCGTCGCCGTTGATAACGTTGGGCCCGGTGTCGCCAGCGACGTCCGTCGGCGTGTCGACGACATCGTCTTCGTCGGTTTCCGTGGGCGGAAGGCCCGACTGGTCGTTGGGATCGCCGTCGTTTTCGTTCTGGTTTTCCTGATTCTCGCCGCCGTCGGTTTCGCCGCCGTTGCCGTCAATATTGCCCGGGTTCGGCGGGTCCGAATTGATGCCCCCCGAGCCTGAATTGTTGTTCGGACCGGCCTGCGGGCCTTCCGGATCCTGCTGCTGCGTCGACGACCAGCTGCTGTAGACCGAATTGATCTGGCCGATGGCCTCGGCGTCCTTCAGCAGGTCATCCTGGGTCTTGTCGATCTGGACGACTTCACCGGTCGCACTGACGATTCTCCATATCGTCCCGATCGATTGGACGGTCCCGATCTCCAGGCCGGTCACCAGGCTGAAGAGCTTGTACATGCCGATAGCCTGGTCGTTCGGATCGGGGACGATCGAGAAGTTGACGGTGCCGAGACTGGCATTGATGTCGACGGTCGGCGTCGTGCCGCGGATGCCCATGGTCGCGACCGGCGTCTGCACCTTCATGTCGCCCGTGGGTGCGATCTTGCCGGCGGCGAAGACGAACGTGCCTTCCACCAGGTTGAACAGCATGGAGTTGTCCGAACCGTTCGGCTCATACACCAGCTTGTTCAGCACCATGCGCGCGTTGTTGGAGAGCGAGAACAGCGTGCCGTCGAGGAACGAGATGCCGAGTTTGCCGCCCGGGCCGGTCATGACCACGTCGCCCTGGAACACCGGATCGCCGACTTTCAGGGTTTCGCTGACGCCATTGGCGCGTATGACGGTCGCGCCGCCTTCCAGCGTCTGGACCTTGCCGATGGACTCCGCGGCCTGACCCGTGCCGCCGCCGGCCTGCGCGTACTGGCCGGGGAATTGCGGCCCGGCGAGCGACGTCACGACGTCGCCGGTGAGCATGGCACCTTCGGGAGAGACGAGGGAGGGCGGCGTATCGGTGTTGAAATAGCCGGTGACAACGAGCTTCGCGCCGTCCGATCCGGTCAGAATCAGGTCGCTGCCCGCGCGCGAATACTCGCCCGTGAACAGCAGACTTGCGTCCGGAACGGCGACGTTCGTCCCCGCTGCCTCTACGATCTCGTAAGATTGCAGAGAGCCTGTTTCAGTGCGTAATGCCACGCGTGCAACCCTGTCCAGAAAACCTCAGCGGTACACTAGTCTCACACCGCTTTATCAATCAAGCAATTGTGAGGCGATTCGATGGCAATCGTTAATCCTGCAGAGTGGCAAAAATGTCATTATTCGCAGGAGCTTATGGGATCTATAACTTGGCCACCCTGTACCCGACGCGCGGAAAATGCACACAAATCTGCCCGATTCGCTCGTTGCTACGCAGGATTGCAATGGTCTCGCGAGACACGGAATGCGCGATTCCGGTGACTTCCGGGTCGCCGCCGTCGCCCTCGGGGACGACGCTGACGTTCATGCCGGGCTCGATTTTCTGCGGGTCGCGCGGGTCGCCGGCCTGCGGCGTCCGGGGCTCTGCATCCCGCGCGATATCGAGCGCTTCCCCGGCGTCCATTTCGCTCGGATCGCCATGGCCGATGGCCTTCATACGCTCCTCCCAGGCCTCCAGCGCGGGAAACTCCGACATGAAGTCGCCGCTGCCCTCCCAGCGGCCGCGCAAGAACCACACCAGATAGTAGACCAGCACATCGGGCAGGCCCGGCTCGACGAGGATGAAATCGCGGCCATGGGACAGACGCTCATTGACCCAGCCGAACTGGGCGCGGATCTGTGCCAGTGTATGCGGCAGGCTCGCCTTGACGGTCTCCATGTTCCAGTCGGGGCCGAAATAGAGCCGCGCGCGGTCCTCAAGCAGGTCGGCGGGCATTTCTTCGGCGGAAAACCCGAGGACGATACGCACGATCTGGTCGAACAGGATCGCGTCGCTCCACCGGCTCAAGACCCACGGCATGCCTTGCCCGCCGCCCGGATAGAATGTCGGCTCCGGGTGCCGGCGGTCGATTTCGCGCAAGATGCACTGGCTGTCGCAATAGACATCCGCGCCGATCTGCATGACCGGCGTGCGCCGGTATCCGCCGGTAAGGGGCATCAGGTCGGGTTTCGGCGGTACACGCGGGATTTGCACCGAGCGCCACGAGAGTTTCTTCACGCCGAGCGCAACGCGCACCTTCTCGGCCACGGGTGACTGGGGATAGTGATGCAGAATGATGTCGCTCATCTTGTTGTTCTTTCTTTGTGTTTTCGTGCTGTTCTACCAGGGGATTTCACTGCCGTTGACGTGCCAGAAGCTGCCGGACCGGTCGGGCGAAATGTCGTCGATTCGCGCGATGAGGCCGCGCGCGGATTCATCAGGATCGAGTTCGCCGTTGTACCCGGTGAGATACGTCCGGACATATCCGGGATGCAGCAGGACGACGGTCACGCCGTCGTCCTTGAGCTCATGCGCCAGACAGGCACCCGCCATGTTCACCGCCGTCTTCGACATGCGGTAGCCGTAGTTTCCGCCGGTCGTGTTGTCGGCAATCGAGCCCACCCTGCTGGAAACGATGGCGACCTTTGAGCCTTGTCCAAGGTTCTTGCGCAGTGCCTTGATCACCCGCAGCGGGCCGACGGTGTTGATCTCGAACTGGTCGCGGATCGGGCCCCAGTCCAGATTGTCGAGGGTCTCGCCTCGTCCGGTAAGGATGCCTGCATTGTGAATCAGAACGTCGATCCGACGGCCGTCGAGAGCATCCGCCAGCCGTGACACGGCGGCATCGTTCGTGACATCGACACCTTCGACAGTTTCGACCCCCAGGGCCGAGAGATCATCCGACGACTGGCGAACGGCGGCAATGACCTCGTCGTCCCGCTCCTTGAGCTGGCGGGCGAGCTCAAGCCCGATTCCCTTGTTTGCGCCAACGATTACAACGCGTGCCATGACACATTTCCTCTACGTGCAGTTTCGTGTTCGGTCCTGTCCGCCAGGCGCGAAGCTCAAACGACTTTGAGGTCAAGAGTCCCGACCTGCTCGACCTCGCCATGAAGATGATCGCCTTTTTTGACGGGACCGACCCCGGATGGGGTCCCTGTCAGGATGATATCTCCGGGCACGAGGGTGAAGAGGCCGGAAAGATACGAGATCATCTCCGGGATCTTCCAGATCATCTGGTTGAGATCGCCTTCTTGGCGGCGTTCGCCGTTGATTTCCAGCCAGATCGCGCCGGCAGCGGGATGGCCGATGTCCGAGGCCGGGACGACTTCGCTGCAGGGCGCGGAATGCTCGAAAGCCTTCCCGACTTCCCACGGGCGGCGGAGGTCCTTGGCAACGCCTTGCAGGTCACGCCGCGTCATGTCGAGAGCGACCGCGTAGCCGAACACGTAGTTCAGCGCATCGTCGACCGCAATGTTCGTGCCACCCTCCTTCAGGGCTGCGACCATCTCCAGTTCGAAATGCACATCCTCCGAGGCCGGCGGGTAGGGGAAGTCCTTTCCGACCAGGAGGTTGTCCGGGTTCTTCTGGAAAAAGAACGGGGGCTCCTTGTCGGGATCATGGCCCATTTCGATGGCGTGTTCGGCGTAGTTCCGCCCGACGCAATAGACGCGGTGTACCGGAAAAAGATCGGGCGTGCCCCTGACGGGCAGCGTCGGCCGCGCCGGCGGATCGAAAACAAATGCCATGGAAAACCCTCATGAAAGCCTGGCCGCGGAACGGGCCGGACACGGCGAAATGCTTGAGTTCGTTATCGGCAGTTTGCGGGTGCGATGCAAGGGGGCGGTATCGGTCAGAGCGATCTAGAGCCTATTCGGCTAAATCCGAGTCAATTCTGTTTCTCGATTGGCGTGTGCGATGCGTCGCCGAAACGGTC
>JANQLP010000066.1 GCA_028280515.1 Hyphomicrobiales bacterium
TGAGTGCTTCGCCGTTTCCATACAGATGAACGGGCTCTCCCTCGATGATCGCGCGCGTGAAGCTCCAATACGCCATATCCGGCCGCCCCCAAGGACCGAGCTGTCCCTAGTACGAGAGGACCGGGATGGACGCACCTCTGGTGGACCTGTTGTCGCGCCAGCGGCACAGCAGGGTAGCTACGTGCGGACGGGATAACCGCTGAAAGCATCTAAGCGGGAAGCCCCCCTCGAAACCAGTTCTCCCTTGAGAGCCGTGGAAGACGACCACGTTGATAGGCCGGGTGTGGAAGCGCAGCAATGCGTGGAGCTTACCGGTACTAATCGCTCGATTGGCTTGCTTGCTCTCATTAATCAATGCTCATTCTTTGTGGCGAGGCGCCACAATCCGAATGAACAGGATGAAAATGAACAAATGAAAATGAACATACGACCAGATAATCGCTTTTGATCTTCGCTTGCCTGGTGATTATAGCGGAGCGCCCCCACCCGATCCCATTCCGAACTCGGCCGTGAAAGGCTCCAGCGCCGATGGTACTGCATCTTACGGTGTGGGAGAGTAGGTCGTTGCCGGGCATGCCAAGATCAAAAGACGATACGAGACCCAAATCCCCTCTTTATGATTCCCTCAAGATGATTTCCTCAAAACGAGTGATTTCGCCAAGACGATCTGTCGTTTGAGCCGATCGTACGTCAGCGCGGCGGCGGTCGTCTGCCGCCATGCGGATGGCGGTGCGGATGCCGTCGGCCCTGTGGTCCGCGTTCTTCGGTGAACGAGCGGGACGGGGTGCCCCTGAAGCAGCGCGGAATCACCGGCCAGTTGGCAGTGAGAAAATACGCGTAGGTTCCCTCCGGGAACTCGGGCGTGACCGTCTGGCGTCCGTTGCATTCGTCCAGATCCCCGAGACCGGACACATACTCATAGTCGGCAAGAAAGGTCCCGTCATAGCGCCCGCCAGGATCGCTGCTGCCGGATGGACGGTCTCCGCTTTTGACGCGATAACTCGACCGCAAATCCTTGATCCCCGATTTGGCATCCTTCGCCGCGGCGTAACCGTAACGCGTATAGATCGGAAAGCCGTCGGCCGCCCAGCCGATCAGCGGCGAGTGGGCCGCATCGCTCACCTTGAGTTTTTCCAGAAGAAGCGTGGGCAGGCCGTGATAATGGTACGCGCCGGTCGGCTGGACATGGGCGAAGTTGGCATCGAGGCCGAGACGGACGGCGCCTGAAAGCGCGGCATACTGCCATTTGCTGCCACGCCGGCCCTCGTACCACTCAGCAGCACCCGGATCGAACGGCACCCCGTCAACGGCAATCCCGAAATTGTGCAAGCCGAGCGGTGTGGTCCGGTTTGCCGGTTTCGGCTGTGCGGGCACATCGAACCGGTAGTTCTGAGGTGCAATCCGGTTCGGATTGCCGCTGTTGGGAAACGGGCCCGTATCATGGTCCGGAATCCCGTTGGCGCGAATGACGCGTCTCGCCCCTTCAACCGTTATTGTCACGTTGCTCGATGCGGGCGGTGCAACCGTCGCCGGCAACAGTGTCAGCTCGCCGCTCGACTGGGTGACCGTGTGATGGCGCGTCGGCGGCGGACCCTGGGCAAATGCGGGTTCGGAAAAGCTCACGATGGATGTCAGCGTGGCGCAGGCGCAGACGAGGCTCAGAACTCTATGCACGAGTGTTCCCCTCTTCGGTTCGGCGATAGCAAAGCGTACGAAATCCGGAACCGGCGTTCCAGCGGAACAAGCGCTGTGCGCAAGTTGGCACGTGTCACGGGATTGACACGAATCTTGTATCTGTCAGCGTTCGAACGTATGCCGAAGTCACGTGGATTTCCTGATCCACAGGTCAAACCGACCGGCAGTATCCGGCCAATGGAGTGGAGGACTCCCATGAACCTTTCTGCCCCTTCCTTTCCGATCTTCCTGATTTCCATCATTCTGGTCGCGCTGGTCGTGGCGGCGAAGTATTTCGGGATCAACGTGCCCGTGCTTTCACCGATCGTGAACAAGAGCATGTTCGAGGTCCTGCTTGTCGCCTATGCGTTGCTGTGCGCCGGAGTCGTGTTGCGCAAGCTGTAAGAGCCCGGACTTGCGTGAACTCCTCGCTTCGCTCGACAGCAATGCGCGTGCGGACATATGATGCCGCGCGGGCCGCGTGTGTTGCTGCGTCCCAGGCGCGAATACGGGGGATGCGAGGACCATCGGGATGTTTCGAGCCGCGCGGCGTCATCGCCTCGAAGCGTATCTGAAGCGCCTTTACGGCTATGCCTACAGCCTGACCAACGATCCGGTCCGCTCGGAGGACCTGGTCCACGATACCGCGGTGAAAGCGCTTGCCGCCCGGCGCGTGCCGCGGGATGAGGCCGCCTACCGCGCCTGGCTGTTCAAGATTCTGCGCAATACCCTCACCGATCAGACACGGCGCGCTCCGCCGCGCGATACCCACGTGGATACCTCGGCAATCGACGGCGAACTCGGTTCGACCCACTGGTCGGAAACGCAGGAGGTCAACGCCGTCACAGTACGGCTCGCCTTTTCCGAACTTCCCGGAAATCATCGCGAAATACTGGCGGCCATCGACGTCGCCGGACTGACTTACGCGGAGGCTGCTGAGCTTTTCGATATACCAATGGGTACGGTAATGAGCCGCATTTCAAGGGCGCGTTCGGCACTGTATAAGCGCGTTGAAGAGACGCATACGCGCACGAACATCCGTGTTTTTCCGCTGCGCAAGCGCAGAGCAACGGGCAGATAGATGAAGGACCAGTCCGAAATCCGTCCAGAAACGCTGAATGCCTATGTCGACGGCGAGCTCGATCCGGCACAGGCGGCCCGGGTTGCGCGCATTGCCGCCGGCAATCCTTCCGTGGCGGCCCAGATCGCAACGCTTCGTGAACTCAAGGCGGCTGTTGCAAGCGCGGTTCCAGATAGGGAAATCAAGCTCTCCGGCGGCGGGCCGTCCTTCCGCCGGATCATGTACGCCGCGGCCGCGGTCGTGGCCTTTCTGGTTGGCGGCGCCGTGTTGCATCTGTCCACCTTCCGCGAAGACAGTGGCGCGCGCTGGGCCCGGTTTCTACAGGCGCAGCATGCCGACTGGACGTTCTCCCACGGCAGCCGGGCCGCGCCGATTGCACCGGTGTTTGGCCCGGCCAATCTCCTGCCGCTCGACCTGCGCTCCGCCCGCCTGACCTTTGTCGGTTCCGAAACGGTGCGCCACGAAGGACGCGCGGTGCTGCGCGCGGGATATGAGGGCACGCGGGGCTGCCGTGTCAGCCTCTACGTGTTCGATTCCGATGCCGTGCCGGACACGACGAAATTCGATCCCTCGCTTCGCGTGCGCTGGTGGGAAATCGGCGAACAGGATTTCGTCCTGTTGGCACGCGGGATGGCCGAAGCGCGGTTCGACGGCCTTGCCAAGGCGATAGAAAAGGCGCTTCGCTCCGGTTACGAGCTGGACCGCAGGACGCGGCAGCAGCTCGCGCATTCGCGCCGGACGAGCCCGCCCTGCCGGGCATAGCGCATAATTCGCAACCGACTCGAATTCCAACGGAATAAATTCCACTCCTCGTGCGTTTCTTCCGGAAACCGGCGTGCAGACAACCCACGACGTGCCGGAACAAGGAGGAGGAACGCATGTTGAAAAAGACGACCGACATCGGTCTGTTCGAGCTCTACCGAAAAAACCCCGAAACGGCGGACAGGCTCCTGTTCGGTCGCGAAACGAATTCCGACCGTCGCGGTTTCCTGAAAGGGGCGGGGTTGGCCACAATGAGCGCGATGGTCGGCGCGACAATCCCGTTTCACCGCAACATGCCGGAGAACTTCATTCCGGTTGCGTTTGCCGCCGAGGACGTCATCACCGGGAAAGACGGTCTCACGGTGCTGAACGACCGGCCATTGAACGCGGAGACGCCGCCACATCTTCTCGATGACGCCATCACACCGACCGCGCGCCATTTCGTGCGCAACAACGGTATTCCGCCGGAAGACACCGGCGCGAAGGGTTGGCAGCTGACCATCGACGGGCTGGTCGACACGCCGATGACGCTGAGCATCGACGATCTGAAAGAGAAATTCGACGTTGTGACCAAGGCTTTGGTCATCGAGTGCGGCGGCAACGGCCGCGGATTCTTCAATCCTCCGGCGCGAGGCAACCAGTGGACATACGGTGCGGTCGGATGTTCGGAGTGGACCGGCGTGCGGCTTGCCGATGTGCTGAAGGCCGCGGGCGTCAAGAAAGAGGCCGTCTACACGGCGCATGTGGGCGCCGACGCGCATTTGTCCGGAACCGAAGGCAAACTGCCGATTTCTCGTGGCGTCCCGATCGACAAAGCGATGGACGAGCACAACCTCATCGCGTTTGCACAGAACGGCGCCGACATTCATCCCATGAACGGGGCGCCGCTGAGGTTGGTCATTCCCGGCTGGCCGGGCTCCTGCTCGCAGAAGTGGCTCACACGGGTGTGGCTGCGTAACAAGGTTCATGACGGCCCGAAAATGACCGGAACATCCTATCGGGTACCGAACAGGCCGGTGGCGCCGGGTGAAAAGGTTGCCAAGGAGGACTTCGTCATCATCCATGAGATGCCGATCAAATCGCTGATCACTCATCCGGCAACGGGCCTGAAGACGCCTGACAAGGGCATGGAAGTCCGCGGACATGCGTGGGTCGGCGACCGCAAGGTCGAAAGTGTTCATATCTCGGTCGACTTCGGCGCCACCTGGATCGAGGCCAAGTTCGACAAACCGGACAACGACTATGCGTGGGTGAACTGGCGTGCCGAGGTCAACTTCCCGCAGAACGGCTACTATGAGATCTGGGCGCGTGCGACCGACTCCGAAGGCATGAGCCAGCCTCATGCCATCTCATGGAATCCCAAGGGGTATCTCAACAATTCCATGCACCGTGTCGCGGTGACTGTCGGCTGACACTTGATGCGATCATTTCGGTATCTGGTACTGGCCGGTGCGGCGGTCGCCGTGCTGGCCAGTACGATTTTGGCCGGTCGCGCGGCGCAGACGGACGACGAGTATCTCGGCCTTCCCGAAGCGCCCGGCCGCGAAGAGGTGGCGATCTACTGCGGCGCCTGCCACTCGCTGAGGATTGTCGTGCAGCAAGGCCAGACACGCGAAGGCTGGGCCGAGCTGCTTGACTGGATGTATGAGGAGCAGGACATGCCCTTGCTGGAGCCCGACGACGAGAAACTGGTGCTCGACTACCTGGCCAAACATGTCGGTCCGGACACCCACCGGCAGCGTCTCAGGGACAGAGGCGTTTTGCGCTGAAGCGTCGCCCCATGGCGGTCCAGCGGATGCCCGCATTTACGCGACGGAAACGTCTGTGCGGTCAAATGGTGCGAGTAGACTGCTCATCGGCTATCGCATTGATCTCTCGGATTTGTGTGATTCTTTGACCGGCTGATGCCTTGTTTGCGTTACCATTTTTGTGACATCAAGCCGTGGCAAGATCGAACGGGTGCGCATAGAGTACTATGCGAATTGGCTCTGGGCGCCTTGGACGGGCGGGTTGAAAACCGACAATGAAGCAACATCCTCAACGTAAGACAGCTCTTGAGCGTATCGTCATAGATCGCCGTCAGTGGCTGCGGGTCACATTCGGCGCTGCTGCGGGTCTGGCACTGTCGCCTGTCGTTTTCCCGGGCATGGCACGTGCGGAGTCGACGCGCTGGTGGGAAAACAAGCGCGATCTTTCGCTTCAGGAACGGCGCGCGCGACGCCAGCAATTCAGCGACCAGATGACGGCGCGGCTCGGGCCGGCCTATCAGACCAATATTCCGTTCGTCAGCCAGCAGTCCATCGACGGGCTCAGCCAGGCCATTGCCCGTTACCGCCAGATCGTCGCGTCCGGCGGCTGGCGACAGTTCCCGGATGGCATGACGATCCGCCCCAACGACCGCGGCAATCATGTCCTGGAGTTGCGGCGCCACCTGACGCTCACAGGCGACCTTCAACCGCAGGAGCGCCAGCGCCGCCGGCGTGCGCGCACGTTCGACGCGAGCCTTCAGGAGGCGGTGGCGCGCTATCAGATGCGTCACGGGCTCAGGGTTACCGGCTTTGTCGACACGCGCACCAAGCGCGCGCTCAACGTCCCGGCGCAGCAACGCCTGCGCCAGCTTGAGACCAACCTCATCCGGCTTCAGGACCTTATGAAGGTGAATTCGGCGAACCGGTATGTTCTGGTGAACGTTCCGGCGTATACGCTGCAGGCGGTTCACAATGGTGCGCTGGGCATGCAGAGCAGGGTGGTCGTCGGCAAGCCGTCACGGGCCACGCCGAACGTCTCCGCCAAGATCCACGAGCTGAATTTCTTCCCCTATTGGCGGGTGCCGGACTCGATCGCGCACAAGGACCTGATCCCGCATATGCGGAAGGACCCGAGTTATTTCGTGCGTGAGAATTTCAGCGTTCTTCCAGGTTGGGGCGGAAAGCCCATTCCCCTGGAACAGGTCGACTGGCACTCGCAGCAAGTCTACAAGTACAAGTTCCGCCAGGACCCGGGGCACAACAATGCGCTCGGCGTCGTGCGCATCAACATGCCGAACAAGCATATTGTCTATCTGCACGACACGCCGCTGAAGCAACTCTTCAGTCAGAATTCGCGCGCCTTCAGCTCGGGCTGCGTCCGCGTCGAGCACGTGCTCGATCTGGCGGGCTGGCTGCTTGAGGAAACCAAGGACTGGTCGCCGATGCGCGTCAACGTCACGGTCGGGCTCGGCAAGAGCGAAACCGTGAAGCTGAAAAGGTCGGTGCCGGTGCATTTCGTCTATGTCACGGCGTGGGCAAACGAAAACGGCATCGTGCATTTCCGCCCGGACATCTACGGCCAGGACGGTTCGGCCGCGGTTCGGGTGGCCGACGCCGACGACGCACCGATCCCGGGATCAAGGGCCATCACGCCCTGACCGTTGGGCAATCCCATTTGTTGAAAAAGCACTGATTGCGGCTACGCGTGATCAATCCGGACACGTCCGCGTTCAGGAGACCGCGGTTTTGGCACCGGACATCTCCAGCTCTCGGGCCGACAGCAGGCCGCGGACCGAGTTGCCGAGATAAACCTCATCGGCGCGGGCCAGGTCGGCGAGCGTCAGGACCGCTTCACGCGCCTTTCCCTGCGCCAGCATGTCGGCGCGGAATGTGCCCGGCAGAACGCCGCATGTCAGCTTCGGCGTCAGCAGGTCGCCATCGATCAGAGCAAAGATGTTGGTGCGGCTGCCCTCGGTGACTTCGCCGCGTTCGTTGAGAAACACCACTTCGTCGGCGCCGTACGTGTCGTGCATTCTCGCCCATTCCCCGTCATAAAGCGCCCGCTCGGTGGTCTTGTGATAGAGAAAGACGTCGTTGCTTGCCGTCGCATGTTCGGAGATCACATAGCGCATCTCGGTCATGGGGGCGGCCGTCGCCAGTGCGGTCGACGTGATCTCGATATGCCCGTCGCGGAACAACAGAAGCCGCACCCGGTGAGGGCACGCCGGCAACTCGCGCGCATGATCCGCAAGCGCCGTTCGGGCGGCCTCCGGATCGCATGGATAACGGAAATAGGCGGCGGAGTCCGCCAGACGATCCAGGTGGCAGTCGAGCAGGACATAACCGCCCGTTGGTTCGTACAGCATGGTCTCGATGAGTTGGAAATCCCGCACCGGATCGGTCAGGAACCGCATCTTCAAGATGCATTCGTCATATTCCGACTGTGCTTCGGAATCATGAACGACCCCGCTGCCGATGCCGACTTCGCCGCGCCCGTCGGCAAACAGCGTCAGGGTGCGGATCGCCACATTGAGGCGAGCCGTTCCGTCCGGTGAGATCGATCCGACGGCGCCGGTATAGACCCCACGCGGTTCGGTTTCGAGTTCGCGGATGATCTCGATGGCGCGGACCTTGGGCGCGCCGGTCACCGATCCCGGGGGAAAGATACTCGCAAGCAACTGTCCGATATCGACATTGTCGTGCAGCCGGGCTGTGACGCCCGATGTCATCTGGTGCAGCGTCTCGTAGGTCTCGACCGTATAGAGGTCGCTGACGCACACGCTCCCCATCTCGGCGACGCGGCCGAGATCGTTGCGCATCAGATCGACGATCATGAGATTTTCCGCGCGGGATTTCTCATCCCGCGCAAGCCAGGTAGCGATTTCACGGTCCTGATCCAGCGTCAGCCCGCGCGCCGCCGTTCCCTTCATGGGCCGTGTCTCGGCACGGGTGCCGTTTGTGCGCAGGAACAATTCGGGCGATGCCGAAACGACCGTGAAATCGGGGGTCTGAATCAGCGCGCCGTGTGAGACAGGCTGCTTGCGGCGCAGATCCCGGTACAGCGAAACCGCATCGCCGGCGAAACGGAAATGGCCTTTCAGAGTCAGGTTGAGCTGATAGATGTCGCCTGCGGAGATGTACTCCTTCACCGCGCGGAAACGGCGCGAATAGTCGGCGGCGTCCATGGAAAGCGCCATGTCCGACAGTTCGTACCCGCCTGCGCTTTGCCCGGCGAGCCAGTCCTCGATCTCGTTTCCCTCAAGTTCACGCGCCGATCCGAAGACCCCGAACCAGACGAGCGGCACGCGGCTTGCGTCCGGCCTGAGCATTTCGAAACGCGGCTCGAGCGCATATCCCGCCTCATACGAGAGATAACCCGCCAGATGCGCGCCTTGAGCGAGGGCAGCGCTCATCGCCGCCAGCGCGACCGGCACGTCCTGAGACGTTCGCGCCTCGATGATGTCGTGCGGCCCTTCATAGAGAAATGCACGGCCGGGTCGGGATCGGGCATCGTCTATCAGAACGGTTGCTGTCATGGAACACGCGCGCTCGGTTTCGTTGCCTGTTCCGCTCATTGTGTACGGTAGGGCATGGTTCGTACCAAGCACTAATTGCGATGACCTGCGCGTCCTTGCGAGAGGCAATGAGCGCTTGCTTTTGTGCGCCACAATATTGATTCTGTTGTGCGGTTAGTAGCGCAGGCGGGGACGCGGCATCGCGTCCTTCAACGAAGTTGATGTCCTTCAAGCAATGAAAGGGTCTTTCCGATGTACCGTATGTTAGTGCTCGCGGTTGCCTTGGTGTTGTCAGCGTCGGCTGCGAATGCCGCGGACTTCCTCCTCAAAAAGCAAAGTCCTCACAGCGTGTCCGAAACGCTGGACCGGCTTACCAAGGTCATGCAGGGCAAGGGCATCAGCATATTCGCCCGCGTCGATCATCAGGCCGGCGCAAAAAGTGTCGATCTTCAGCTAAAACCGTCGCAATTGTTGATTTTCGGCAATCCGCGCATGGGCACGCCGCTCATGCAGGCCAATCCCGAGATTGGAATTGCACTGCCGCTCAAGGTGCTCGCCTGGGAAGACAAGGATGGAAAAGTTTGGCTTGCCTATACGAAGCCGGATGTCCTCAAAAGCCGTTACAGCATCAGCGGAAAGGACAAGATCTTCCAGCAGATGACAGGCGCGCTCGACAATCTGACGAACGCGGCCATCAAGGCGAAGTAGGACCCCGTCCGGCGGACGGCATGAATTGGGACAAGACCCGCGATGACGCGCATTTCGTCATGGTCTGACAGCTTTGCGAAACTCACGGTCTACGAGAAGGGCGCAATCGTCGGTTCGCTCATACTGGCGGCCTTTCTCGTGGTCGACCCGCTGGTCCTGAGCGCCACACGCAGCATTCATCCCGATGTCCGCAGCGTGCTCAAGGCCCTGACGGACCTCGGCCGGTCGAACTGGATTCTGATTCCATCCGGAATCGCCATTTTGGTGCTGGGCTGGATGCGTGTCCGCGAGACCCAGTTTCGGCGGGTGGTCGGCTACGGCTATGCGGCGCAGCTCTTCATCTTCCTGTTCGCCGCCGTCGCGCTCTCGGGGATTGCTGTAAGCCTTACAAAGAACGTGCTGGGCCGCGCGCGCCCAAAGCTCTTTGAGACGCTCGGGTCGTTGGAGTTCCAGCCGTTCACGTTCGATGCGGATTTCGCGTCATTTCCCTCGGGCCATTCTACCACCGCCGGAGCGCTCGCCGGCGTGCTCGTGATCCTCTGGCCGAAGGCCAGCGTCCCGATCATCTGTGCCGGGCTGTGGATCGCGGCAACGCGGTTTCTCGTCGGTGCGCACTACTTCTCCGACTCGGTGGCGGGATTTCTGTTCGGTCTCGGTGCCGCATATCTTCTGCGCGATCGCCTTGCCGTGCGCCGCTGGCTGTTCGAGCGCGATCGTCGCGGGGCGGTAACGCTTCGCGGACGGGCGCTGCTGGACGCCGGGCTGAAAGCGATTGTCGACAAGGTGCCCGTTCCGCGCTGACGCCAGCGATTTTGCGGCTCAGACCCCGCGACAAAAGGCTTCACTTTCGCTTCCCGCCACACAGTATGAATGCACAAGTGGCGCATGTTATAGGTTCTTCTCGAAATTCACCGTCGTCACCGTGGATGGAGGGCAGCGGCCCCTGTCAGGGGCTGTGGAGGGACCAGATGGGCTTTGCGAGGATGCGTGCCGCCGAATGGCGCGCGCGCGCCGGAGACTCCCAAAATGCGGGGACGACGGGACCGCTGCGGGGCAAGTTGCTGCGGCTCATTGCCGTTGCGCCGCTGGCATGCCTCCTGACCGGACTTGTCTGGATGGCGGCTGCGAACACATCCGATGTCGCGGCATTGCTCAACCGGTTCGCGGCGATCCATATGCTTCTCGGTGCGGGCGTCACGAGCGTTGCCCTTTATGCCGGCCTCAGCCTGGTTTCGGGCATTGGCGGCGCCATTCTGACGATCGCCGAAGCCGCGCCCCGCCTGGCTATGGGAGGTGCGATGATGGCGGTCCTGCCGTTCGCACAGCCCGCCGAGACGCCGGAACCGGCGTCGCCGTCAACCGGCGCGCAGAGTGCGGCGCGCTCGGAAATGCAGATCGGCCTGTATGGCGGTTTCAGCCAGTCGCCGAACTCGGACGTCAAGATGGTCGCGCCCGACGGCACTGACCTCGTTCTGAAGGACGTCGTCTGGAA
The DNA here is from genome assembly GCA_028280515.1 of Hyphomicrobiales bacterium. Taxonomy (GTDB): domain Bacteria; phylum Pseudomonadota; class Alphaproteobacteria; order Rhizobiales; family Methyloligellaceae; genus UBA2767. The sequence goes on from JANQLP010000066.1 coordinate 10,981, forward strand.
ATCGGAGTCGCTCAAGCCGTCGCCCTATTATGGCGGTCGCGGTGTCGACTGGAACTCGCGGTTCCCCAACTTCGGCTTGATGGTGGACTTCACCCATGCCAAGGCCACGGCGATCAGGTCGCAGACGGTCACGCAGTCGGGCAAGCGGTCCGGTACCGATATTCCTCCGAGCGAGCCGTTTGAAAAGACGTTTCGCAAGCTCGAATTCACCCACGGTCTCAACATGCTGACGTTCAACGGCATGTTCCGCGCGACCGGGCTGCATCGGCGCATCATTCCCTATGTGGGGATCGGCGCCGGCTTCACGGTCCCTCATGTGGAGGCGCGGCGCGCCGGTGAGGACAAGGAGGATGGCGTCAGCGAGGCCCAGGTAACCGGCATCGCGCTCCAGGCACTGGGCGGCATCGAATGGCGGATTTTCAAATCGGACCGGCGCTCGATCTTCACCGAGTACAAGTTTGCCTACACGTCCAATGATGTGGAACTTCAGACCGGAGGGGTGGTGTCGACGGACATTTTCGTCCACCAATTCGTTCTTGGCGGTTACTACACGCCCTGGCGCCACGGGGCCGTGGTCGGCCGGTAGCCGCACACTCAACATGACTTTCAAAGGGAGAACAGACCCGTGAGCCAGCCTGCATCGCAAAACATCCGCAACCGTACGATACGCATTCCCCGGTTGGTGCTGCGCACCGGCCTGTCAGTAAGCGCGCTCGCGGCGCTCGCGGCGACCTTCATCTTCACCCATCCCGACCTTTCGCCGGAACTGATGGGCCCGTTCACGGCGCTCCATGGACTGCTTGCCAGCGGCCTGTTGGCGTTTGCCGCTTTTGCCGGGTTGAGCGGACTGTTGTGGCCGCTCACGCAGCTCATGGCCGGGGTCGAGGCCACCGCGAAGGCGGCAGGCACGCTTGGCTTCGCGGCCGTTCTGCCGTTTGCGCAGGCGGCGGACCCGGGTGGAGCCGGTGCCGAGGCCAAGGGCGGGAAGGCTGCCACGGCAGCGCACGAGATCCAGATCGGCGGCTATGGCGGGTACAACTACACCGAGCCGAGCACCGTGCGCTTCATTCAGCCGGGCGGCACCGACATGACCTTCACGGACATGCAGTGGCTCGGCGAGTCGCTCAAGACCGAGCCGTATTGGGGTGTGCGGACGACCTACTGGAACAGGAGCCTGCGCGGTGTGGGTTTCATGTTCGACTACACCCATGCCAAGGCCACCGCCCTCAAGACCCAGCAGGTGAACCAGTCCGGCACCCGCGACGGGCAGGAGGTGCCGCCGCAGGAGCCGTTCGACGCCACCTTCCGAAAGCTGGAATTCACCCACGGGCTCAACTTTTTCACATTGAATGCCGTCTATCGCGCGAGTGGGCTGCATGACCGGTTCGCGCCTTATGCGGGCGTCGGCATCGGGCTGTCCGTTCCGCACGTGGACACCAACAGGTCCGGCGCGCCGAAACAGGCACGCACCTACTCGCATCAGATCGGCGGCCTGACCTTCCAGGTGCTCGGTGGTCTGCAGTGGGGCTTCCTGCGTTCGGGCCGGGCGTCGGCATTTGCTGAGTACAAGTTGAACTATTCGGAGAATGTCGGCGACCTGACGGGCGGCGGCACGGTGGACACCGACCTGTGGACCCATCAGGTGCCCATCGGTTTCTCATACCACCATTTCCTGGGCGCGAAGTAACGCACCGGGGCAATACGGGCTGGCGTCTTTACGACCGTTTGGCGAAGAACGGCGGTCCGGCACTTTTGAACCGGCGCAGAATGGTGTCGGTAAAGAGCCCGGTCAGCGCGGCCAGCGCCAGGAACCCGTACGGGTTCGTCGATGAGAGATTGCCGGCCGGCAGGAACAGCGCCCGCACGCACACATAGGCGATGAGCGCGAGCGCGATTGCAGCGAACGGGCGGATGAGGGCCCAGGCGATCGAGTCCGCACCCTGGCCTTTGCCGGGGGTGACGAAGAACAGCCCGCGCAGGGACTGCAGCGCACCGCCAAGCCCGGCGAACATGGCAACCACGGCGTAGAGCGCCTGGTCCGGCGAAAGCGCCATGCGCAAGCCCTCAACGTTCACGCGCACGACCGGCGTGTTCGCTGTCTTGCAGGTGATCTTGTAGGCCTTCTTGATGGCGTTGGTGTATTCCGTTTTCGCTTCACCGCTCATGGTGTGTGCGTAGGCGCACGCGTCCGCCTGTACGCCGATCGCGGGCCAGAGGTCTGCGGTCGCGTCGAAGAACACGAATGTGAGGAGAACAAGAAAGAGGCCCGTGGAAACGAGGGCGGCGCGGTGCATCATCTCACTCCTTTGCTGCAGGACGGGGCGGCGGAACGGCTCCGCGACCGCGGTCGTTTGCCATGGGTGGTGAACCGAATTCCGGAAGCTGAGTCAAGCGCAGGTTGCTGTGCGGCATTTTGCGCACAATTGGTGTCGCAAAACGGTAACACATGGTTGCGCCGATGCTGCAATCTTCACGTCAAGGAGGTCGCGTAGCCATGGCGCGAAACCAAATCGAGATCGACCCGATCACTCTGCAGGTGATCGGCGGCGCGCTGCACACGATCGCGAAGGAGATGGGGCATGTGCTCTATCGCATGTCCTATTCGTCGATCATTCGGGAATCCGAAGACCTCGGCGCCGGTCTGTTCGACCGCAACTTCAACACGCTCTGCGAATCCGATTCGACACCGATGCATATCGGATCCGTGCCGGCCTATCTGCGGGGGATCGACGAGACCCTGCACGATCCCTGGCAGCCCGGCGACATCGTGATCCACAACCACCCCTATTACGGAGCGAGTCATTCGCCCGACATCGCGATCGTGGCGCCGGTCTTCTACGACGGCGAGCTGGTCGGTTACTCGGCCAACACGGCGCACCATGTCGATATCGGCGCGGCGACACCCGGCCTGATCATCGACGTGCCGGACGTTTTTGCCGAGGGCATGCTGTTCAAGGGTGTGAAGCTCTATGAGGGCGGCAAGCTCAACCGCGCGCTCTGGCAATTCATCGAGACCAACACGCGGGTGCCGAGCCAGGTGCTGGGCGACATCGAGGCGCAGGTCGCCTCCGCCGAGCTTGGGGTCAAGCGCTTCGTCGAGCTGCTCGATCAGCACGGCAAGGACGTCATCTTCCAGGCCACCGAGCAGTTGATGGATTATTCCGAGCGCATGCTGCGCCGCCAGATCGCCCAAATCCCCGACGGCGAATACAAGGCCGAGGGTTTTCTGGACGATGACGGCCGGACGCGGAACACACCACTCCCGGTGAAGGTCACCGTGCGGATCGACGGCGACAGCGCGCAGGTCGATCTCACCGGCTCCTCGCCGCAGGTGCCGACCGCCTTCAACGTGCCGTTCGAGGGCTCGACGAAGGTCGCATGCTACTTCGCTTTCCGCGCGCTTCTGTTGGATACCGAGACCACGGCCGAGCACGTCCCGCAAAACGAAGGCTCGTTCCGCCCGATCGAGGTGATCGCGCCGAAGGGCACGATCTTCAACCCGGAATATCCGGCCGCGGCGGAAGCGCGCTTCAATCAGATCCAGCGCGTGGTCGACTGCATCGCCAAGGCTCTGGGCCCGGTGATTCCCGACAAGATCACCGCGGGCCCATCGGCCGACGTCTCGGCGATCGCCTGTTCCGGCGTGAAGCCGGACGGCGACTATTGGGTCTTCATCGAGGTCAATGAGGGCGCCTGCGGCGGCCGGCCGGCCTCCGACGGTCCGGACACGATCGAGGAATTGATGCGCAACACGCGCAACAACCCGATCGAGGATCTCGGCATGCATCTGCCGCTGCTCTGCGATCGTTACGAGCTGCGCGACGACGTCATGCCGGGGGCGGGGCGACACCGTGGCGGTATCGGCGTGATCAAGGTGCAACGCTACCTCACACCCGGCTTTCTCACCCATGAGGCGGACCGCCACGACGACCCGCCCTGGGGCTTCCAAGGCGGCACGCAGGGACGCGGCGGCAGGCTGATCAAATACAACATCGCGAACCCGGATCAGGTCGAGGATCTCCCCGCGAAGATCCATGGGCTCCGCAACCAGGCCGGCGATTGCATCGGCTTTATCGGACCTTGCGGCGGTGGTTATGGCGACCCGTTGGACCGCCCGGCCGAGCAGGTGCGCGAAGACGTGCTCGACGATTTCTGCACCCGCGAACACGCTCGCGATGCCTACGGGGTCGTGCTCACCGACGCGCTCGAGGTCGACCAAGCGGCGACGGACGCACGGCGCACAGAGATGCGCAAGCAAGTGGCCTAAGACCGGCCGTCATTCTCCGGAGGGGTTCTGCGGCGGCTCCGCCTTGGGTGGAGGTCCGAGGAGAATGGCGATCGACTTGGTGCGCTCGCTGCTTTCGAGACCGACCTTGACGACCAAGGTGAGGGGCACGCTCAGCAGCATGCCGACCGGCCCGAGAAGCCAGCCCCAGAAGAGCATCGACAGGATGATCACGAGCGGCGAAATCCCGAGCCGGTGACCCATGAACCGGGGCTCCAGGAAATTGGAGATCCCGATATTGATGACGATGTAGCCGATCGCGGTCACCACGGCCATGACCGGGCCTAGGATGATGAAGGACAGCAGAACACCCGGGATCGCCGCGACGATCGACCCGATGGTCGGGACGAAATTCAGAAAGAAGGCGAGGAGCCCCATGAAAAGCGGGTTGTCGACGCCGAGAATCCAGAGCCAGAGGGCGACGAGAACGCCGGTCAACAGGCTCATGACCGATTTCATGGAGACGTAACGGCGCACGTCCCGGAAGTTTTCGTCGAGGGCTGTGAGGTTCGCCTCGGAAATGCCCGGTATGGCGCCGAGCTTTCGGTGGAAGCCGCTGCTCTCGACCAGCATGAAGGCGACCACGATGAAGATGATGAAGGTTTGGCCGAGCATGCCGCTGAGCGCCGTCGCTATGTCACCGGCATAGCTCATCGCAAACTGCGGGTTCAGGTTTTCGCCGAGAAATTCGTCGGGTGCGCCGACCCCTTTCGCTTCGAACCAGCGCCACACGCCGTCGAGCTGGGTCCTGAGGTTGGCCTCGTAGGCCGGGAGATTG
>JANQLP010000162.1 GCA_028280515.1 Hyphomicrobiales bacterium
GAGTTCCGCGACAATCTGCAGAAGCAACAGGAAACGGCTGTGCAGAAGAGTTCGGAGTTTGCGAACGACATGCACACCGCGTTCAAACAGATGCAGGAGGCGTTCCGGAAGCTCGGGTCCTCGGAGCCCGGCAAGTAACGCCCGCTGCTGCTTACCGCAGTGAAAAGACCTCGACGCGGTCTGTCAGCGTGACGATGGTCCAGTAGCCCGCGGCCGTTCCGCCGCCAACGACGTACCACTTGCCGGCGGACGCCGCCGAGTCGACCCCATGGCGCGCGGTCGGGATGGGCGGCGCAGGTCTCCAGTGGTCAGCATCAGGGTCGTAGATCCACTGCTCTGCAAAAACCTCGCCCGCATCGATATCTTCGCCACCGGCGACATGGATATGCCCGCCGAGCGTTGCTGCCGCGTGGCCGCCCCGCGGTGACGGGAGGTCGGCTTTGCGGGTCCATGTGTCGGTTTGCGGATCGTAAGCCTCGACGGTGGCCAGATTGACATGATCCCTCTTCCGGCCGCCGATGACGTAGAGCATGCCGCCCGCCACAGCGGTTGCAAGATGCTCACGCCCCGTCGGGAGCGGCGCATGCGATGTGTCCCACCTGTTCGCAACCGGATCGTATGACCAAAGAGGAGTGTCATTCGGTTCGCGGCCGCCGATCGCATAGAGTTTGCCGTCAAGCGAAACAAGCTTGTGTGCTGCGCGGCGCTCCGGCATTGACGCGACGCGGTGCCAGCTGTTCGCATCGGGATCATACGCCCACATACCCCGCAGGACGCGCCGGAACAGAATATCCGCGTACCCGCCGGAGAGATAAACACGGCCATTCAGAGCGGCCATGGCCGGATGATGGGTGGCTTTCGGCAAGGGCGCGAGCCGTGTCCAGACGCCTTTGGCCGTGTCGTAGGCCTCAAACGCATCGGACGTGCCCCATTGGCCGATCCCGCCGGCGACGTATATGCGCCCGTCAAGTTCGGCGACCGCCAGTTCAGAGCGGGCCGTCGGCATGGAAGCGCCTTGGCTCCACTCCGCGCCCCGCACGCCGGCACCAACGCCGAACAGGGTGATGATAACGGCGAGGCATGCCAGTTGGATTAGGGCAAGCGGCTTCTTCATACGCATACACGGCACGAATTGTGGATCAAACCGAAGTGCGTCCACCACCGTATCCGATTTGCGCGCTATGATCGAACAGGGTTTGATCGCAATGCCAGAAAAACACCAAATCAGTTGCGTTGCCGTTTTCGGCGGAACCGGCTTCCTTGGAATGGAGATCGTGGCTCGGCTTGCGTCCGAAGGGATCGATGTCCGGGTCGGCGTCCGGCAGCCCGAAAAGGTGCGACCGCCTCCCGACGCAGGCGAACATGCAAAGATCGAACCGGTCTACGCGGATGTCCGCGACGAGAGCTCACTCGCCCTGGCGCTGGACGGATGCGATGCAGCGGTGAACGCGGTCGGGCTTTATGTGGAACAGAGTGCTGAAACGTTCGAGGCGGTTCATGAACGCGGCGCGGCCAACCTGGCGCGCCAATGCGCCGCGCTGAAGATCGGACGCGTCGTTCACATCTCAGGCATCGGCGCGGATCTGAATTCGGCGTCTCCCTATGTGCGTTCCCGGGCCAGGGGCGAGACACTTGTCCGCGATGTGATGCCGGAGACCGTCATCCTCAGCCCGAGCGTGCTGTTCGGACCGCAGGACAAATTCATCAACACGCTGGCGCAGATCATCAGCCGCGCTCCGGTCGTGCCCATGTTCGGGGACGGCTTGATGCGTTTGCAGCCGGCTTACGTGGGCGACGTGGCTTTGGCCACGCATAAGGCCCTGACCGACCCGCAGGCTGCGGGCCAGACATATGAACTGGGCGGCGCTAGCGTCTTGACGTACAGGAGAATTCTGGAACTGGTCATGGAACGCCTGCACAAGAACCGGGTGTTGTTGCCGCTGCCGTTTGCGGTATGGGACGCATTGGCCGCCGCATCGGCCCTGCTGCCTGCCTCACCCATCACGCGCGATCAGGTGGCGCTCATGAAAGGTGACAACGTCGTGGCCGATAACGCCCTGTCTTTCGCCGACCTTGGCATCGAACCCAGGGCCCTTGAGGACATCCTGCCCGACTATTCGTTTTGAGGGCGCCTTTACTCACTGCGCAGCGCATCAATGGGATTGAGATGGGCCGCGCTTTTACTCCCGGTCGACCGGACGAGGTTGATCGGCTGCACCAACCGGCTGCAATCACAGCGATTCAGAAACTGTATCGTGGCCAAAGCACGGATTGCTCTTCCCGGACGGCGCGCCAGTGAATATGTCAGGGCCGGAACACGGTTTTGCCCCCGAGGGCGCGCAGCTCACAAAACAGGCTGGAAACCCGATGACTGACAACCCCAACTCCGTCGAGCGCCACTACACACAAGGCGGACTTCTTGCCCGTATCCTCTCCGCGCTGACAGAGGCCGGACATGACACGGACAGATTGACAGCGGACGTTTTGGCCCCGCTCGATCATCTGCACACTGGCGGATCGGGTAGCACCATGGCGCAGGCGGACGCCATCGGCTTCATGGGTGACGACCACGTACTCGATCTTGGATGCGGCATCGGCGGTCCGGCGCGCTACCTCGCGGCGACATATGGGTGCCGCGTGACCGGCATCGACCTGACGGCGGAGTTCATCGACGTGGCAAAGGAACTCACGAGCCGCTGCGGGCTTGCCGACAGCGTGACGTTCCGGCGCGGCGACGTGCTCGACCTACCGTTCGGTGACGACGCGTTCGATGTCGTGTTGTCGCAAAACCTGTCCATGAACATCGCCGACAAGGACACGATGTACGGTGAAATCACACGCGTTCTGAAACCCCGCGGGAAACTGACTTCACTGGACTATGTGCAGGGCACTGTTGGTAAGCCGCATTATCCGACGGGCTGGGCCGACACGGCAGACATCAGTCATCTCTTGCCGCCGGACGATATGCGCGAGGTGATCGAACGCAACGGGCTGCGGATTATCGAATGGGTTGAGCGGTCGGACATGGTCGTCGCGGCCGCAGCGAAACCGCCCGCTCCTCAGGGCAAACCAGGCTCGCTTGGGTTGCATGTCGCCCTCGGCGACGATTATCCGGTGCGGCAGCGCAACGTCGTTCGAAACCTGTCCGAGAACCGGCTCCGCTACATCATGATCGTGGCCGAGCGCTGCTGATCGGGACGCACTTGTCAGCCGGATCAAGACTGGGGGATCGAGACTGGCGGATCAAACGGCGAGCCAGGTCTTCTGAAGCTCCCCATGGCGCCAGTCAAACAGCGCCCGGCGATGACCGGCGGCGGAAAGATACAGCCATTCGAGCTTCTGGATCGTCGCCATGACCACAGCAAAGTTCTCGTACGGTTGGGACTCGCCGTCGTCTTCGGCCTGCAGCGCGCCAGGCGATGGCGCAGGGATTGGTGCGCCCGGTGCCTCGACCTGTTTGTAACACTGCCGGCTCATGTCGTGCATGGTGCGCCATGCGGCGCCCGTCACGACGTCACAGTGATGGAAGTTCGCCCGACATTGCATTCGCAATTGCACCTTTTCCGAGCGCGAATAGGCGTGGATCGCGACATGCGGCCGCTCGAAAATTTCGGCGGCCTTTTCCGACCGGGAGTCGGTATGGAACAGGATCGTACGCGATTGAACGTCGAAATCCTGCAGAACGATGGAACGGTTGTTGGGAATGCCGTCTGCCGAGATCGTTGCGAGATGCAGAATATGGAAGTCGGATGTGCGGTCGCGCGCACCCTGGGTCAGCAGGTCCCAGGCCGTGGGCAGGATCGCGTCCAGGTCGTTGTAGTGCGGAGGTTGAAGGCGGTTGCTCATTTCTCAGGCCGATCCGAGTGCCTTTCGTAGCGATCTCCTCCCGAAGACCGGCCGGATGCACGGGGGGCACAAGTCCGGCCGACCTCACTCGTGCACCTGGACGGGAGATCTCTTCGCAGGCGCAAAAATAATACGATTGAGCCGCAATGTTGGATCAACCTTTTTGCCCGGAAAAGAATGGAAGAAAACTCAGTTCTGAAGCAGGGAAACGACGCCGAGGCAGAAGCAAACCACAATCGTCAGCGGCCAGCGCAATGCGGGGTACCAAGCAGCGGTTTCGCCTTGCGCACTCACCTTCAGATCGTAAGCCAGCAAAGCTGCAAAACACACTGTCAGCCAGGCAAACTGGAGCTGCGGCGCGAGCAGCAACGCGGCCACCGCTGCGAGCGCAGGCAGCACGCTGATCCCGTATCTGCGCCAGACCTCACTCCCCGGCTTGTCGGATGCGTAAGCCATTGCGAGGCCCCAGTGAACGCCGCCCATAAACGACAGAATCGCGATGGCGTAGCCGAGCAGAACAGGACGCGCACCCGACGCCAGATCGTCTGATCCGAGAACAATGGCCCCTGAAAGGCCGACGAATGGAATAAGTCCGGCGAATCCGAGCACAAGCGCCGGTTTCCGCACGTTCTGAATGCCGCGACCGTCAGCCGGTGCCTTTGCCTGTGTGGTCTGCGACATGGTCCTGGAGTTCGCCTCGTGGGACACCGATCGATCCGTCCCAAAGTGCTATGCGTAGAATGAGCATTAACGCTACGCTGCGATATTCGTTCCGGATCAGCATTTTCGTCACGAAGGACTGTCGCGATGGGTGCCATTGATTTCTTTCAGCTCGTCACCTTGCTTTGCGCCGCGATGCTCGGCGTCATGATTTTCTTCGGCGGCGTGGTGGCGCCGATGGTGTTCAATGCCCTGCCCGCCGAGGCCGCCGGGACGTTTCTGCGCCGGATTTTTCCGCGTTACTACGACGTACTCACCGTGACCGCGGTGATCGCCGCGCTTCTGGCCATCGGCTCCTGGAGCGGGCTTGTTCTTGCACTCGTCGTCATCCTGTTCGTGGCCGCCCGTTTCTGGCTGATGCCGAAGATCAACGCGGCACGCGATGCATCGCTGACTGGCGACGCCGAGGCAAAGCGCCGCTTTGGCGCGCTGCACGGTGTCAGCGTCGCCATCAACCTGTCTCAGATGGTCGCGCTGGCCGTGATCATCGTTCTGGCGGAGTGATCGGACGCTCGGCCATGGCGAAAAAAGCCGACCTCCCCGAGAAATGTTGCCCGGTCTGCAAGAGGCCGTTCACATGGCGGAAGAAATGGGCGCGCAATTGGGAGGCGGTCCGGTATTGCTCGCAGCGTTGCCGAAGCGAGGCGCGATCGCGTCGCGTAGTGAGATAACGCACTATTTCGAAGCAAGTCGCTGCAGTCGAGGGCGCAGCACCAGAAAGCAGTCATACGCCGCGTTGAGCAAGCTCCGAAGTCCAGGCAAGCCGAGTACGCGCGCAAAGGGCCGGAACACCGGCAACGCTAGCCACAGTGCCCGGAACGCGTCCCCGCCTGACGCGAGCGACCCATCAGGCTTCCGGACGTGGAACCGGGCGAGCGCCGCGTCCCTGTCGAGGCCCGGCGCAACAGCCGTGCGCGTCGTTTCGCTCAGATCGCACCACTCGACATTGTCAGCACCGCGCCGCCGCCGATAGAAGCCGATTTCACGGCGGCACAGGGGGCAAGCGCCATCGTAGAACACCCGCAGCTTGTCAGTATCTTGCATGTCCTGATCAGACAGCGCGTAAAGCGCCTCTCCGGTCCGTATTCGAAAGATCTTACGGCCTGCTCCGATTGCCGGATCAGTTCGGTGCGGCGCGCCTCACCGTCCTTTGGTCTTGAAAACAAGGCACACGGCACCCTGCTTCCTGAGTTTGTTGCAGAAGGCTTGCGCCTTTTTCCGGTCGGGCTGACCGATCTGCACGCGGAACCGCGGCGCGCGCCCGCGTGTGTAGTTGATCGTTCGCAACACCATCGGGTCGATCCCGGCCAGCAGGCCTGCATACTTTTGCTGGATACGGGCATATTGCGCGAGCGCCCGCGTCGGCGACCAGGCGGAGGTCAGGTGCACACCCCAGGGCTGCCACGGTGCCTTGCCATAGCTCGCATAGCGGAATTGCGGCTTGAAACGGCGGACGGGTAGCTGACGGCAGGCTTCGAGAAAAGTCAGCTCCCTGTCGAGCTCGAAGATAGCTTCGGGCGTTTCCGGAGCATTCCATGCCACTGCTTCGACCCCCGTGATCGTCAGCACGAAATCCCGCGTCTCATAAGGGAGACCGCTGCGCCCGGCCCGCCATTTGCGCACCCGGTTGGGACCCGCATTGTAGGCGGCCGCTGCAAGTCCCAGATTGCCGAACTCGTCGCGCAGGTCGGACAGAAAATGGGCCGATGCCGGAATTGCGCTTCGGGGATCGAACGGATCGTGGAGGCCGCGCATCCGTGCCGTGCCGGGCATGAACTGGGCAATGCCTGAGGCGCCCTTGGGGCTCACCGCATTGGGGTCGAAACGGCTTTCCTTCCAGATCAGCCGGGCAAAGAAAGCCGGCGGCAAATTCCATTTTTGCGCCGCAGTTTCAATGCGTTCACAGACGTCCGTGACAAACGCCATGCGCGCATCTTCCTCTGTCGGCTGCTCGTCTTCTTCCGCCATCGCCATGGCAGGCAAGCTGAGAAGCAGTGCGAGCACCAGACCGCAGCGCCCGCAAGACGATGCCGCGCAGCGCTGAAGGTCTATGGTCCGGGTTTGCCGCATGTCCGTTGCGCAGTTTACCCACACTTTGTGTCGGCAAAAGCAAGTTACATGACGGCAGTCCCGGCGTGACGGCGTCACGCAAGCGCTGCCAGCACGCGTTCCGGGGTGAACGGCATATGGCGCAGCCGCCTGCCGGTGAGTGCATGAAAACCGTTGGCGACTGCAGCGGCCACCATTGGCGTGCCTGCCTCTCCCATACCCGACGGTGGTGCGTCCGACACTTCGAACGCGATCTCGATTTCCGGCACTTCGTCCGCCCGCAGGATCTCGTAGTCATGGAAGTTGCTCTGCTCGACTTCACCGTCGCGGATCGTTACCCGCTCCTTCAATGTGCTGGAGAGCCCGAACACGATGCCGCCCTCGATCTGCGCCTCGGCGTTGCGGGGTGCGATCACCAGTCCTCCGTCGATCGCCGCCCAGAAACGCGGCACGCGGATCTGGCTGGTTTCGCGGTCCACGGCGACTTCCGCGATACCGGCTGCCATCGTATTGCCGTATCCGGCGAACGCGACGCCGAGCGCCGTCTCGCTGGGCTTGCGGCCCCAGCCGGCCATCTCCGACACACGTTCGAGCAGACGGGCACCACGCGGATTGTCGGCAAGCAGCTTCAGGCGGAAGGCGATCGGGTCTTCTCCCGCCGCCGACGCGAGCTCGTCCATGAACGCTTCTGCGGCGAAACTCGTATAGGCCGCACCGATGCCGCGCCAGGGGATGATCCGGGCGCGCCGCTCGGTGATGACATGCTCGGCAAGGAAATGCGGGATCTTGTAGTGCTTGCTCTCCGAGCCGCGCATCGAAACGATATCCTTCGGCGCAACCTGACTCCATCGCAGCGGATTGAAATATTTGATCACCGACGGCGTCGCCACGCGGTGCCGCCAGGCTTCGAGCGTACCGTCGTTGGTCATCGCTGCGCTCATGAGCTGTACGCTCGCCGGACGGAACCAACCGTGGCGCAAATCGTCCTCACGGGTCCACACGACCTTCACCGGGCGGCCGACGGCCCTCGACGACAGCAGCGCGTCGCGGACATATTCCTGCATTAGCGCGGTACGCCGGCCGAACCCGCCGCCCATCGTCATCATATGCACACGTACCTTGTCCGCCGGAATGCCTAGGACGTCCGTGATGGTGCGCGTGGTCCAGCTCTGGGTCTGGGTTCCGGCCCACACTTCCGCACCCTGATCCGTGACCGACGCGACCGCGGCCATGGGCTCAAGCTGCGCGTGGTAGGCATAGTCGGAGCGGTACTCGGCCTCGATCACGCGTCCGCCGTTTGCAAGGGCGTTCTCCGCATCGCCTTCGGCGCGCCATTCCGCCGGTTTGTCCTGTGGTCTCGCCACCGCCTGCGCATACGCTTCAAGATCGGCCTCATTGTCGAACTTGCGCGCCGGAGCTCGCTCGCTCCATGTCACTGAAAGCGCATCGCGCGCCGCGAAGGCGGTCTCCAGCCGTTCAGCGACGACGGCAACGCCATCGGGCAAACGGACGACATCGAGCACGCCTGAGATGGCGCGAGCAGCCGCCTCGTCGATGGATTGGGGCGTCTCACCTTCCACAGGCGCGCGCAGAACGCTCGCGTAGGCCATGTTCGGCACGCGGACATCGATGACGTAAGTCTCAGTGCCACGACTTTTTGCCGGCGCATCGCGGCGCGGAATATCCTTGCCGATCAGCCGATAGGCGGATCGGGGCTTGAGGTCCGCTTCGGTCACCTCGGGTACGTCCGTCGGCACATCGGGCAGCGCCGCGATCTCACCATACCCCAAGCGTTTCCCGTTCGCGGGATTGATGACCACGCCGGGCTCTGTTTTCAGGCTATCCGGCGCAACGCCCCAGCGCTTTGCCGCTGCGCGTATCAGGACCTGCCGCGCCTGCGCCCCGGCAAGCCGGAGCGGCGTGAAGTAGGCTGCCACGGCGGTGCTGCCGGCCGTGTAGAGCACATTCCCGAAAATGGGGTTTCCGTAGGCGCGGTCGTCCCTGTCCAGTTGCTCGACCCGGACGCGGTCCCAGTCCGCATCCATTTCCTCGGCAAGAATGAGCGGCAGGCTGGTCGAGCTGCCCTGTCCCATCTCGGTCGCCGGGAAAACGACGGTCACGGTCCCGTCGACGGAAATCCGGACCCAGATGTTTGGCGCGACGTCGTTTGTCGCCGGATCGCTGCGGGCGATGCCCGCGAGACCTGTGGCGCCCACGGTCAAGACGAGCGCGCCCGTTCCGGCCAGCACGGCGCGCCGGCTCGGTTTCATGTCCAGGGAAGTCACGGCCGCGTCCGACATCTAGGCCTCCTTGGCCGCACGGGCGACCGCCTTGAAGATGCGGTTGTATGTCCCGCAGCGGCACAAGTTCTGGCTCATCTCGGCGGCGATCTCGTCCCGCCTCGGATTGGGATTTGCGGCAAGCAATGCTGCGGCACGCATGATCTGACCCGACTGGCAGTAGCCGCATTGCGGGACTTCTTCCGCGATCCATGCGCGCTGAAGTGGGTGATCGCCGTCGCGCGACAGGCCCTCGATGGTGGTCACGTCGCCCTCGACATCGCCAACCGCCGTGAGGCAGGAGAATACGGCCTCACCGTCGACATGCACGGTACAGGCGCCGCACAGGCCGGCGCCGCATCCGAACTTTGTCCCGGTCAGCCCAAGATGCTCACGCAAGACCCACAAAAGTGGCGTAGCCGGGTCCGCGGCGACGGCGACCGCCTCGCCGTTAATGCGTAACGTTGTCATGAAAAGCTCCTTCGCTACACAAGCAGCGCTGCGCGCGCCGCGTGGTCTCGCACGCGACAGGCGATCCGCATTCGCCGCTCCAACGTGCCTCGTTCTCAAGGCACAGCTTCGCTTATATTTTAAGAATGACAGTTGCCCGGACTGTCAATTTGGCCGGGGCTTAAACTTTGCGTGAGTGGATGCCACCGAAAGCGCTGTTTGCGGCGCCTACGCCGCGGCTTTCAGCTTCGGACGCCGTGTCTTGCGCGGAGGCGCCGGCGGTTCGGCCTTGCCCCGCCGCGCCCAGGCCGAGACGTTCTCGCCCAGCATCAGCATGCAGGGAGTGAGCACCAGCGTCAGGATCGTGGCGAAGGTCAATCCGCCCGCAATCGAACTCGCAAGCTGCGTCCACCACTGGGTCGATGGCGCGCCGATCGCGATGTCCTGGCCGATCAGGTCGATGGTAAGGGCAAACACCATCGGCATCAGCCCGAGCACGGTGGTGATCGAGGTCAGCAGCACGGGCCGCATACGCTGGGCGGCGGTACGCATGATCGCTTCGCGCGGGGCAAGGCCCCGCGATTTGAGATCGTTGAACGTGTCAATCAGCACGATGTTGTTGTTCACAACGATGCCCGCAAGCGCAATGACGCCGATGCCACACATGACGATCCCGAACGGCTGATTGGTCACAAGCAGACCCAGCAAGACGCCAGCGGTCGAGAACACGATGGCGCTCAGCACAAGACCCGCCTGGTAGAAGCTGTTGAACTGCGTCACGAGGATACCGATCATCAGGAAGATGGCGATGGCAAACGCCTTCATGAGGAAGTTGGCGGCTTCGCGCTGATCCTCGTCCTCGCCCTTGAACTGCAAGTTGATTGCCGTGTCGAGCCCTGCCCCCGGCAAGGCCGCCTTGAGTTTCCTGACCTGATCGTCCACCAGCAGGCCATCGGCCACATCCGCCTGAATGGTGATCACACGGCGGCTGTCGGACCGGCTCAGCGTACCGGTTTTCTGTGCCGGCTCGAAAGTGATGAAGTTCCCGACCGGCACCTGCCCCTTGGCGGTCGGCACACGCAGACGCTTCAACTGTTCCAGGTTGCGTTCAGCAGGCGGGAACCGCACGCGGATATCGACCTCTTCGTCCGCATCGTCCGGCCGGTAGTCGGCAAGCTGAAGGCCGTTGGTCAACAGCTTGACCGCATCGCCCAGCAACGCGATATCGGCGCCGCTGCGCGCGGCCTTTTCGCGATCCACCTTGAGCCGCCACTCGATGCCGGGCAGAGGCCGGCTGTCCTGAACGTCCACGAACCCACCTATGTCGTCCATGACGCCGCGGATCTTCTCTACCGCTTCGGGCATCAGCGCGGTATTGCGTGAGCTCACCTGAAGCTGCACGGGTTTGCCACCGGACGGCCCGCTTTCCTGTTTGCGCACTTCCACGATCACGCCCGGCATGTCCGAGGTCAGGCCGCGGATTTCCTGCAGGATCTCCGAGGCCCGCGGACGCGTGCGCCAGTTATCGAACTCAAACTGCACGACACCGATGACGTCCTCGGCCATCCCCTGCTGAGACTGCCGCTCTCCAGGACCCATGGTGCGCGCATAAACGGTCTCCAGATGGGGCAGCCCGACGATGCGCGTTTCGATCTGCCGCACCAGACTGTCCATCTCCTTCACCGACATATCGCCTCGGGCACGGATTTGCACCTGCGCCAGTTCAGGCTCGACATCGGGGAAAAACTCGACACCGCGGCCGAAAGATCCGAACGCAGCATAGGTCCCAACCAAAAGCAGAACCGTAACCGCGAACACCTTCCCGGGGTGCGCCAGAAGACGTCCGAGGAACCCGAGATAGGCGCCTGACGCGCCGCCAATCTTGTTGATGTCTCCGCTTTCCGCGGCCTTGACCGCCTCCAGTGTCTTGCTGTCGCCCGTGCTGGCCCCGCCCAGGATGCCGCCCAGGACCGGAATGAAGATGAGCGCCATCGCCAGCGAGGCGGAAAGCGTCACCAGAACCGTGATCGGCAGGTATTTCATGAATTCGCCGACGATGCCCGGCCAGAACAGCAGCGGCAGGAACACCGCAAGCGTGGTCGCCGTCGAAGCGGCAATCGGCCACGACATGCGCTTCGCCGCCGAGGCATAGGCCTCCTTGCGTTCATAGCCCTCCGCCATGCGCCGGTCGGCCAGCTCCGTCGTGACGATCGCCCCGTCCACCAGCATGCCGACGACCAGAATGAGACTGAACAGCACGACAATGTTGAGCGTGAATCCCATGGTGTTGAGGAACAGGATGCCGGCAAGGAAAGAGCCGGGAATGGCGAGGCCGACAAGGATCGCCGGACGCGGCCCCATGGCCGCGACGATGACGATCATGACCAGCACGACCGCGGTCAGCACGTTGTTCTCCAGATCGCCAAGCATGGTCCGGATTTGCTCGGACTTGTCCTGCATGAAACTGACCTGGACGCCGGAGGGCCAGGCGGCCTGCTCCGCCTTCACGACCCGCTGCACCTCTTCGATGGTCTCAATGATGTTGGCGCCGACGCGCTTTTTCACTTCCAGAACGAGCGCGGGACGGTTGCCGACACGGGCAAAGCCCTGCGGGTCCTTGAAGGTACGCCGCACCGCGGCGACGTCCTGGAACTTGACGACGGTGTCGCCGACGGTCTTGACCGGAAGCGTGAGGATATCGTCGATGTCCTCGATAACGCCCGGGACCTTGATCACCATCCGCCCGACACCCGTCTCCAGCGCACCGGCCGCAACAAGTTGATTGTTACGGCGGACCGAATTCACGACGTCGGCGAAGGAGAGGTTGTAAGTCTCCAGGATCGTGGGATCGACCAGGACCTCCAATACAGCCTCGCGGTCGCCGCCGATATCGACCTCGAGCACGCCACCAAGCGTTTCCAGCTTGTCCCTCAGATCACGCGCCAACCGCACCAGCGTGCGCTCCGGCACATCGCCGGACAAGGCGACACTGAGCACCGGAAACAGCGCCACATTGATCTCGGTGACACGCGGCTCATCCGTATCGGGTGGAAGCTCGCTCTTGGCCCTGTCAACCTTCTCACGCACATCGAGCAACGCCTGGTCGGCGTCAAAACCTGCGTCGAACTCAAGCGTGACCGACGCGTATCCCTCACCTGAGGTCGCGCGCATCTCTTTCAGGCCCTCGATGGATTGCAGTTCCTTCTCCATCGGCCGCACAAGCAGCCGCTCGGCGTCTTCCGGGGAAATGCCCTCGTGGGTCATCGAAACATAGATAGTGGGAATCGGGATATCCGGCTCGGACTCCTTGGGGATCGACACATAGGCAAACGCGCCCATCGTGATGATCATCACGAAGGCAAGCGCAACCGTGCGCGTACGCGTAAACGCGGCGTCGATCAGGGATTTCATTCCCGGGTCCCCTGCGTGCTCCCACCCTTTTTCGACACCTGGACGGAGGCGCGCGGGTTTTCGTCCGCACCCGATGTATCCTTCTCGAGTACCGGACGCACTTCCTCGCCGACGCGGACAAACCCGGCGCCGACCGTGATGATACGTTCCTCGTCCTCAAGTCCGGTCAACCAGACGCCGTCGACATCGGAGCGAACGATCTTCGCGGCGTGGAACTCGACCTTGTTGTCCTTGTCGACGGTCTTGACCCCGAGCACGCCCTTGTCGTTGAGAGAGAGCGCCGCAGGTGAGACAAATTGCGCCATGACCGAACCGGTCGGAATTCGGGCTTCAACGCTGATCCCGGACGGAATCTTACCGTCCGGATTGGTAACCTCGACCTCGACCCGGAACGTCCGCGTCTCAACATCGGCGCGCGGCGCGACAAAGCTCACCTTGCCGTCGCGCATTTCGCCCGTTGCGAATGTTATTTGCGCCGAAGTCCCCACGACGACGGTGGCGATATCGTGCTGCGGAATCTGCACGCGGACGACCAGCGGATCATTATCCACAATCGTCGCGACCTGACCGTTGACCTCCACATAGGTCCCGATCTCGACATCGCTCGTCAGCACGACGCCTCCGAAAGGCGCACGAACTCTCGTATTTTCGAGCGCGATGCGCGCCTCTTCCATCTCGGCCCGCGCGGTTTGCAGCGCCGAAAACGTCTCATCGGACCGACGCTGGGTCTGGAATCCTTTCTTGCCAAGAGACTGCGATGCCTCGAAAGCGTTTTCCTGTTCGCGCACGCGCGCTTTCGCGCGTTCGAGCAGTGCTTCGCGGTCCTTGACCCCCAGGCGCGCGATGACGTCGCCGGCGTCAACTTCAGCGCCTTCATCCTTGAGGATGTTCTCAACCTGACCGGCCGTCTCGGCGCGCACAGTTACGATTCGGTTTGGCTCGGCATGGCCCTGCGCCACAATGTGGCGTTCAACCGCCTGCGCCTTCGCATCACGGACGGACACCCGCATGGGCTCAGCCGCAGTCGCCGCCGCATCCGCTGAAACATTTGCCGTTACCGGCGACTGGAACAGCTGGCCGGCCAGCATCCAGGCGGCGATGCCGAGGGCCATGACCGCAGCAATGATGTATGACTTCTTCAAAGTCCTGTACTCCGGATCATTGGGTTGCTGGATTGGTCAGCGCGAATTCAGGCCGACTCCTCTGCAGGTTCGTGCGGCCTCTCGGGAAACGGGGTCCTGGACTTCGCCTCCCACTTCGCGATCACCTTCTCGAAACTCTCGATCAGCGTTTCGTAAAACTCGTTGAGTTCCTGCAAGCGCTCATGGGCATCTCCAAAATCCTGCGGCAGATCATGCTGCGTGCCGCCGACCATGTCGCGGGCGCGGCGCATCCGCTCCACATAACCGCGCATTAAAGGCGAATAGGGATGCGGCCGCATCCTGAAGTAATCCTGCCGTTCTCCCGGCATCGTGGTACGCTCGATAATCCCCAGATTTTCGAGCAGGCGCGTATTGGTGCTGACGCTTGCCCGGCTGATCTGAAGCCGCTCCGCCAGATCGGCGAAACTGAACGGGCCGCCATAGATGACCATTAGGCCCATAATGCGGCCTGCAATCCGCGGCAAACCGTCCGCCTGTGTCACCAGGCCGAGGCGTTCGACAAAGTCTTCAATCGTTTGGTTAGCATTATTGGTCATGACAGTTCATATGGTTCGTTCTGATCGTTCAGTCAAGACTGAACACACTAAATGAGCGCCAAAGATGTCTTAAAGATGGCCGTTAATGGCCGTTGAGAATGCTGTTAAAAGCCTACGCCCCGGAGAGACTGGCTATTCCCGACGCAGCCTCGGATCGAGCATGTCGCGAACCGCGTCGCCGAACATGTTGAAACCGAACACGGCAAGGCTGATGGCGACACCCGGCCAAATGGCGAGCCAGGGCGCGCTTTCCGCATACTCCTCCGCACCGCCTTGCAACATCAAACCCCAAGCCGGGGTGGGCTCCTGGACGCCAAGGCCCAGATATGACAGCGACGCCTCGAGCAGGATCGCATGGCCGACGAAGGTCGTGATCATGATGAGATACGGCGCCATCACGTTCGGGACGATATGGCGCAGCACGATGCGTGCATTGGAGAAACCGTTCGCGCGGGCCGCGTCGATGTAAGGCATCTGCCGCAATGCGAGCGCGCTCGAACGCACCACCCGTGCGCAATCGGGAATGAAGGGAATCGTAATGGCAATGATGACATTGACCACGCTCGGACCGAAGATCGAGACGATCGCAAGCGCCATGATGATCAGCGGAAACGACTGCATCACATCTGCGATGCGCTGGAAGATCAGATCGAACGTACCGCCGAGATAAGCGCTGGTAACGCCGAGGATGAGGCCCAGGCTCGAACCAACGAAAGCGGCGGTACACCCCACGAACAGCGCCGTTCGCGCGCCATACAGAAGACGCGTGAAAATATCGCGTCCGAACTGGTCGGTCCCGAGCAGAAAGTCACCGCTGGGCGGCAGGAGCATGTCCGGGAACGAGACTTCCACGGGATCATGCGGGGTGATGAACGGTGCGAAGACACCCATGAACACGATGGCAATCACCAGAAACAGGCCGAACGCGCCAAGCGGCTGGCGGCGGATCAGATAACGGACCTTGTCGAGGAACCCTTCGCGGTCCCGAAGTTCCTCCAGGTCAGCTTCGTGCGCGTAGTCTGTATCGGCCACCGTTTACCCCCTCGATTTTGCGGATTGCCAAGCTCAAGACGTCCACCCCGCATCGCTGGAGCCTCTCGGCCTGCAAATCGCGGGTGGCCAACATTGCCGTCCGTGGAGTGAAGATTCAAGCGGACGGGACAAATAAATTTTCGTGTGTTGGAAAAGATGATTGTCGGCAGATTTGAGTTGTTCGACGCACTTGCACGACATGCGTGTGCCCGCCTTCAAGCTCGCGTCTCTTCAAGCACGCCCTTCAGCGCCTCGACGTAATGCAAAACGTCACGCAGCTACGCTGCCGGCCTATCCGGTCGCAGACCGCTTGCGGCATTGCAGCGTTTGCCATGCCACCATTTTGGCGCAATACTCCGCGTACCTGTGTGCGTATGCGGACGTGCTGCATGGGTCCGCCCCCGGGGAACGTTAAGAGAGATCGATGAGACTCAGGGTTGCACTGATCGCGGGCCTTGGACTGACCGGTTTGACGCTGACGCCTGTCTATGCCGAACCGCAGCAGTTCTGCGTGAAATGCGTGGATCCGAACCAGACATATGTCTGCCAGATCGACACCACGCAGCCGGTCGCCCGCGGGGACGGCCTACAGCTCTACTGTATCGTGCAGACCTCGAAGGAAGGCGGCCACCGCTCCTGCGCCGTCGACAACACGCCGATCGGGAACTGCGCCGGCGAGTTGAAGTCGTATACCTTCGCCGCCCCCTTGGCGCCGCCCGGCACCCGGGCAACCATCGGACAGGATCAGCAGAACTACACCAGCGATCCCGAGGCGGTTGAGACACCCGGCCCCCGGGAAGACAAGCCCGCAACACTGGTCGGTGCGTCGAAGCGCGGTATCCAGTCCACCGGCCAGGCGGTAGGAAGCGCTGCACGGGGCATGGGCAATGCGGCTGGCAGAGTCGGGAGCGCCACGAAAAAGACCGGGAGCGCAGTCGGCGGGGCGACGAGAAGAGCGTATGACTGCGTGCGGTCCCTGTTCAGGGAATGCGGGCGGTCCGAAGACCCGCAATAGGCTGGTTGCGGCTGCCACTCGCCGAACAAGCATCCGGAATCACGATGGGCCCGCCGCGCATGCAACGCGACGGACCCATTGTGCATTCAGCCGTCAAGCGCCTCCCCAGACGCTGCCGCAGTCTAGTGCGTTGTCAGCCACTCGCGGGCATGCCGCTGAGCCTCTGCCACATCGTACTGCGACATTTCATTGGCCAATTCCTTGCGATACTCAAGCGCCGCTTTGTTGCCGCGCATGGCCGCGAGGTTGAACCATTTGTGTGCCGCAACCAGGTCGGCTTTGACATCACGTCCCGTGCTGTAGAGCAGCCCCAACTCGAAAAGCGCATCCGGCGCTCCAGACTGTGCTGCAAGTTCTGCCTGCTCTACGGTATTCATATTCATCCGAGCCATCTTCAACTCTCCCCACCTGTGTTTCGTCCCTGCTTGCCATCTTCGCGGAAATTCAAGTGACTATTTCATCTTTTCATGTATTCGTGGCGCGCTTCGCCCGAACACGTGTGAGAGTTTGAATGTGATCGTTCAAAATTCTGTAAAATTGCAAACTTAACGAGCCGTCAACGAAACCCTAACGCGCGGTAATATTGGTTTACATCTGAGCTGATTCAGGCCCGATTCCGTAAACATCCAGGCTTTGGCAATATTTTCTTGACCATTACCGCACACCAGTGGGTAACCACAGAATCCGAACAATCAGAAAATTCCCTAACCGGCCGACGCCTGCAGCGGGTTGCGAAAGCATTGTGAGTGCGCCGAAGGTAGGGTGCCCGTCATGCGTGCAGACCTTGAGCATTTGCGGGCATTCGCACTATAAAAAACTGTCATATCTGCGATTGGGGAATCGATATGCCGAACACCGTCGAGGCGATTCTGAAGCCATCGCGGCCCATTCTGGGATCGCTCGACATGTCAAAACGCCTCAAGCCCAACCGATATTTCAAGATGCTGGAAAAGCTGCAGTTCAAGCTGCGCCGCATCCAGCAGGCTTACCTGCATTCCGGCGACTCTGCCGTGATCGTCTTTGAGGGCTGGGACGCGGCCGGCAAGGGCGGCACCATCAGGCGCATGTCGGCGGTGCTCGACCCGCGCGGGTTCAAGGTCTGGCCCATTTCAGCGCCGAGGGTCTACTACCGCGAGCGCCATTACCTCGCCCGCTTTTGGGAACGCCTGCCTCCGAAGGGCGCCATATCGGTTTTCGACAGGTCCTGGTACGGACGCGTCCTCGTTGAACGAGTGGAGGGGTTTGCGTCAGACGGGGAATGGCAGCGCGCCTATCAGGAGATCAACGATTTCGAGAGGCTCCTTGCCGACAACGGCACGCGTGTGGTGAAGCTGTTCCTGCATATCTCCCCGGATGTTCAACTCGAACGCTTCCGCGAGCGGATGACCGATCCCATGAAGCGCTGGAAGCTGAGCTACGAGGACTTCCGCAACCGCAACAACTGGGCAACCAACGAAGAAGCGGTCGAGGACATGCTCGACCGGTCGTCGACGGCGTGGGCGCCGTGGTACGCGATTCCCGCCAACAACAAGAAATATGCACGCGTCGCCGCGCTGACCATCATCACCGACCGGCTTTCGGAAGGTGTGAACCTGGAACCGCCGCCGCTTGAAGACGAAGTCGAGCGCAAGGCCCAGGAGTTGTTCGGCAACGAACTGAAACTGGTCGCCGAGACCGCAGGCCGGACCGATTAGACCCTTGTCTGGCCCGGCTCGGGAGAAATGAAGCTGCCGCGCGACAAACCTCGCTGGTCTGTGTGCATTCGTTGCGCTTGACCGATATCAACGTTCAAACCGGCCGGTCACGATACCGTCTCGCTGACCGGATAAGCCTCACCACCGGGAACACCGCCGAGACCTCTCATCATGTGGATTCGCACGCTTCTTTGCCTTTTCGTTGTCATGGCGGTTACACATGTTGGAACAGCCGCAGCGGCCCCGCAGGACGCAACGCCAAAGCTTGAGTTCGTTACACAAATCAAAGGGCTGCCAACCGTCGCGATTATCACCACCGGAGGGACGATTGCGGAGAGGATCGACCCGAAAACCGGAGGTGTCGTTCCGGCGCTCTCGGGACAGGACATCGTTGCCGCCGTGCCGGGGCTGAAGGCGATTGCGAACATCGCGATCATGGAGTTTTCGAATATCGATTCGTCGCAGATGACTCCGCGCATCTGGGCACGTCTTAGCAAGGCGGCCGACGCTGTACTCGCCGGCGACGATGTTATCGGGGCCGTGATCACCCACGGTACCGACACCATGGCGGAAGCGGCCTACTTTCTCGATGTCACACTGAAGAGCGACAAGCCGGTGGTCTTCACCGGTGCCCTGGATGATGCTTCAAGCCGCGAGCTCGACGGCCCGGCAAACCTCTACAATGCCGTCGTTCAGGTTTTGTCAGACAACGCACGCGGCTGGGGCGTGACGGTCACGCTGAACAGATATGTCAATTCGGCACGTGACGCGCGCAAATCGAACACCACCAATGTCCAGGCTTTCACCTCCGGCGAAAAAGGTTACCTCGGATACATCTATGGCAACACGGTCAGGCGCATCAACGATCGTTTGTACCGCTGGAAATTGGCGCTGCCGAAGGTCGTTCCCGATACGTTACCCAAGGTCCCGTTCATCTCGATGTACTCAGGTTCCGACGGCGGGCTCATTCGACACGCCGTGGACAACGGCGCACAAGGGCTCCTTGTTGAGGGCGTCGGCAGCGGGAACGTCAACGCTCAGATGTTCAAGGCGATCAAATACGCCTTGGCGAAGGACATACCCGTTGTCGTGTCGAGCCGGGTCTATTACGGGTCCGTCGAGCCGATCTATGGCGATGTCGGCGGCGGCAAGACGCTGCAGGAAGCCGGCTGTATTCTCGCAGGCGATTTGATTGGCACGAAAGCGCGCCTGCTCCTCATGCTGGGGATCATGCAATACGGGAAAGATCCCGGCCGCCTGAAAGCCTTGTTCGCCCAGGCTGACTAGGCAGGCGCCCACGGGTCAGGCCGGCACTTTCCAGAACGCCGCAGCGCCAGCCGGCAACTCGCTAAGGACCCGGTCGAGCGCACGCGTATCGATTGACGAGCGGCGCAACGCAGCGGCTACATCAGCAATAGCGGTCTCCGGCGCCAGATTGTGGTCGGGTCGCACCGACTTCACTTCCCGCTGCAATGCGGCACGGTCGGGAAACGGCTCAGGATCGTTGTCCGGCGTCCAGTCCTCAACAAAGATCGCACGCGTGACCGGCGGCAGGATGGCGGCGAAGGCAAGTGCGTCCCTTACTGTCAGATGGGCGCGGAAGACAAGCAGCACGGCCCGCAGCGTATGGTACGCCTGATGATGCGTCTGCAGCATACACGTGTCGCGAACGTCGAGCAGGAACGCATCGAAGTCCTTTGACGCCGTACGGTACTCCATGGGGATTGGCATGATGCCGACCTGATCCGCGTGAGAAGCCAGCCCTGCCGACGGTCACGGCGCGCGTTCCGTTGTCTGAGTCTTCAGTCCGGCTTTCCTTGGCCGCTAGGGTTTGATGTACGTGTACCCCATGGCCTGCAGTCTCGCCAATTCGGCCACGCCGCTCGGCACGATGTCGGCCTTGCTGACGTCATAGAGGTCCATCTCGTAGTCGACCTTCCTGCCCTTCAGGGTATTTGCGCAGACGTGGAACGTGACGCCCTGCTGTTTCAACCCTTCGATCCGAGCGGTCATGTTGTTATCCGCATTACCTGCCTGAAACTTGGTATTGCCCTGTGCATCCGGTTCCAGCAGAAGCGTAAGTCCCTTTCCATGCAGGACGACCTTCAGGTCGAGGTTCTCCCTGCCGACAGCATTGATGTGGTTCTGGATGTTGCGCATCGCGCCGGTTTGCGCCTTCGGATTGTCGTAGTTGATGTGGTACACGACCTTTTGCTTTCCGTAACCTTGCGCAATGGCGCCTCCGGTGTAGACGGTGATCGCCAGAATGGCGGTGACAATGAGGGTGAGAAAACGCATAGCTGCCTCCCTTTCGAGCTAATCGTCCCCGGTTTCTTCGGACCGGCTGCGGATTCCATTCTACCGGCAAGCCAACACGCCCTGCATCTTAATTCTTGAATATGCAAGCCGCGCCGCCGATGTGCGCTCCTGGCCCGCCGCATCAGCCGCGAGCCTTCAGTTACGCAGAGATCAGTTGACCCCGGGCCGGTCGGACCGAAGGCTCCGGATAAATCCGGTCAGGTTCTGAATATCGCTCTCAGAGAGGATCAAGGCGCGCATGGGAAAATGCGGATTTCGCAGGAACGCCTGGAGCCGCGCATCGGTATAGGTTTTCGGGTCATTGGCGATTGCCCGGAAATCCGGCGCCTCTACGGTCGGACTGCCCTTTCCTTCAGCAAAACCGGGCACGCGATGACATTCAATGCAATGCTCGGCGATGATGCTCTTCGCTTCGCCGACATTGGCAGCCAGCGTTCGCCCACCGGCTGCCAACATAACGGACGCTGACAGTGCGAGAAGCGCAGTAGCAAGCGCCGCCTTACGTAATGGCATCCAACCTGTTTGCATAACGTCCCTCATCATCCGGGCTCGATCTTGGTATCTGCCCTGACCGGCAAAACACCAAAGGAATTGCTCTAAATCATGGCGGCTGCCCGACAAGCCGAGCATACCGGCTTGCCAACCGCTTTGTCGTGGATCAACTTGCCCCAAAGGAGATGCCCTCATGAAGGCGATGGTGCTGAACGCGGCAGGCGAGCCGTTGCGGTTCGAGGAACGCCCCGACCCCAGCCCCGGCCCGGGCCAGGTCCTGATCAGGATTGCCGCCTGCGGCGTCTGCCGGACCGATCTGCATCTGGTTGACGGCGAACTCCCCGACCCCGCACTGCCGATCGTTCCGGGCCATGAAATCGTCGGAACGGTCGACGCGCTGGGTGCAGGGGTGGACCGCTTCCGGCCCGGCGACAGGGTTGGCGTGCCCTGGCTCGGACATGTATGCGGCACCTGCCGCTTCTGCCTGTCCGGCGCGGAGAACCTGTGCGACGAGCCCGGCTTCACCGGCTATCAGATCGATGGCGGTTATGCGGACGTCACGGTCGCCGACGCAAACTACTGCTTCCCCATCCATGGCGACTACACGGACGCTGAGGCGGCGCCCCTGTTGTGTGCCGGTCTGATCGGCTACCGCTCGTTGCGCATGTGCGGCGACGATATCGAAGCGCTCGGGATCTACGGTTTCGGTGCCGCGGCGCACATCGTCGCCCAGGTGGCACGCCATCAGGGCCCCAAGGTGTACGCCTTCACGCGGCCGGGCGACGAGCTGGCACAAAAGTTCGCACTGGATCTCGGCGCGGCGTGGGCGGGCGACTCTGATACGGCACCTCCGGTGGAACTCGATGCCGCAATCATTTTCGCGCCCGTCGGAGCGCTGGTCCCCGCCGCGCTGCGCGCTTTGCGCAAAGGCGGTGTCGTCGTGTGCGGCGGTATCCACATGTCCGACATCCCCCGGTTCCCGTACGACATCCTCTGGGGCGAGCGCGTGGTGCGGTCGGTTGCCAACCTGACCCGTCAGGACGCGGAAGAGTTTCTGGAACTCGCGCCCAAGGTGCCGGTCCGCACATCCATCGAGGTCTTTCCCCTGCAACAAGCGAACGACGCACTTGATGCCCTGCGCGCCGGCAATCTGACGGGCGCAGCCGTGCTGATCCCGTAACGGGTCAGTGCGTGATCCTGGTACGCATGTTGGCGTAGCCGTGCTGGCGAACCAGGTTGAACAGGACGGCGGCACTGGCCGGATGCAACCGCACGCGGCCGTGAGAGACGGGTGGACCGGAGTGCCTCTCCAGGATGAGCTGGGCACAGGTCCGCCGTCGGATACACGATGACAGGCACTATGATGGCGGGGGCTCGATCACTCGGCATCGGCGATGGTCCCACGGTGCGCCGGACGGAAGCGCCAGTTCAACGGCGGCAACCTCTCAACGACTTCGAAGTTCAAAACCTCCCGGAAGGTCCGGCCGTGGCGATCGGTGGCCAGCACCTCCAACTTGTGGATGCCGGGCGCCAGACCGTTGGGCAGGTCGGCTCGCCAGATGTGAGGCGACTTTTGTACCAGCAAGTGACGGCGGAAGGGCCCTGGCGGTCCCGACCACTGGAACCCGCGCCCGGTCTGGAAGCCGTCGGTCGCCTCACCGTTCTCGGTGCTGCGGAATGCCGTCCGGCCGGTTGTCGATTGCTTGGCCAGCGCCCAGGGATCGGCGAAATCGGGCCCGACTCGCGCCGCCTCGCCCTCACCCTTTTGGGTGCGTTGCGCGGTTACCGGTTCGCCTTCATCGATCGAGACTTTCACCACACTGTCCCGGGTCCCGTTCCAGACATTGACCACGACCCAGCTTCCCGTCGCCAGGTCGGCCGTGGTGAGCATGTTGCGGTCCCCGAGGTCATTTATGGTCACCGGAGGGACGATGTCGGCGGGCGGATAGTAGATGTCGGCATACGCGAAGAGGGACTTCGCCCACCGCCGAAAGCGTGGCGTATTGAAGGAGACACTCATTTGCTGGGTCTCGCTTCCGCTGAACGTTCGGTAGGTGTCAATATAGCTGGTACCGTCAAAGTCGAGGATGTAGTAGCCACGCGGCGATCCCAGACGTTGCGTCGCGTGGGGGACACCATGGTCGTTCAGATCGCCCGTCCACCAGGATCCGGAGACGGCGCCCGCTATGATCAAGTCGAAGGGTGCACTCTTGACGCCAGTGTGCGTGTGCCATCCGGCATAGCTCTCTCCTTTGCGGTGGTGCTCAGTCGTGTGGGTATGCCCGGTCAGCCCAAGCGCCGGCCGGTCCCCGATAATGGCAGCGAGTTCGGCGAAATTGTCGGTCTGCTGTTTCTGCTGTTCGGAATCGGCAAAGCTCACGAACGGGATGTGGGCATTCAGCACAATGAGTTTGTTCTTCGGGACGAGGGCCAGGTCGTTTTTCAACCACTCTATCTGGCGCTGGCTGATGACGCCGTTGTAGGTGGGCCAAGCCGACGCATCGCAGAAGGGATGTGGATCGACGCCGTTGCAGGGATAGCGGACGTTGTCCAGCACGACGAAATGCACTTGCCCGATGTCGAACGAGTAGTACTCCGGTCCCCACTCGCGGCGAAACGTATCAAAGGAGTCGGCGTCGCTGGTCGCATCGAAGTCGAGATCATGATTGCCGGCGACGAAGTACTGGGGCACCCCGCCGACCGCCATCATTCTCTTGAAACGCGGAAAGAGCGAGAGGTCGTCGCCCATAATGTCCCCTTCGAAGATCAGGCACTCCGTCTTGCTGTTGTCCCGCCCGGCCAGCATCGTACCTGCCGTGTCGCGCACAAAACCCAGCTCCCGGTTGGAGTAGGGCTGCGGATCGCCGAACACCAGACACTGAAAGCGATCGCCGACGGGATCGGCAATCAGGGGAAAGTTGATCGCCTGCGGCAGCGGTCCGGTCGGGGGAATGCCGCCGAAGCGCAGCGGCGGGGAGCCCTTGACCTTGTGGATGTAGTTGAACTGCGGGACCATGTCCTGGTCCAGCGGTGTGGCATAATTGGCCGGCTTGGTGATGAACAGGTTCATGTCATCGTAAGTCGGAAGACTGTATCTGCCGTCAGCGTCGGTCTTGACCACCTCGCGCCCATTCGCAACAAGCACGCCGGGGACGCCCCTCTCCCCGGGATCGAGACGCGAGTTCCGGTTGGCATCCTCAAACACCGTGCCGCTGGCACGGGTCGCAGGCTCGCTGCCGCGCACGACCTCAATTTGCCCGATGTAGCTGGGATCCTTAGCCTGAACCGGTGACAGGATCACCGCCGAAAGTCCAAGAAGAAGTACACCTGATCGCCAGTTCATTGTCATGTCTCCAGGGTTATGTCGTTATGCATCATCCCTCGCCTCACTACCACTGAGGGATGATATTCACCGTTCATTACGAGCCTGTGCAACCTTTCCTGACGGTAGCGGAGCGGACATTGCTATCTGCACGGTCCTCCCTGGCATCTTAGTTGCGTGTTGCAGCCCTGCCGATAGGCTTACCGCATGAGTTGAAGCTGCAACGCCGACTGCGCGGCATCGGAGCTCTCCCGAATGCGCGCAACATCTTTTGCAGGTGGCGCACCATAGAGACGGGCATACTCGCGCGTGAACTGGGATGGCGATCCGTATCCGACCTCAAACCCGGCACCCGCGGCGTCGTACCCATCAACCAGCATCAGACGCTGCGCTTCCATCAACCGCAGCCGTGCCCGATATCTGACCGGTGTTGTTCCGACAACCGACTTGAAATGATGGTGAAACGACGAGGCGCTCATGCCCGCCGCCGCTGCCAGCTCGTCGATCGTGAGCGCCCGGCGAAACTCTTCGCCAAGGAGCCTGATAGAGCGCTGGATGCTTGCAAGTCGGCTGTCAGACATGCAGATCTGGCGAAGTGCGTCGCCGCTTGGTCCGGCGAGGACGCGCCAGATGATTTCTCGAGATACCAGCGGGGCCAGCACATCGAGGTCGCCTGGCGATCTGAGCAGCGCCGTGAGACGCGCGAACGCATCGACAAGTTCAGGCGTCGTCGCACCGAGGGTCAAGCCCTCTGGGTCGGGTTCTTCCATGTGAACGGGTGCGTGAGCGACCAGCTCCGCCACCATCAGAAGGTCGAGGTCCATGCGAACGCACAAGAACGGGCAATCGGACGCCGCCTCGACCACCGCACCCAGAACCGGGACATCGACTGCGCCGAGCAGAAAGTTCTCCGCGTCATAGCGGATGTAGCGGTCGTCCAGTTTCACTTCCTTGGCACCCTGCGCCACAAAGCACAATGTCGGCCGATAGATCACCGGAACGGGAAGTGTGGGCGCGGATGACCGGATAACGCCAAGCCTTGCGGCTGGTTGTTCGTATATGCCGTCTTCAGGGGCCAGATCGGCAAGGGCTCTGATCAACTCCGAGATCGTACGCATGGCGTTATTCCAGGCCGGCATATCTGCCGCCTCACGTCGAGGGGCGGGTCCTGCAGGATTGTGCAAGTATATCGCAGGAACGGTCTACTCCCTCAACGCTCGCGATTGCTATCTGTCTCATCAGGCGGGTTACATCCGCATAACGACCAGAGACAAGGAGAATCGCCGCGATGCCGAGACAAGTAAAGACATGGTTGGTGACCGGTGCAACGCGAGGCATCGGGCGCGAGATTGCGGCGGCGGCACTCGCTCGCGGGGCGAACGTGGTCGCGACAGGCCGGCGGCCAGAAAATCTGGCTGCGCGCTTGCCCGAGGCGGAAGGCCGCCTGCTCGTACTGCCGCTGGACGTGACGAACACAGCACAGGTGAAGGACGTGGCAGCGGCAGCCGAAGCAAGATTTGGCCGAATCGACGTGCTCGTAAACAAAATGCGGGCTTCGGACAATTGGGTCACTTCGAGACCATCTCCCCGACACAAATCGAGGGTCAGTTTGCAACGAATGTGTTCGGCCTGATGGATGTGACGCGAGCCGTGCTGCCCGTCATGCGGCGGCAAAGTGCCGGACACATCATAAACCTGTCTTCAATCGGCGGATTTCTCGGATTTGGCGGCGCCTCGGTCTACTGCGCCAGCAAGTTCGCCGTTGAGGGTTTCACCGAGAGCCTCGCGCTCGAACTTGCCGATTTCGGCATTCGATTCACAATTGTCGAACCCGGATATTTCAGAACCGACTTCTTGGAGTCGGAGTCCGTTCGCTACGGTCAACTGGCCGTCGAAGAATACGGCGAGCGCGATGTCGCCATCCAGCACGAGTTTAACGACTACAGCCACAAACAACCGGGCGACCCGTCTGCCCTTGCGAACCTGGTCATCGAGGTCACGGACCATCCGGAGCCACCACTCAGACTGCTTGCCGGGAGCGACGCTCTTGAGATGGCGCGCGCGGCGCTGGAGCGCAGAAAGTCAGAGATTGAGGCGTGGGCATTGAAATCCACCAGCACCGATTTTTCGAATAGAGGAGCCTGAAGTCCCATGAACATCGGCAATCGAGTGATGCTCGCTTTACTTTCATTCTTGATATTGGTGCCGCTCGCGCGCGCCGACACACCGGAAAGCTCCAAAGTCGGGAACCGGGCTGCGGTCGAGAAATCGTTTACGGCATGGCGCGCCGGTACGGGGTCGCCATTTGATTTGCTTGCCAAGGATGCTGTTTGGACGGTTGAGGGATTCAGCTCATCGGCGGGAAGCTATAGTCCGAGAGAGCTCAAGGCGCTCATCGTTCCCTTCAATGCGGCGCTGGCAAAACCGCTTGCGCCGACCGTACCGGTGCTCTACGCGGACGGGAATACGGTGATCGCGCGCTTCAAGGCGTCGGCGCCATTGAAATCCGGCAGCACCTATACAAACACCTATGCCTGGTTCTTGCGCTTTCGCGATGGGAAGGTTGTCGAAGTGAATGCGTTTCTCGATCTCGGTGTCTTCGAAGATGTCATAGGCAGATAGCCCGTCCAAGATTATGCCCGCGCGCCGCGTCAGTTCCTGGAACGTCCGCTCCGTAAACGGCAAAACCGTCACGTCCGAAACACCTTGGCAAGCGGACATCACGAGGCGGCAGGATGCAGCCGCAATCGATGAGCCCCCAACCTAGTACGACGTCTTGAGCGTCTGCTCGCGCTCGAAGCGCTCGATGGCGAGCTCGATCAACCGGTTGATGAGGTCGGGATAAGAGAGGCCGCTCGCCTCCCAGAGCTGCGGATACATGCTGATGCGCGTGAAGCCGGGAATTGTGTTGATTTCATTGACGATGACTTCACCGTCAGTGGTCAGGAAACAGTCGACACGCCCGAGCCCCTCACATTCGAGCACCTGGAACGTCCTGATCGCGAGTTCGCGGATACGCTCGCTCACCGCCTCGGAAATGTCCGCCGGGATTTCGAGCGCCGCGCCCTTCTCATCGATGTACTTTGCCTCGTAGGAATAGAACTCGTGGCTCGGTACGATTTCACCGACCGCGGAGGCCGTTGGGTTCTCGTTGCCGAGCACCGAGCATTCAAGCTCCCGGCCCTCGATGGCTTCCTCGATCACGACCTTTGTATCGTAGGCGAAGGCGTCATCGACCGCCTGACTGAACGATGCCAGATCGCTCACCTTGTGCACGCCGACCGATGAGCCGAGGTTGGCCGGCTTCACGAAGAAGGGCAGACCGACCTCGCCCGACACGGCTTCGAAATCGATCATCTCGCCGCGCCGGAACACGAGGAATTTTGCAATCGGAATGCCGGCGTCGCGCAGCAGCCGTTTCATCACGTCCTTGTCCATTCCGACCGCGGAGCCGAGGACGCTGGCACCGACAAACGGCACGCCGGCGAGCTTCAGCAGACCCTGCACCGTGCCGTCTTCGCCAAACGGCCCGTGGAGAATGGGAAAGACAACCCCGACAGCGGAATGCGCCCCGCCTGCAGCGACGTCGGTCAATTCGCCCCCGCTCTGGGGAACGAGGGCCACGCTTTCCTCATCCTGCCGGTTCAGCGCGATGAGTTTCGGATCGGTGGCGTTGAGCAGGAATTCGGATTGATTGGGCAACAACCACCTGCCGGACTTGTCAATACCGATCAGGGCGACATCGTATTTTTCCTTGTCGATCGCCTCGGCGACATTCTTGGCGGACTGCAACGACACTTCGTGCTCGGCGGATTTGCCGCCGAACAGGATGCCAACTCGGATTCTCTTGCTCACGATCTGCCCCCTGCCGCGCCCGCGACCGCCGAACCCGGCAGGCTTTCACAATGGACGCGCTGCACCTGCGTAACGGGACCGGCGGTTGCGATCAAGCCGGTTTTACCCTGGGTCCGAGCCATACGAGCGTGATCACGTGGCGCCTCAGCCTCTTCTCCACTTCCATAATGATGAAGAACGTGACGCCCGTTCCGATCCGGATGATCGCGTAGCGCGCCGCGATCCGTTGCACGCCGGTGGCAAGCGTAATCGCGCGGATCGTATTGGACTTGCGTGTCAAATGCTTGATGTCGATCAATGCTGACAAGCGCCGCGAGATTACGATAAATCCAGTTTTATCCGGCGAATCTGCCGCAGCGTGATCTGCCCTCCACTCCTCAACACGGGACCAATTTATGATTTCCAAGGTACGCGGCGATATCCTCCTCAGTGGCGCTCAGGCGATTGCCCACGGCGTCGCCCCGCATGATCATTTCAACCAGGGACTGGCGCTGGCACTACGCGAGCGCTTTCCTGCGATGGCGAAGGATTTTCGTCACTATTGCCATCAGCAGAACCCAAAGGCAGGCGGCGTCTGGCTCTGGGCGGGGCCTGAGCGCGTGATCATCAACCTCATGACGCAGGAACCGGCGCCGAGCAAGAATGCGCATCCGGGGAAAGCGACGTCCCACAATATCAATCACGCCCTCAGGGAGTTGCGCAGTCTTCTGGAGAAGGAAGAGATCTCATCCATTGCGTTGCCGCGGCTGGCCACCGGCGTGGGCGGACTGGAATGGGGTGACGTGGAGCCGTTGATCGAGAAATCGCTCGGCGACTTGACGATTCCGGTGATCGTCTACGAGACCTATGAGAAGGGCAAGAAGGCCGCCGAGAAGCTCGGTTAGGTCCAGCCTGGCGGCGCGGCGTCGCGCCTTGAGCCGCGACGCAAGGACTGGTTCTTTCGGACCGCGCGGTGCGGTAGATCGGCCACAGACGTAACCATCACACACCGTGCAGGGGAGAGATCGGTTGCACCAAACGGAAATCCTTTATGACGTTCTGGTCTTGCTGTTCGCGGCCGTGCTGGTCGTTCCGGCATTCAGGCGGCTGCGCACAAGCCCGGTTCTGGGTTATCTGACAGCCGGTATCCTGGTCGGACCGTTCGGGCTGGCGCTCATACGGGACTCCGCCGGCGCGCACACGCTGGCCGAATTCGGCGTTGTCTTTCTCCTGTTCATGATCGGGTTGGAGCTGTCGCTGGAACGATTGAGATCGCTCGCGCATTACGTTTTTGGTCTCGGCGCACTGCAGGTCATCGTCACCGCATGTCTGATCGCCGGGGTTGCGCTGGCCTTCGGTGCGAGCACCAATGCCGCAATCGTCATCGGCGGGGGCCTGGCCCTGTCCTCCACCGCGTTCGTCCTTCAGCTTCTGATCGAACGCGGCGAACGGGCCGAGCCATTCGGCATGGTTTCCTTCTCGATCCTGTTGTTTCAGGACCTCGCAATCGTCCCGATGCTGATGCTCGTGACGCTGCTCGGCGAAGGCGACAGTTCCTTCGTCATGGCCGTGGGGCTTGCCATTATGAAAGCCGCTGTCGCCCTTGTCCTTGTGGTCGGCGTCGGACGGCTCGTGCTGCGGCCGGTTTACCGGATCATCGCCAACACGCACAGCTCCGAATTGTTCGTCGCGACGACCCTGCTTGTCGTTCTGGGTGCTGGTTGGCTGATGTCGCTTGTCGGCATCTCCATGGCGCTGGGTGCCTTCCTTGCCGGCCTGCTTCTATCCGAGAGCGAATACCGGCATCAGGTCGAAGCCGACATCAGGCCGTTTCGCGGCATCTTCCTCGGCCTGTTCTTCATGACGGTGGGCATGTCCATCGATATCATTCTGATCTACAGTCAGCTTGCCACCATCGCCCTCATCGTCGTCAGCCTGATGGTCGGCAAAACGATCATCACCGGACTGCTGTGTTACGCCTTCCGCTCATCGGTCGGGCAGTCCGTGCAGGTCGGGCTGCTCCTGTCCCAGGGTGGCGAGTTCGGCTTCATCCTGTTTCTCGCCGCAAGCGGATTCGGCATTCTCAGCACCGAACTTACCCAGATCCTGCTTGCCAGCGTTACGCTGACCATGGCGGCCACACCGGCCATGGCCTGGGCGGGCGAACGGTTTGCCGCTTACTGGTCGCACCGGCAAAGAGAGACCGTTGCCAATGTCGAGCAAATTGCCGAGGGTCTGGAGGATCATGTTCTGATCGCGGGCTTTGGGCGTGTCGGGCAGACCGTTGCGAAAATCCTCACCGCTGGCGGCATACCCTATGTCGCTCTGGACATGGACACACCCCGGATCGCCGCATGCCGCGAGCGGGGCTTGCCGGTCTTTTTCGGCGACGCAAGCCTGGTGGAGGTTCTCAACACGGCAGGCGCGGGGCGCGCACGCGGCGCGGTCATCACGATCGACAAGACGGCGACCGCGGACAGTATCGTGGCCGCCCTCCAGGAGTCGTCACCTGACCTGCCAGTCGTCGTGCGGGCGCGTGACCTGCCACACAGCCGTCGTCTGGAGGAAGCGGGCGCCACGCAGGCCGTGCCGGAAACGCTCGAGTCCAGCCTCCAGCTCGGCGCGATCGCGATGACATCGATGGGGGCCCGGCCCGAGGAGGTCACCGAGATCCTTCAGGAGTTGCGCAACGACGATTATGCGAGCTTGGGCGAGACGGTTCACGTGTAGGGCACAGCGCATGGAACGCGCGCCCGGATCGGATCGTCAGCCCTTCTTCTCCTCCTGAACGTCCGCGTGATAGCGGTGCTTGATCTCGGCGAGATCGACGGTCGGTTCGGGGGTCTTCATGTTCAGGCCTTCCATGGTCTCGACGACGATGCGGGCGACGGCGAGGTTGCGGAACCATTTGTGGTTGGCGGGTATCACGAACCATGGCGCATGCTCGGTCGAGCACTTCGAAAGCGCATCCTCGAATGCCTCTGTGTAATCGTCCCACAGCTCCCGTTCGGTATAGTCGGAATCGCTGATCTTCCAGTTCCGCGCCGGATCGTCGATGCGTTGCTTGAAGCGCTCGAGCTGTTCCTCCTTGCTGATATGCAGGAAGAACTTGAGAATCGTCGTCCCGTTGCTCGCAAGCGTGGCCTCGAAATCATTGATCATGTCGTAGCGTTTGGACCAGACCGACTTCGGCGCGAGCTTGTGCACCCTGACAACGAGAACGTCCTCATAATGGGAGCGATTGAACACGGTGACGCGACCGCGGCCTGGCGCGTGGGGATGGACCCGCCAAAGGAAATCGTGCGCCAGCTCCTTTGGCGTGGGTTGTTTGAAGCCCGCCACCGCGCACCCCTGTGGGTTCATGGCGCTCAAGACGTGGTTGACAGTCCCATCCTTGCCGCCCGCATCAAGCGCCTGCAGTACGATAAGCAGCGAGTGCTTGTCCTCCGCATACATGAGGTACTGAAGCTCGGCCAGCTTCTTCCGGTCTTTTTCGATTTCCGCATCGGCCTGTTCGCGGTGCTGATGGTGACCGGAGAACGACGGGTCGATCTTGCCGAGCTTCAGCTTGGAGCCCGGCGTCACCATGAAATGCTTGCGGTAATTCATCTCAGCCTAGCTCCTCGGCCGCCGGCGGTGATGCAGGCCGCCGAAACTGTCGAGCGGACGCACCACCAGGCGAAGCAGCGGACCGCTCTTCCGGCGATGTTCGACGAACTTCCGTGCACCAACCTTGATGACGTCGAGCACGAACATCCACGCAATGTTGTAAACCCAGACAAGGCCGATGCCCCACCAGGCCAGCGCCGGCACAAGTACGCCATAGGCACAAATCAGGACGGCAATGATCTGGGTCGCGACAATGGCAACGAACAGCGACCGGCTCGGATAAGGCGGTTTCCAGAAGAAGCCGGTCGAGCGGGTGAGGAACAGCATCAGGTGACCGCCCGCCACCAGCTGCAGGAACATCAGAGTCTGCAGCTTCTCCTGGCTCAGCCCGTAGACCGTGTCACCAATGTAAAGAAGGCCGAAACTCTGCACCACCGCGGCCAGACCCAGCACGGTCGAAACGATCAGAATGTGGTCCATCTCCCATTTGACGGGCTTCTGGTCGACGGCGGCATTGTCGAAGGCGATCGTCATGATCGGCACGTCGTCGAGTAGCGCCAGCGCGATGATCATCACCGGCGTCAGGGGAAAGAAGTTGTAGGCCATCGAGGCCAGCACAACGAACACCATGATGTCGATGGTCATGGCGATGCGGTACAGCGTGTAGCTGGTCATACGGCGGAAGATACGGCGCGCTTCCTCGATCCCGTCGATGATGACCGACAGGCCGGGAGCCGTCAGGATCAGCGCCGCGGCGGCCCTGGCCGCGTCCGTCGCACCGGAAACGGCGATCCCGACGTCTGCCTGTTTGAGGGCGGGCGCATCGTTGACCCCGTCGCCGGTCATGCCGACGATGTGGCAGTCCTCCTGCAGCACCTTCACGATCGCATATTTGTGTTCCGGGAAAACCTCTGCGAACCCGTCGCTTTCCTCGATTTGTTCGACCTTCCTTTGAGGAATGATGCCTTTCGCCGGATCGGCGGTGAAGAACTGGCCCGCCGGCTGTATGTTGGTCCCCATACCGAGCTGGCTGGAAATCTCGCGGGCAATCGCCACATTGTCGCCGGTCACCATCTTGACCGCCACGCCGTATTGCCGCGCACGGGCGATGGTTTCTTTCGAGTCCGTGCGTGGCGGGTCGAACAGGGGCAATATCCCAAGGAAGGTCCATCGGTTGCCGCTATCGGCGCGCGCGACGCCCAGGGTCCGGAACCCCTTTCCGGCGAAATCATCGACCAGCGCCTCGACCTTCTTGCGCTCCGCGCCTTTCAGCGCAGCCAATGCAATAATGACCTGCGGCGCGCCCTTGCTCACCTTGAACGTCTTGGCCTTGGCGTCAGCGATGGTCGCCTCGGTGCGCTTGCCCACGGGATCGAACGGCACATAGGCCGTCTGTTTGTAGGCGTCGAGCACGGAGGCCGTCTTCAGCCCTTCGAGGACGGCATCGTCGATCGGGTCATGATCCTCCGCCCGTGATGCCAGCGCACCGGCCAACACCACATCCTCTGGCTTTGCCTTGCCGAAGGGCTGAATTTCCCCGAGCGTCAACTTGTTCTGGGTGAGCGTTCCCGTCTTGTCGGAACACAGGATATCGATGCCTGCGAGTTCCTCGATCGACTCCAGCCGGGACACGATCGCTTTCTTGCGCGCCAGCAACTTGGCGCCGAGGGCCATGGTGACGGACAGCACCGCCGGCATCGCCACCGGCACAGAGGCGACCAGAAGGATCAGCACGAACGACGCCAGACGTAACAGTCCATCCCGGTCGAAATCGCCGTGCATGGCCGCAAGGCGGTCCACGGCCAGGATGACGGCAAGCGCCACGGCGAAGATGATGAGAAAATCGCCGATGCGAATGACCGCCTTCTGGAAATGCGATATGGCGCCGGCGCTCTCCACCAGCTTTGCGGTCTTGCCGAAGAAGGTGTTGCTGCCCGTCGCCGTCACGACGGCGAGCATCTCGCCCTGCTTCACGATCGAGCCGGAATAGGCAACCTCGCCGGGTTTGCGGGTTACGGGGAGTGATTCTCCCGTAAGCGCGGCCTGGTCGATGCTGGCGTAGTCGCCGTCGATCAGGAGCGTATCGGCGGGCACGACGTCGCCGAGACGGATGCGGACAATGTCCCCGGGAACGAGCGAGGTGGCGGCGACTTCCGACCACTTGCCGTCCCGGAGCGCCCTCGCCTTCAAGGCAAGCGAACTCTTCAGCGCGTCGAGCGCGTCGGAGGCCTGGTGGTCCTCCCAGAAACCCAGGCCCGCATTCATAAACAGAAGAATGAGAATGATAACGAAGTCGCCGATATCGCCGACGATCAGCGCCATGACGCCGGCAGCCTCGATCATCCAGGGGATCGGCGCCCAGAAAAACGGCTTCAGTTTCTGGAACAGGCTTGTCTTTTCTTCAGCCAGCGCATTGGCGCCATACTGCTTGAGACGCTTCCCGGCTTCCGCTGCCGTCAGGCCCTTGGCCGGATGAACGTCAAGCTGCTTCAGCATCTCGGGAACCGACTTCGTATCCGTCGCCTTTCCCGTCTGTGCCATGACGCCAAGCTCCGCAAACCGGGAGTGCAGCCCCTCACCAACCGCAAACGGTCACCCCAGGCTGTTGACCTTACTCCAATAACGGCGGCGCTCAACCGCTAATTCAAAACGCACTGGGTGCGCCCGATGCTTGACGTCGCCGGGACGATGCTCAAAATCATGACCATGAAAAGGGGCATCGAGGTGAATGCATGACCAGGGACCGGACGCCCCTGTCGCCCTTTCGATGGCCCGTGCTGGCTGGTGTCCTTCCTCTTCACCGCGCACAAATTCCTACCGAGATCATTGCCGGCATCACGCTCGCGGCTTTGGCCATTCCGGAAGTCATGGGCTACACGAAAATCTCCGGCACACCCGTTATCACCGGGCTCTACACTCTGCTCGTTCCCGCGTGCCTGTTTGCGCTCCTCGGCTCGTCCCGCCATCTGGTCGTCGGCGCCGACTCGGCAACTGCCGCCATTCTGGCAAGCGGCCTCGTCGGCATGGCCGCCGTCGGCACCGGCGAGTATCTGGCGCTCGCAAGCCTGCTGGCGCTCATGGTCGGCGCGTTACTCATTGTCGCAAGTGCCGTCGGCCTCGGTTTCATGGCTGACTTCCTGTCCAAGACCGTCCTGGTTGGTTTTCTGTCCGGGGTCGGCGTACAGGTCGCCGCACACGCTCTGTCAGAACTGCTGGGCGTGAAGGCAGCGCATCACGACATCGCCACGTTGGTCGGAGCCCTTTGGGAAGGCGGTGTGAAAATCAACACTGCCGCATTGACGGTGGCCGCCGCCGTACTGGCCGTGATCGGGATCAGCACATTCGTCTCAAACCGCCTCGGGTTCCGCATACCCGGCCCGATGATCGCCGTCATCGGCGCGGTCGTTGCAAGCTGGATGTTCGATCTCAAGACCCATCTGCCGGTTGTCGGGACGGTACCGGCCGGACTGCCGGATTTCTCTCTTCCGGACGTTGACTGGAGCCTGTCGCTCATCTGGCAGCTGTTTCCGACCGCCTTTTCCATGGTGGTCGTGGTCCTGGCGCAGAGCGCGGCAACCTCCCGGGCGTACGCGGCGCGCTACAACGAGCGTCTCAATGAGGAACAGGATCTCCTCGGCCTCGGCCTTGCCAATCTGGGTGCGGGGCTGAGCGGGACATTTGTCGTCAATGGAAGCCCGACGAAGACGGAGATGGTCGATGCCGCTGGCGGGCGCAGCCAGTTGTCGCTGCTTATGGCGGCGGTCGTGGTTTTGGTGACACTGCTGTTTCTGACCAAACCGCTCTCCTATCTGCCGGATGCGGTTCTCTCGATCATCGTCTTCCTCATCGGTGTCAAGCTGATCGACGTGAGCGGCCTGAAGAGTATCTATCGGCAGCGCCGGACCGAGTTCTGGCTCGCGACGGCAACCGCGGCGGTCGTGGTCACGCTCGGCGTGGAGAAGGGAATCCTGTTCGCAATCCTGTTTTCGCTCATCGTGCACACGCGCCACGGCTATCGGCCGAAGAACCTGCTCATCGTGCGTGAGCATTCCGGCGAGTGGCGGGCCAGAGAACTCGACAGCGGCGCGCAAGTGATGCCGGGTCTTCTTATCTACCGCTTTGGCCACAGCATGTATTACGCCAATACGGAGCGCATGCAGGAGGAAGTCAGCCGGCTGGCCAGGACTGCGAAGCCACCTCTGAAATGGTTCTGCATCGATACCTCGCCCGTTGACGACATCGACTACACCGCCGCCGCGGCGCTGAGAGAACTCATGGCCAAACTGCAGGCGCAATCGATCCGGCTGGTGTTCGTGCAGGACATTGGCGATATCAACAGTGCAAGCCGCAAGGAGCTCGAAGCGCTGTCAGAGGACATCCGCGTGTTCGGTTCGCTGGACGAGGTGCTGAAGGCCTACGAACGGGAATCGCATGGGCACGCCACCGGGAATCGAACCTGACTCGATTCCTGCCGATCAGCCGTCCCGTGCACAGAGTTCACTCCGAGCCAGCACAAAATGCCCGCTTTTTGGCATCGTGGCACCCCGAAATACGGAATTCTTAACGCTGCGCCAGACCCTTAACGATCCGTTAACCATATTCAATCCAGATGGTGTTGCGAGGGTTTGAGCATAGCGGTGAAGGTTTTGGCTGACATTTGCACCCCGTTTAGACTGGTTGGACGTTCACACGTTCTTTTCGTGCTGACGCCCCAGCTACCTATTGCCTTTTGGCTGACGGAGCTGGACGCCTGGGTCCAGCGGTCTCAGGGATTTTTCGAGGGCAAACCAATCGTCCTCGACCTGTCCCAGGTGTCGCTGGCCAAGCCGGAATTCATCGCGCTGATTGCCGAACTGAAGAAGCGCAACATACCTGTAGTTGCGGTTGACGGTGTCGATACGTCGTTACTCGATCCAGACCTGCCGCCCTTGATGAGCAGCAACACACGGTCGAGTGAGATGATCAAGGTCGCGGATGCTTCTCATGCCGATACCCAGGTTACGGCTGAAGACCATCCGTCCAAAGTGACGTCGCTTGTGATCGAAAATCCGGTTCGTTCCGGCCAATCGATCGTCTGCAAAAACGGCGACATCACGGTTTTGGGCTCGATAGCTTCGGGCGCGGAGGTCATTGCCGGCGGATCGATCCACATCTATGGGACGCTGTTGGGGCGGGCGATGGCCGGTGTGGCCGGGAACGCCCAGGCGCGCATCTTCTGTAGGAACTTCAACCCCGAGCTTGTGGCCATCGACGGGACATATGCAACCGTCGAGGACGCACCCTCTCACCTGTGCGGCCGACCTGTTCAGGCCTGGCTGGAACAGGACTCACTGCACTTGAGAGAGCTCGACTAAGCAAAACGGAGGAGAGGATAAAATGGCCAGAGTAATGGTCGTAACATCCGGAAAAGGTGGAGTCGGGAAGACGACATCCACCGCTGCGCTGGGAGCCGCCCTGGCGCAGAGTGGTCAAACCGTCGCCATGGTCGACTTCGATGTCGGCCTGCGCAATCTCGATCTCGTGATGGGCGCGGAACGCCGTGTCGTCTTCGATCTGATCAACGTCATTCAGGGCCAGGCCAAGCTGGCTCAAGCGCTGATCCGCGACAAGCGGCTGGACAATTTGTTCCTGCTTCCCGCCTCGCAGACGCGCGACAAGGATGCGCTGACAGCCGCTGGCGTCACCAAGGTTATACATGAGCTCAGCTCGAACTTCGACTGGGTGATCTGCGACAGCCCCGCCGGCATCGGCAAGGGCGCCGTCTTCGCCATGCAGCATGCCGACATCGCCGTCGTCGTCACAAACCCGGAAATTTCGTCGGTCCGCGACTCCGATCGCATTATCGGGCTGCTCGATGCCAAAACGGAGAAAGCCAAAAAGGGCCAGAGCGTCGAGAAGTACCTGCTCATCTCGCGCTACGACGAGGCCCGGGCGTCTTCCGGCGACATGCTGGAGATCGACGACATTCTCGAAATTCTGTCGATCCCGTTGCTCGGCGTCGTGCCGGAAAGCCAGGAAGTGCTTCGGGCTTCGAACTTCGGTTCTCCGGTAACGGTCTGCAGCCCGAAGAGCGCGCCCGCCCAGGCTTACAACGCGGCGGCGCGGCGTCTGAACGGTGAGGTCATCGAACTGACCATCCCGAAGGAGCGGACCCGTCTGCTCGGCCGGATTTTCGGCGGGAGGGCAGCATGAAGTGGCTTCGTCTATTCAAACGCGAAAACCCGTCTGACGTCGCAAAGGACAGGATCAGAATCCTTCTAGCGCATGAGCGTAGCGTGACCGGCAGTTCCAATCTGGTCGCGTTACTACGGAATGAGATCCTGCTGGCCGTCGCGAAGTACATTCCCGTGGATCTGGAACAGGTCGACGTGAACATGCAGCGTGGCGAATTGCTTTCGACGCTTCAGATCGACATTCAGATTCCGGTTTCGGCCAAATCGCGTGAACCTGCCGCCTGCGACGCATAGCGGCAGTTCGCAAATTGGCCGGAGTCTGAAGCGGACGCTCAGGGGAACGATTGTGGGCGTCCGCCACGACTCTCTAAGCAAAGCCGGAAGCCCGCGGGAGTTGCGCTAACCAACGGGTCCAAACGTCTCGCTATGGATGTGTTCTGAAGGTACGCCCCGTCGCTCCAGCGCATCCTGGATATCGCTCATGAAGCCCGTCGGACCGCACAGGAAGTAGTGTGCATCCGGTTCGTTTACGAGGCGACTGAGCAGAGCGCCGCCGACACGCCCTTCACTATCGAAATCGACACCGACCCGGTCTTCGGTTCGAGGACGGCTATAGGCGATATGCGCCTTGATGTTCGCGTGCTGTGCCGCGACCTCGCGCACTTCGCCGGCGAGCGGATGATGTGAACCGTCACGGACGCCATGGACAAACCATGTGGGCCGGTCGCCTCCCTCGCCAGCCACCGCGTGCAAAATGCTCATCATCGGTGTCACGCCGACGCCTGCGCTGACAAGCACCAGCGGACACAGACTGCATGTCATCATGAACTCACCCGCCGGTTTGCGGCTTTCGATGATGGCGCCGGGATCGAGCGCGTCGTGCAGATGGCGGGAGACCAGACCTTTAGGCTCGCGCTTGACGGAAATCCGGTACCGCGGATCGCCCGGCGCGCTTGAGAGCGAATAGGTGCGCCGCATCGGTTCGGCCATGCCCGGAATCCGCACCTCAATCGGGAGATGCTGACCGGGCTCGAACGCCGCCAACGCTCCGCCATCGCGGGCCTCGAACACGAAAGATATCACGTCGGCGCTTTCACGTACCTTTTCGGCAAGCCGCAGTTCGCGTACGGATTCAGCGTCCGCGTCCCAGCGCAGCCGAACGGCATGGGGCATCTCGACCACCTCCTCGATATCGAGCGTGATCAGAAGGCGCGCGCCCGGGACCTTGGCCACCTCGTCAGAGTCAAAGTCTACCGATACTGTACCGGTGAGCTGCAGCAGGCTTCCCGTCTCGAAGTCGATGAAAAGGAATCCGGCACGGGGGTCGAGGACGAGGTTGCCCATGGTGTTGTAGTGATTGTTGCCCGCATAGTCGGGGAACTGCAGCCGGGTGTCGTTGACGACACGCACGAACCCCCTGTCGCCGCCCCTGTGAGACGCGTCCATGCCGTAGGTGGGGCTTTCGCCCTCACCGCGATAGCCGCTGGCGATGAAGAACGTGTCCGCGGCCTCAATCCACTTCCGCTGGCAAGGCGTCAACCGCGTTCCGCGAACCGCCTCGCCCGCAACACTGTGCTCGTCACGGCGCCAGGCACGTTCGCGGATGTATTGCGGGCAGTTGCCGAATGTCTGGTCCACGCGGAAGGTCAAACCCGCCGCACTGCTTTCGGCGATCCGACCGT
Source organism: Hyphomicrobiales bacterium (assembly GCA_028280515.1). Classification (GTDB taxonomy): domain Bacteria; phylum Pseudomonadota; class Alphaproteobacteria; order Rhizobiales; family Methyloligellaceae; genus UBA2767. Next base: position 39,627 of record JANQLP010000162.1, read on the forward strand.
TCACGCGGTTGCGCCGCCGGGTGGCAAGTTCGATGCCGAGGATCCCGACATCTGCACCAGGGATAAGGGCATCCGCCAGCGCGTCACCCTTTGCCGGCTCGGCGTCAATCACCAGATGCCGGTTGTCGGGCGCCGTTACGAAGCCATCCGCGCCTTCGAGCAGGGTCACCCACGGCCTGCCCTTCTCGTCCCTTGCGGCAGCGACCAGGAAGGGAAGCGACGTGTGAAACAGGAGGTGCTGTTCCGGCATGTGATCGCGAACGACCTTGCGCGCCCACGCTTCAATGCCAGCCACGCCAAGCCGCACCTGCACGTCGCGTTCGCCCTTGTGAAACGGCGAGGATGTTTGTGAGGTCAGCACGATTCTTGCCTCCCGCTCTTGCGAGTCGATGCGCTGTTACGACGCCGGAGCGATGAACTCGGTGCGAATGCCGCCCGGGATGGTGCACATCATGTGACGGATCGGTCCGCCGCCGAGGTCTTCAGGCGCAAATTCGATCTCCACGCCATCGGTTCCCTTGAGCTTGTCGTGCAGCGCATCCAGCGCGTCGCTGCCCGGCACCTTGAGCGCCAGGTGGTGTAGGCCGATCACGTTCTTGCGGTCGAAGGCAACCGCCGTCGCGGGATCGCGGACCTGCCAAAGCGTGATCATGGTCGTGCCGTCGCTGACGAAAACCGCAGGATAGTCCGGCTTTTCGCCCACCTGCGCAAAGCCGAGGGTTTCGATGAAAAACGCGCGCGCCGCATCGAGGCTCGGCACGGTAAGGCCGATATGATGGGCGCCTTCGGTAAGGGCTGAAGCTGACATGGGTTCTCTCCTCCGTTGGCTTTGCGCGGGTCGGTCTCGGGTCGTTGGCGCGTGATCGCCTGTCTGTGTTCGCAATTTGCGCCTTTTCACCCCACGATTTAATACGCATAATTTGAAATCCATTATTTCATCATTCGGAATAGCCAGATGGACCGCCTGCAGGCCATGTCCGTGTTCGTTACCGTCGCCGAGGAGGCTGGATTTGCGGCCGCGGCGCGCCGCCTCAATGTCTCGCCGCCGTCCGTCACGCGTGCGGTGTCCGATCTCGAAGCGCGGCTCGGGGCGCGACTGCTGCACCGCACGACCCGCTCGGTGACGTTGACGGATGCGGGCGAACGCTATCTTGAGGACTGCCGGCGCATTCTGGCGGAGGTCGACGCGGCGGACCGCCACGCTGCGGGTGTGCACGCAGAGCCACGCGGGCGTGTGACGGTCACCGGATCCGTCGTGTTCGGCCGGCAAGTGGTCACGCCTATCCTGCTCGAACTCACCGAGGCCTATCCGGACATTTCGATTTCGACGCTCTTTGTCGATCGCGTCGTGCATCTCGTCGATGAAGGCATCGACGTCGCCGTGCGCATCGCCGAGTTGCCGGATTCGTCCCTGCGCGCCGTGCGGGTCGGGAGCGTTCGCCGCGTGGTGTGCGGGGCGCCGGATTACCTTCAACAGCGCGGCCGCCCCTGTCGGCCCTCAGACTTGACCGGCCATGACATCCTCGACTTCGTGAACCTCGTACGCGGCAAGGATTGGGTATTCCATCGCGACGGCGGGACCGAGACAGTTCGCGTTCCCTCGCGCCTTCGCTTCAACGTCGCCGACGCCGCGATCGCGGCAGCCATGGAAGGCGGCGGCATCACCCGGGTGCTGTCCTACATGATCGCACCGCATGTGAAGTCCGGTGCGCTGGAAGTGGTGCTGGAAGAGTTTGAGCCTCCGCCGATCCCCGTACATGTCGTGCACAAGGAAGCCGGGCAGACATCCGCCCGCGTGCGTGCCGTTGTTGACTTTCTTGTGGAACGCCTGAGAACAAATCCGGTGTTGCGTTAGCCAGACCACTCAGGGCCTGAGCATGATCTTCGGCGCGGCTGCACGGCCGTCAAGAATATCCGCGAACGCCTGCTGACCCTGTTCGAGCGGGCGCACGTCCACCCAGTCCAACGCGCCGAGTTGGCATGCGATCATGGCCGCCAGCGTGTCGCCGAAATCCGCCGCCGTATAGGTATAGGTGCCGATGAACGTGATTTCCTGGAGCGTCATCCGCCGCACGTCCAACCCGCCTTCGCCGTCGGCGAGCCCGATGTGAACGATGACGCCTCCGGGAGTGGCCAGTTCGCTCGCCGCCTTGCGCGTCGCGGCGCCTCCGAAACCGTCGACCACAATGTGGGCCGATTCCGGTTCCGGCCCCTTGTCCGAGCTTGGGTCGTAAACTGTGAACGGGCCTGCCTCTCTCAGCACCGGGTGGCGCGCCGGGTTCGTCTCGGCAATGAAGATTTCCTGCACGCCCCGCGCCGCGAGCACGAGCGCGGCTCCAAGTCCGATTGCGCCGCCGCCAAGCACAGCCGCCCGGCACGCCGACAAAGGCGTCCGGCTCGCATCACGTGCAAGGCGAACCGCGTGCCATCCGCAGGCGACCGGCTCGGTCAATGCCGCGCTTTCGGTTGAGAAGCTTGCCGGTATCGTATGCAGGTTGCGCTCCGGCATCCGCAGAAGGCCGGCAAACCCGCCCTCGCGCGGCGGCATGGAGATAATCTGACGGTACGGGCAGATGTTGGTCCGGCCCTGCAGGCACGCCTCGCATGTCCCACACGTGACCAGCGGATTGACCACCACGCGCGTACCCTCGCTCGGGCCCTCGACAACGGTACCGGCCACTTCATGGCCGAGAATGAGCGGCGCCGGACGGCGCTCGTCGTGTCCCAGATAGGCGTGCATGTCCGAGCCGCAAATGCCCACGGCATCGACCTTGACGAGTACTTCTCCGTCCTCCGGAACCGGATCGGGCATGTCCTGAAAATCAAGACTTTTCGGCGCGGTGTAGACGAGAGCTTTCATCGTGGGTTCACTTGGCCGTAAAGCCGCCATCGACATGGAGCACCTGACCGGTGACATAATCGGACGCCGGCGAGGCCAGGAAGATCGCCGGGCCGATCAGATCATCCATTTCGCCGTTGCGGCCGATACACGTCTGCGCCGCCATCCGCTCCACCAGATCGTCGTCCGAAAACACCGGACCGGTCAGGTCGGTCGGGAAGAAACCGGGGGCAAGCGCATTGCAGGTGATGCCGCGGTTCGACCAGGCCTCGGCCATAGCGCGCGTCAGTTGCGCCACACCGCCCTTCGACGCGCCATAGGCCAGTCCGTTTTCGAACGCGCGGTACGATTGCAGCGAGGCGATATTGATGATCCGCCCCCAGCCGCGTCCGGCCATTTCCGGCACGAGCTTTTGCGCCAGGAAGAACGGGACGCTCAGATTGAGGTCCACCGTCTGCCGCCAGGTATCGAGAGCAACGTCATCGGCGTGCTTGCGCGGATTGATCCCCGCCGCATTGACCAGAATGTCCGGCGGGCCGAACGGCTCTGCAGCCCTTGCAGCGACGTCGCCTGCGTTTGCCGGATCGCCGAGATCAGCGGCGACAAAGGCGGCCCGGCCTCCGTCCTTGGATGTCTCGCCGGCCCACACCTCCAGCTCCGCAGCTCGTCGCGCGACCCCGATGACTGACGCACCGGAGCGCGCGAACAACGTCGCCAGAAACCGGCCGATCCCGCTGCTCGCGCCCGTGACGCAGGCAACGCGGCCTTCCAGAGAAAACAAGTCCGTCATTCCGCAGCCGTGAGGTCGAAGCTCTCCTCCGGGAACCATTTCTCAAGCCGGATGTCGGCCGTTTTCGCATGGCCTTCCATACCCTCGAGGCGGGATATGCGCGCGGTCGCCTCGGCCACCGGACGGGCACCTTCACGCGTGGCACGCTGCCACGTCACGATCTTCATGTATTTGTGCACCGACAGCCCGCCGGTGTAACGGGCCGCACCCGACGTCGGCAGCACGTGGTTTGTGCCCGACGCCTTGTCGCCGAACGCCACGGTCGTTTCCTCGCCGAGGAACAGCGAGCCGTAACATTTGAGACGGTCGAGCCACCAGTCGAGATCCTCGGCCATGACGGTCAGATGTTCCGGCGCGATCCCGTCCGAAACCTCGGCAACCTCCTCGCGCGTGCCGCAGACGATCACCTCCGCGTAGTCGCGCCATGCGGCTTCCGCATTCTGTGCATTGACTTCGGGAAGGCTCTTGATCAGATCGGGCACCATGTCCATGACCTTCTCCGCCAGGGGCCGGCTTGTCGTCGCAAGCCAGACCGGCGAGTTGTAGCCATGCTCCGCCTGGCCGACGAGATCCCACGCGACGATGAACGGGTCGGCCGTCTCGTCCGCGAGGATCAGGCTGTCCGTCGGACCGGCGAGCATGTCAATGCCGACCCGGCCGAACAGGATGCGTTTGGCTTCGGCGACGAACTGGTTGCCCGGACCGACGAGAATGTCAGCCTTGGGCAACCCGAACAGGCCGAACGCCATGGCTGCCACGCCCTGCACACCGCCAAGCGCGAGAATCGTGTCTGCACCGCACACATCGGCGGTGTAGATGATCGCCGGGTTCACCCCGACTTCCGGCCTTGGCGGCGAACAGGTCGTGATATGCCCGCATCCCGCGACCTTGGCGGTGGTCACGGTCATGATTGCCGAAGCCACGTGGCTGTACCGACCGCCCGGCACGTAACAGCCGGCTGCCTGGCAGGGAATTGCTTTCTGGCCGGCAACGAAACCGGGAATGATCTCGACCTCGATGTCGGAAATCGTGCCCTTCTGCGCCTCGGCGAATTTACGGACATTGTCACGCGCGAAACGAATGTCGTCTTTCACCTTCTGCGAGAGAGATTGTGTGGCCGCATCGATCTCATCGCGGGTCAGGACGATGTTGCCGTCGTACTTGTCGAACTTCGCCGCGTAGCGCCGGGCCGCTTCTTCGCCGCCCTGCTCGATATCGTCGAGGATGGCGCGAACCGTCACCTTCACGTCGGATGCATCGCTCGTCGACGTCTTGGGAGCCTTTTTAAGATATTCGACAGACATTGATTTGCGTTTCTCCCTGAATTCACACTCGTTCTTCGCCGCTAGGTTACAGGTGTAGGGTCCGAAAAGTAACCGAAACCCCGACTGTGATGCGCCATTCGATGCGGTTCAATCCGTCCAACCAAGTCTCTCTGACGCCTACTCCACCCAGGCCCGGTTGACGTAGGGCGTCTCGCCGACCTGGGACGTCGACAGGTGCGTCAGCGGCCCTTGCTGGTTGCTCGAAGAGAAAACCCGTTCCTTCACCTCGATCCGCGCTTGATCGGGCCCGTCTGCCAGTGCCTCACGCAGAATGCGCCCATCGAGATTATCCGGCGGCGCGACCCCCAGCATGTGCAAGACGGTAGGCATGATGTCGACATTCGCGGCAGGCACCGGGATTTCCTGTTCCGACTTGAGCCGGCCGCCCGACATGAGCAGAACATTGCGCATCTCGTACGGGCTGAGCCCGCCATGACAGCCGCCGCCTGGCGGGTAAATCGAGTCGTGGAGCGACATGCCGTCGACACCCCAATTGTTCGTGGTGTCGTCATAGCGCAGCACCAGCGCGATATCGGGCGCCCGGCGATGCGCGACCTGGACGAGATCGAGTGTCAGGGTCCCGGCGAGACCATCGCGCGTGAAGACGGGCCCGCACCAATCCACACTCTGCAGCCATTCGACAATTTCGCCGATCCGTCCCGGTGAAGGGTCCTCGAGCCACACGCCGCCGCCGTTCGCGACGGCGATGTTTACGCCGTCGAAACCCGCCTCCTTGAATTTCGCTGAGAGATTGAGCGGCGCGCCCCTGATGCTGATCTGGCCATGGTCGGACATGGCAATGATCTGCAGAGACCCGTCGGCGAGCGCACGTTCATGCAACGCGAGGATACGTGCAAACTGCGCGTCGGCGTGAGCGATTGTCCTGACTGCGTCCGGCGAGCCGATACCCAGATGATGAAACGACTCATCGGGTTCGCACAACCATAGCAGCGTGACGTCGGGCCGAATGTCCGGCTCGACAAACTCGAGATAGCAATCCACCGCATAGGTGATCCAGTCGAGGGCGGGTCGTCTGTATTCGGGCAAATCTCCGATGCGTTCGATGATCCGGTTTTCCACGCCCGCGGGGACGGACGCTTCCGGGCGCCGCATGGCAAAGCGGAAGGCGTCTGTTTCCTCCGCGGCGATATTGATCAGCCGTCCGCCGCCGGACGTTCCCGCGCTCACCGTTGCATAGGAGCGGCCCGCCGCCGCCAGACATTCTCCAAGCGTGGGCACACCAAAAAGCGGTTCGGTCATCCTGTGGAGCGCCGCCTCGAACGCAACATCGTCACCGGTGTTCAACACCACGTTCCTGCCATCGTCGGTGACGACGAAATTGTTGGCAACCACGCCATGGCGCGACGGATAGCATCCGGTCGTCACGGTTGACTGATTGACGCGGGTCTCGGACGGATAGGTGGACCGGCTGTTCGTGAACCGCACACCGCCCTCCGCGAAGGCATGCAGGTTGGGCATCAGTTCGGGTGTGACGAATTCCGGGCGCAGGGCATCGAAGACGACGATCAATACGCGCGTGTTCTGTTCAGAATCTACCAACCGCCATCACCCCCGGAACGAACGCGCAGTGCGCACCGGTCGCCACACCTACACGCTTTTTGCGACACACGATAGCGCGTTGACACCGGTGGCTACGTGTTCTGCGCATGAGGAGCAAGGCCGCATAGGAACAGTGACAAACCCGCGGGCAACGCGGACGCATGCCACGGGTTTTCGTCCGGGGGCTTTGTTTTCGCCGAAGTTAGTCTTTGAGATCGTCCGGGACTTTGCCGCCGTTTTCGGCCAGCTTCGTCATGACCTGCTTGTGCAGCCAGATGTTCATGGAGGCGGAGTCGTTCATATCGCCGGAGTAACCCAGCTCTTCTGCAAGGCTCTTGCGCGCGGAGAGGCTGCTGTCCAGGTCAAGCAGCTTCATCAGATCGACGATCGACGTTTTCCAGTTGAGCTTCTGACTCGCCTTTGCGGCAAGATCATCAAGGATCGCCTCAACGTCGACTTCCGTCCCGGGGGCCGCAGACGGCGCGGGCGAATCGCCGGCAGCCGCGTCCTGCGGCGCGGCTTCCGCTGACTTGCCGAAGATCGCGGACATGATGTCTCCGAATATGCTCATGAAGTGCCTCCACAACTTACGGTTGATTCAAGCCGGCATTTCAACACGCTTACCCACAACAAGATAGAGGGTGTCTGATGTAAATCAGATACGCGACGATTGTTTGTCGCTAGCATCGGTCTCATTGGGGGGCGTGCAGTGCGCTGATGTGCCTACATGCCTTTGGGTTGAGAATCAGATAGACGCTGGGGGTATCCACATTTCTCGCATCTGCGGCATTTATACCACACATAAGTTTTAATTTTGGAGTGTGGTGCGGATGCGCTTTGTACCAACCAAGACAAACAGCTAGTTTTGTTTCGAAACACCTGCGGTACGGAGATTATTTTTCACCGACCGGGGTTGGGGACAACTTGATCTTTGCGCACAGCGCGAGGGAAATGGTCGGACTTGGGGGACCAAAAAATGAAATTCAGAATAGCAAATCGAATAGCATCAGCGGCTCTTGGCATCGGTCTCTTGTTCGGGCTGACCCAGGTCGCATCGGCAGAAGACAGGACGGGCAGCATCATGGCCCGAGTCGGCGTCACGGTCGTCGATCCGGACTCCAGCGCGGACGTGTTTGCCGGCGGAGCGCGGATCGCAGGCGCCGATGCCGAAGTCAGCACGGAGGTCGTGCCGTCCCTGACGCTGGCGTATTTCTTCACCAACAATCTCGCGGTGGAACTGTTCTGCTGCTTTGCCAAGCACGAAGTGGACGGCAAGGGCACGCTCAACGGTATCGACCTCGGCGATACGTGGATTTTCCCGCCGGCCCTGACCTTGCAATACCATTTCGATACCGGACGCGGCTTCAAGCCCTATCTGGGTGCCGGTATCCAGTATATTGCCTTCTTTGATGAGAGCAGAAGCAACCTCGGCGGCAATCCGCGGCTCGACATCGACAACGCCGTCGGCTTCACGCTCCAGGCTGGTATCGACATTGAAATCGGCAATGGCTGGTATCTCAACGGCGACGTCAAGAAGACCTTTCTCGACACCGATGCCAGTTGGGAAGGCACCAATATCACTGCGGACGTGGACCTTGATCCGTGGCTCTTCACCGCCGCGATTGGCCGCCGATTCAACCTGTTCGGCCCGGCCCCGATGGCGCCTGGACCTTACAAGTAAGCTCCAGACGGTCTTTTGCGGATCGCCTCGGATAATCGCTTCGACGGCCCGGTGTTCACACCGGGCCGTTTTCTTTGCCCCTTGGTCTACCGTTGCGTAAGTTGATCGGTGAAATCGGCAATCCGAGGCGCGAGTTCATCATCGCCGACTTCACCGGACTTGACCGCAAGCACAGCCGTAACCGGCTGTGGTAGCAATGCCTCGACCTGCGCCTGCGCCTGTGCAGCAGCAGAGTGACCACCATAGGTGAAAAACAAGCCGACCCTTGACGGGAGCTGCGGGTTACCGGCGAGAAATGCGCGCAGAGGCAATGCCGGATAGCTCGTCCAGACCGGTGCGCCGAGCACCACAAGATCATAGTCGGCATATCTCGTTTCCGGGATTTCGATCGATGGCAGGTTTCCCCTGACGCTGTCATAACCCGCGCGCAGATAATTGAATGGTCCGGAGCCATAGCGATCACATTCTATCTCCGCGACATTGGCATGCAGAGCATCCGCAAGCGCCAATGCCAACCTTCGCGTTGTCCCGGTGCGCGAGTAGTAGACAATAAGAGTATCCACAGATGTACCGCCTCTATGCGTGTTTCTTGAGCTGTCAGCTCCATCAACCATCGTGGATGCGCCTCACCACACCCACATTGACTTGGCTCAACTTCGTTCCGGTTGACGCGCACTTCAGTCTCAGCATGATCTGAAGACGCGCTTGCTACGTAAGAGTCGGCGTCGATACGAAAACGGATGTGTGTCGGCAAATGAGTCCCGCCGTGTTTCGGACCTGCACGACCGAACATTGGCAAATCCGCCCTTGAGATCATTCGCACGCCCTGGCGCTGGTCCCGACTCTACACTGACAGGCCAAACGGAAGATGAGCGCTCCTGTGCCGCCCCCGCCCTCCCGGGCATCCCGACTGTCCGACCGCAACCACCGCGCCCTGATTGTCGTGCTCGGCGATCAATTATCGGCGAACATCTCGAGCCTCGCCGCCGGATCGAAAACGAATGACGTGGTGCTCATGGCCGAGGTCATGGACGAGGCGACCTATGTGCCGCATCACAAGAAGAAGATCGCCTTTCTGTTTTCCGCCATGCGCCATTTTGCGGAAAGCCTGAAGGATGCTGGCTGGAGCGTCGAGTACACGCGGCTGGACGATCACGGGAACACCGGATCCTTTACCGGAGAAGTTGAGCGCGTCCTGGAACGCCATGGCTGCGCCGAAATCATCGTTACCGAACCGGGCGAATGGCGGGTTTTGCAGGCCATGCGGTCCTGGCGGGACCGCTTCGGCTTGCCGGTGCGCATTCTTGACGATGACCGCTTCGTCTGTTCCCGCTCGGATTTTGCCAAATGGGCGGCTCCAAGAAAGCAGTTGCGCATGGAGTATTTCTATCGCGACATGCGCCGCCGCACCGGTCTGCTCATGAACGGAACTGAACCGGAAGGGGAACGGTGGAACTACGATGCGGACAACCGGAAACCCGCGCGCGGGCAGCTGAAATTCCCAAATCCCTTCCGCGTTGAACCGGACGCGACAACATGCGAGGTCCTCGATCTCGTGGACGCACGGTTCGGCAATCATTTCGGCGATCTTCGGCCCTTCTGGTTCGCGGTGACGCCCGCGGATGCACAAGCTGCGCTCGATCACTTCATCGACGCCACCCTCCCCCACTTCGGCGATTACCAGGACGCCATGGTGAAGGACGAGAGTTTCGTCTACCACTCTGTGCTGTCGCTCTACATCAACGCCGGGCTTCTCGATCCGTTGGAAGTGTGCGGGCGCGTCGAGGCGGCATACCGCCGGGGTGATGCGCCGTTGAATGCGGCCGAAGGGTTCATTCGTCAGATCATCGGCTGGCGCGAATATGTCCGTGGCATCTACTGGCTTGAAATGCCCGGCTATCGCGACAGGAATCATTTCAACGCGGAAAGATCACTCCCGAAATTCTATTGGACCGGCGAGACCGACATGGCCTGCCTTCACGCCGCCATCACCCAGACCAAGGAAGAAGCCTACGCCCACCATATTCAGCGGCTCATGGTCACCGGCACCTTCGCCATGCTGGCGGGCATCGACCCCCATGCAGTCCATGAGTGGTATCTCGCCGTATATGCGGACGCCTATGAGTGGGTGGAGCTGCCGAACACGCTCGGCATGAGCCAGTTCGCGGACGGCGGCTTGCTCAGCTCAAAACCTTATGCGGCAAGCGGCAACTACATCAACAAAATGTCCGACTATTGCCGCGGCTGCCACTACGACGTGAAGCAGAAGACAGGCGACGGCGCGTGCCCGTTCAATTCGCTCTACTGGGACTTTCTCGCCCGCAACCGCGAAACGCTGGAAGGCAATCCCCGGCTGGCACACCCTTATCGCACGTGGGACCGCATGGACGCCGACCGGCGGGCAGATACACGGCGAAGTGCAAAACAAATCCTCGACGCCCTCCGGTGAAGGTGCTTGCGCGGCAGCGATCATTTCCAGTGCGGAGGATACGCCTTGTCATATCCGTCGAGCGCCTCGACGCGCTTGCGCCACGCATCGAGGTTCGGCCAATGCCTGCTTAATGGGACCACACCAAGCTTCATCGGTTCGGCCTCGGGACGCGCCGCCGCCCGGCAAAGTTGCATGACGACCGGGAAAACGACCAAATCCGCCGCGCTCAACGTGTCACCAGCGAGCCACGGACCGGACTCGAGCCTCGTTTCAAGCAACGCCAGTTCATCACGCACGCGCGCCATTCCGGCGGAAATGCGATCTGCGAACTCTTCGCCTTTTCCGCGAAAAAGTGGGCGCGAAACATCGCTGACACGCTCCCGCAGGCTGCCCTCGCATTCGCTGATGATCTGCCAGACCAGCGCCGTCGCGGCGGGAGATACACCGAAAAGCGGGGGCTCCGGGACGATGGCGTCGAGATAGGCAAGAATTGCGAGCGTCTCGCAGACGGTGGTTCCGTCATGAACGAGAACCGGAACCTGGCCACGCGGGTTGATCTTCAGGAATTCCGGCGCCTTCTGCTCACGCTTGGCGTTATCGAGCCGCCGCGGCGTATAATTTACGCCCTTGACCTCCAGCGCCAGCATAACAGTCCAACATGGCGGGGAACCGGAAATGAAATAGAGATCGCACTGGGTCATGAACAGATCGCCTGATCAACGCCACACTGGCCCGCGCATGAGCATATGCCCGTAATGGTACTGCACGGCAAGGGCGAATCACCGCCCCGTCCGGCAACATGCGGTTGTACAGAATTGTCTGCTTATGACAGCAGTTTGTGAACGCCAAGCTGGCCGGGCGTCGCAATATCCGTTCCGTTGCCCTGCACATACTCGAGCAGCGTGGAGAGATCATGTGCGTTGCGCTCGCCATAGATCCGCGTCAGAACGCCCGCCAGCGGTGTACTCTTTTGCAACGACTGGACATCCTTCACCAAACCTTCCCGACGGTTGATCTGGCCGAGGATCTTCTGCTTCCTCAGGTTTGACAAGGCGCGGCTGACGGTATCGGCGTTGAGGCCGAGATAACCGCCGATCTCCTCGCGGGTCATGGGCAGCGGAATGGCGATGCCGTCGATCATCTTGCGGCCCTGCCTCAGCACCATCTCAAGCACGAAAGACGCCACCCTTTGCTGCCGGTCGAGCGCTCCAAGCAGGACGTTCTGCAGGGCGAACCGCTCGGTCTGATAGGCCGAGACCCGAACCAGCGCCCGGCCCAGCCGACGGTCCTCCCCGGCGCGCGCGATGATTTCGCGATGGGGCACCTTGGTGAGCGACACATCACTGAGCGCCCGGGCTGTTGTGTTGGGCAGCAGATGGTTGAACGCCGTGCAAAGAAAATCGCCGGGAAACCGGAACCCGAGCACCTGGCGCCGCCCGTCTATGAGCACGGCCTCAAGGATCAGCACGCCGCGCGTGACGATAAGCAGACAGCCTTCGCGCGTCTCTTCGTCAACCACGGTGTCGTGACGTTCAAACTCCTGCGATGGAAAACTCTTCAACCATCCCAGAACCAGTTCCGGCGTGGTCTCCTGTGCGGATGGCGTCACATCTCGCGACAACATTTGCGGGCTCCTTCCGGGAGGAAAAGAAAAGGGTCCCGTGGACACATTTTGCACATGCGAAAAATGCTATCGAGCGCGCGATTGCGCTTTGATGTACGTCAATGATCTCCTCAACTCTTGTTAAGAACGCCTTGCGCTCGGTTCAGGCAATACCGGTATTGCCGCGGCGAAAACGTGCCGCACCGGACCAAGCAATTGGATTCTCATTGCGTTTAGGTGATGATACCTTCTAGGTCGATCTGATCCCCGAGGTCATAAAAACCGCGCAAACATGGGGACACAATGCAGCGTGTTCTGGGATTTCTGCTTATCGGGCTTGCGGTCGCCGGTACGGCTGCGCAAATGGCGTTCGGTTTGCACGTCTATGTCGGCAATGCGCTTCAGGCGATTCTCGGCCCTTATGTTACAGATACATTTCAAACGCCCGTCGGTGCGGCGGTTGTTTACGGGTTTTTCTATTTCGTGGCCGCATCCGGCCTCGTTCTGGTGGCGACGGCGAACCGCTCCCGCGCGACAAAGTGAGCGGCGGGTGTGGCGGACGTGGCCGGCTGCAACCATATGAAGGATCACTTCACGGAAAGCCGCATTTGAGATGATGTTGAAGACACCAGATGAACCGCTGCCGCAGATTGCGGTTCTGGATGTCAGCGGGGACTGGCCGGTCGAAACGTTGCGGCTGGCACGCGAGGAAACCCACGCGCTGCTTGACGAGGCGGCGGCCGCCTACCCGGCGATCGCCCTCAAGCTTGGAGATGCGATCTCGCGGCGCTGGCTCGCGCGCGCACACAACCCTTATCTGGGTGAGATGGACCGGATATCAGGGATCATCGACCGGCCCGGCGCATATTACTTCAACGCCAGTTATGAATGGACCTGCAGCACCTGCGCCGGCCCTGGTCCGGACGGCAACACGGCCCGGCTGATGCGGGTGCTGGACTGGCAAACTCCGGGGCTTGGCCGACATGTGATCGCCGCCCGCGTTACGAGCGCGGCGGGTCCCTGGGTTACGTTCACCTGGCCCGGCTATACAGGCGTGCTGCAGGCAATGGCACCCGGGCGGTTTGCGGCGGCCATCAATCAGGCACCCATGGAACGACCCGTAGGCCTCTTTGCGTTGGACTGGATGGCAAACCGGGCAAAAATCTGGCGAAGCGCAGAACCGACACCCGAGCATCTTCTGCGGCGCGTGTTCGAGACCGCGAAAACCTATCGCGAGGCCAAGGAGACGCTTGTGCGCACCCCGCTATGCGTCGGCGCCATCTACACGCTGAGCGGCGTTGCTCCTGACGAAGCCTGCGTCATTGAGCGCACCGAAACGCAAGCCCACGTCGTCGAGGGACCGGCGAGCGCCGCCAATGCCTGGCAGAATCGGCATTGGGGCGGTCTCGTACGCGGCGAAAACAACGAAAGCCGGCGCGATATGATGGCCGCGCAGGATCGCCGCCTCGACAACGGCTTCGGCTGGCTTCAGCCGCCGGTCAGAAACGACCTCACCCGTCTCGCAATGGTTGCTGATGCCGCCCAGGGCCGTGCGATCGCGCAAGGATACGAGGCGGAGGGCCCGGTGACACAGGTCCTTTCGCTCGACATGCAGCCCGCCTGACGCCAATCCCGTCGAGCATCGCGCACTCACACCACCTTGTTGTCCGCATCAACGATCGCGTCGCTCAGATCGGCTTCGTCCTGCGCAAACAGGTCCTTGAGCTCCTCGGAGCGCTCTCTTGCAAACACCTGGAGCTTCTGCTGGTCGGTATAGTGAGCGTAATCGCCGTACAAGTGCCGGCGGTCGAACTCGCGAAATGTCTCGATCGTCCGCGTGACCTCCTGCTCAGGATCGCCGAGCCCGCGCAGGACCTCACGCGTGATGTCCAGCGACGATAGAAACGTCTCCCGGCGAATGAACTCGACACCCAGATCCATGAGCCGATGCACATGGTTGCGGTTTCGTGCCCGGGCATAGATCGGCACGTGCGGAAAGTGCTTGCGGACCAGTTCCGCCGTTTTGAGGGATTTCTCAATATCGCCGATTGCCAGAACGAACGCCTGCGCCTTGTCCACTTGCGCCGCCTCGAGAATGCTCAGACGTGTCGCGTCCCCGTAATAGGCCTGACCGCCGAAGCGGCTCACGAACGCGACCTGCTCCGCCGATCCGTCAAGCGCCGTGAACGGAATACGCCGGGCCTGCAGGACGCGGGCGACGATCTGTCCGACCCGCCCGAAACCGGCGATGACCACGTGTCCCTGCTCCTCCGGTATCTCATCGTACGGTCCGTCGTCCGGTTCTCCGGCACGGGTGAGCAACTCATCCGCGAGCAGGAGCAGTGGCGTCGACAGCATTGAAAGCGTGACCACAACGGTCAAGAGCTCCGCGAGATCCCGGCTGATGACGTTTTCGCCGAGCGCCGTCGTAAAGATCACGAACGCGAACTCACCGCCCTGCGAAACCGCCAGTGCGAGCCGGCGCGCGGCACGATTGTCGAGGCCGTTCCAGCGGCCAAGCCCATAGAGCACAATCGCCTTGATGGTCAGCAGGCCAACGACACAGACGATCACCAGCCCGAATTGCTCCACGAGCAACTGGAGATTGAGCATCATCCCGACAGCGGTGAAGAACAGCCCGAGAAGCAGGCCCTCGAACGGTGCGATGTCGGATTCGATCTGGTGACGATACGGGGAGTCCGCGAGCAACGCACCGGCGAGAAACGCCCCCAGGACCGCCGACAGACCGGCGAACTCCATCAAAAGGACGACGCCGACAACCGTCAACAGGGCGCTGGCCGTCATCGCCTCCCGGACACCTGTCATGGCGACAAGCCGGTAAACCGTCGACAAGGCATACCGTCCAATAATGACGATCACCAGGATGGCGCCGATGGCGCCCACAATCTTGACGAACGAGACGCTCTCATCCGCCGCGCCTGCCGCACCGAGCAGCGGTACGATGGCAATGAGCGGAATAGCCGCCATGTCCTGGAACAGAAGTACTGAGAAGGCGGCACGGCCATGGCGCAGACGCAATTCGCCTTTTTCCTCCAGCACCTGGAGCACGAAAGCGGTTGACGAAAGGGCCAGCGCAAATCCAATGAGGACCGCATCATCCCACGGAATGCCGGCGAACCCGATGACGGGGATCAGCAGAGCTGCCGATATCGCCACCTGGCTGCCGCCCAGGCCGAAGACCGATCCGCGCATGGTCCACAAGCGCTTGGGCTTGAGTTCCAGGCCGATCAGAAACAGCAACAGCGCAACGCCGTATTCGGCAATGTGCAGAATACTCTCAACATGATAGACGGTGTAGACGAAACCAAGACCAAAAGGTCCAATCAGCACCCCCGCCGCCAGATAGCCAAGAACCGAACTGATATGCAGTTTCTTCGCGATCGGCGCGGCAATTGCGGCCGCCGCCAAAAAGACTGCAGCCTGAATAAGAAAACTTCCTGTCATTGAATCAGATTCCTGCTGGCCAGAGCTTCAAACAACGCCAGAAACAACACCCTAAGATGATGGTTTTAGTGAGCGGGGTGATTCCCGGCAACCGGCCACCCCCGAATGTCAGACCTCACGGGCGAACGGTCCACCGGTCCGGCCCCTCAATAGCTGATGGCGGGCAGGAAAAGATAGAAGAAGAAAAACAGGAAAATGCCGAGAAAGCTGAACCAGTGGTTTCGGCTGACCAACCCGATCACCAGTGCTCCGACGGCAATAAGGGCGATGATTGAAAACTGATAGCCTGCAACTGAAACATCACCCAAAAGGGAATCGATGATTTCACGCATAGCCGCACTTTATCACACTCCGAATGCGGCGACACCGTTCTGCGGCTATCCGGGCGAACTCGCTCCGGCGGGATTTCTTACGATTTCATATAATCAGGACCGCATTCTGTGCTCGTCTCGCCAGCGCGAGGGCGACACGCCGAAACACCGTTTGAATGCCCGGCTGAAGGCGGCGTCCGACCCATATCCGACCGATCCGGCGACCTCCATGATGCCCACATCGCCCTCGGCGAGCTCGCGCGCCGCGAGCCGCATGCGGTGTTGCGTGACATACTCCGCCGGTGCGCATCCCAGATAGCGTTTGAATTTGTCGGCCAGTGCGGAACGGGAGGCCCCGGCATCCCGGCCGAGTTGCTCGACCGTCCAGTTTCTATGAGGCTCGCTGTGGATCAGTGCAATCGCCCGGCTCATCGACCGGTCCTTCAGCGCACTGTACCAGCCTTCCATCTCTTGGCCCTGTGTTTCCACGTGCTCGCGGATCGCCTCGATCAGCAGCAACTCGGAAAGGCCGGCAAGCACGGCATCGGCCCCTGGCCGGTTGTCGGCGGCTTCAGCGGCCGCAAACTCAAGCGTGGTGCGCACCACCTCTCCGGAACGGGCCATCGTGCTGTCGTAGATCAGATAAGGCGGCAATGAAGAAAGCAAAGGTTCCTCTTCCAGCGCCAACCCGCCGAGAAAACCGCAAACCGTGCGGGTTTTGGCACCGCCGCCACCATGTTCGATCACCATCATGCCGCCACGCTCGGGGATCTGCACGACATCGAGCGCTGAAACAGCCGGCACACGGTCGCGTCCCGCCATGGTGTGTGGATCATTCCGGATGAACACGATCGCCTGACCGGCCGAAATCACGACAGGCACGTTTCCGGGAATCTCGATGATCATCAGCCCTTCCACGATGTAGTGGTAGATGATCAGATCGTCGACCGGCCCCAGATGGTCAAAGCAGTCCGTGGCGCTGACTTCCGTCAACAAAGACCAGGGCTCGGAGAACTCACCGCGCAGGAACATGCCCGCCGACAGGCGCGCCGAACGCAGGATCTCCGACAAAGCGTCCATAAAAAGCCGTTCCGGTGATGATGTGGCGGTTTGATCAAATGAAATGGTGATTTGATCATTTATTGCAAGCCGGGCGAATGCTATCTCCGCGCGCCTGTCGCTCTGCGCTGGAACTCTTGTGATGAATTCTGTGCAGCAGCCAAGAACCACCCCCGAAATTACCTTGCTCTGAAAAGGAGAAGCAATGCTGAGACTTGGTGACATCGCACCCGACTTCACAGCCGAAACAACGGACGGCCCGATCAAATTTCACGA
This sequence comes from Hyphomicrobiales bacterium, assembly GCA_028280515.1. Lineage (GTDB taxonomy): Bacteria > Pseudomonadota > Alphaproteobacteria > Rhizobiales > Methyloligellaceae > UBA2767. The sequence continues at coordinate 56,967 of JANQLP010000162.1, forward strand.
TTGGATTGGCGACTCCTGGTGCGTGCTGTTTTCCCACCCCAAGGACTTCACACCCGTCTGCACAACGGAGCTTGGATATATGGCCAAGATCAAGCCGGAGTTCGACAAACGCAACGTCAAGGTCATCGGGATCAGCGTTGACCCGATCGCATCCCATGCCGAATGGTCGAAGGACATCGCGGAGACCCAGGGGATTGCGCCCAACTATCCGATGATCGGCGATCCCGAACTGAAGATTTCCAAGCTTTACGGCATGTTGCCCGCCGACGCCGGCAGCACATCGGAAGGCCGCACCGCGGTCGACAATCAGACCGTCCGGAACGTTTACGTCATCGCGCCTGACAAATCAGTGAAGCTGATCATCACCTATCCGATGAGCACGGGCCGGAACTTCGATGAACTGTTGCGGGTGATTGATTCCCTGCAGCTAACCGCCCATCACAAGGTGGCGACCCCCGTGAACTGGAAACACGGCGACGACGTAATCATCGTCCCGGCGGTGTCGGACGACGAAGCCAGGAAAATGTTTCCGGCCGGCTGGAATGCGCCCAAGCCGTATATGCGCATTGTTCAGCAGCCCCAATAGGCATTTGCGGAGCGCGCAAGCGCAACTCCGGCAAACGTCTGAATGTAACCGCGCCGCCGGGCTCTTCCCGGCGGCGTTTGTACGAGTAGAACCGGATTCCACGGAACCGTGACGCCGAGGTAATCAACATGGAGGCCAGGACGCATAACCGACCGAAAGGCACATTGAACAGCACCTGTTGAGAAACCGAGGAAACTGGGCACTTTTTGTGCAGTGCACAAATCTGCCCAAATTGGTCCTCATATGAGCGTTCGTCACAAAAGTCGGCGACGCTAAACCAAGGCAGTCATATCTGGGCTGCAAGAGAGGAACCATGAGCAACGACACCTTGATGCCCGGCGCCAGCCGGGCGATCCGTTCGCCGCTGCGGCGTCTCGGCGTTCCGCCGAATGCCGGTACCACGTGGGCGACCTTTGCGCGGCGCTTCTCTTTTGCACGACGCACCGGTTCGCCATCGCGACGCCTGAACCTCGCACTGCAGGGCGGCGGCGCACATGGCGCCTTCACATGGGGCGTCCTCGACGCCCTTCTGGCGCGTGGAGATCTCGGTTTCGATGGGGTGAGCGGCACGAGCGCAGGCGCCGTCAATGCCGTCGCGCTGGCCGCCGGGCTGATGGACGGTGGGACGGACGGCGCACGCGAATGTCTGCACGACATCTGGAGTGCCATCAGCCGCGCCGGCGCGCCGACGTCCCACCCCGGCTCTCCTCTTGCCTATTCCGCAACCGCCAAGCTGTCCGGCGCGCTCATGCAGCGCAGTCTCGAGCGCATCGGCGGCGGATGGTCGCCATACGACGTCAATCCGCTCAACCTCAACCCGCTGCGCGACATATTGCTCGCCAGGATCGACTTCGAAAAACTGCAGCGCGAGTCCCCAATTACCCTGTTCATCGCGGCTACCGAAGTTGCGTCAGGCCGGGGCCGTGTGTTTCGAACACAGGAGATCAGCGCGGATTCGGTCGTGGCATCTGCCTGTTTGCCCAACCTGTTTCCAGCGGTCCGCATCGGCCGCTTCTATTATTGGGACGGCGCCTTCTCGGCAAACCCGGACCTTCTCACGCTGATATCCGAAACCAGGAGCGACGACACGCTGCTTGTTCAGATCAGTCCCGACCGCGATCCGGACCTGCCGTCCAACCGCGAGGAAATCTCCGGAAATATTGGCCGCCTGACCTTCAATCATCCTTTGCGGACGCAGGTCCAACAGATCGAGGTCTGCCGGCGCGTTCCGCGCATCCCGTTGCTGACCGACAATGCGGTCAGCCGCATAGGCCGCCATCGCTTTCATCTGATCGATGGCAGTCCGCATACGCTCAAGCTGTCGCGGGACACGAAACACAGGCCGGACTGGCACATGATCGAAGGTTTGCGCGACGTCGGGCGCCAGACCACCATCGAATGGTGCGAAACCCATCTGGCCCGCGTCGGCAAACGGCCCACCGCGGACCTCTACGGAAAGTACTTCTCCGACAGGGTGCCGTTCGACTGAGCCTTGCAGAAGGCCCAAGGCTGAGCCGGAAAATCACCACGGGATGTCGGAACCGTCATAGGCAACGAATGCTCCTTCAGCCGAGGGTTCCGCGCGGTTCATCACGTCAAGCAACATTTGCGCAGAATACTCCGCCTCGAACCGCTCGCGGTCGGCGGCGAACGGCTCCGAGAGCCGCGTTTTCACCGTTCCCGGATGCAGCGCAAGGCAGATGGCATCTGGGCGCTTGCGGGAAATCTCGATGGCGGCGGTCCTCAGGAACATGTTGAGGGCCGCCTTGGAAGCGCGATAGCCGTACCATCCACCAAGGCGGTTGTCGGCGATGCTCCCGACGCGCGCCGAAATGGTCGCGAAGACACTGCGTCCCTTACGCGGCAACAGGTGGTGAAAGTGCTTCAGCAAAAGCAACGGCCCCGTTGCATTGATGGCGAAGGCGCGCGCGATCACCTCCGGATCGACCTGGCCGATTGATTTTTCCGGGCGCATCGCTGGATCGTGCAGGATGCCGGTGGCGTCGACGATCAGATGCACGTCGCCCCGGGCGGCAAGTGAGGCGGCGGCGCGTTCGATGGAGGCTTCATCCTCGAGATCCAGCGGCGGACGGGACGACCGGCTCAACCGGACTACGTGACCGCATCGCGGGTCGCGCTCGAGAAGCGCGACAAATGCACTCCCCAGGCCGCCTGTGCTGCCGACCACAATCGCTGTAAAGCCTTTCGGGAAAGCGGAAAGCTCGTTCATATTGTTGAAATCGCCCTGCAATTCGCTGCAACCGGGTACGGTCCCGGTCTGTCTGCGGATCATCCGACCACCGCCAGCGGGTTGATCCGGCCTGCCATCGATGCCGTAACTACGCTGTGCGCAAATGACCAGAGGCTCCAAGTGCTCCGCAAGGACATTCTGAAATCCTTCTCCCTCGACCGCTCGACGGCGAGCGAGGAAGAAATCGCGAGCTTTACGCGGCTTGCGCAGGAATGGTGGCGGCCCGACGGCGCGTTCAAGGTCGTGCACAGGTTCAATGAAGCCCGCCTTGACTATCTGATGGCGCTTTTGCCGAAGGCATTTCAGCTTCCGGATAACACAAACCGTCCACTTGACGGTCTCCGCATCGTCGACGTCGGGTGTGGCGCGGGCCTCGCGGCCGAGCCCCTGGCCCTTGCCGGCGCGCGGGTCGTCGGCATCGATCCCGTCGAACGCAACATCGAGATCGCCCGGCATCATCTGGCGGAGTCCGGCGCGCGCGTCGACTATCGGCATATGCTGCCTGAAGACCTCGCCCGAACCGGCGAGACGTTCGACGTGGTGCTGTCGCTGGAGGTGGTCGAACACGTGGCGGACGTTCCGCTGTTCCTCGCCTCCTGCGCGCAACTCGTGGCACCCGGCGGCCTGCTGGTGCTGGCCACATTGAACCGGACGCTCAGATCATTTGTGTTCGCGATCGTCGGCGCGGAGTATGTGCTCCGTCTCCTGCCGCGCGGGACGCATGACTGGCGCAAGTTCATTTCGCCAATGGAATTGCTCCGGCAACTCGAACCACACGGCCTGCAGGAATACGAGCGAACCGGCATGACGTTCAATCCGCTGCGCCGGACGTTCCGGTGCACGCGGGATGTCAGCGTCAACTACGTCCAGGTCTTCCGGCGCCCTTCGATGGACGCGTGAGCGTTTCATCAAACATATAGCCTACAGGGCATTCTTGATCTGGCGGATGCCCGCTACACCTTGTCGGAGACGCGCGTCGCGTGCGGTTTCATCTCAAGGCAGATCTTGATCAAATCACGGATCAGCGGTGCATTCGTGGTTATCGGCGTCGAGAACCACCCGGCGAGGTTTCCATTTGGCGCAATGAGGTACTTGTAGAAGTTCCATCTGGGCACCGCATTCTGGCCGGCAACCACCCGTATTTGCCGGAAAAACGGATGCATGGCCTCTCCCTTGATTGAAACCTTTGCCGTCACCGGAAACGTCAGTTTGAGTTGTGATCGGTAGGCTTCATAGACGGTTTGATCGTCACAAGGCTCCTGATTGCCGAAATCGTTCGAAGGAACCGCGAGGACGACCAGCCCTTTACGTTGCAGATCGTCATAAAGGGATTGCAAATCCGCGAACTGGCTCTTGAACCCGCATCTCGACGCGGTGTTCACCACAAGCACCGTCTTGCCTGTCAGGCTCGACAACGCAAGCGGTTCGCCGGAGATTTGCGCGAAGGAAATATTGTTCACGCGATTGCCGACTGAAGCCGGATCGAGGATCGCGTGCTTGGGTGCGAAGAGCAGCGACAAGGCCGAGAGAAGAGAACCCGCCATTCCGTTTTGCTTCTGCAGGTCGGCCACTTTCGCGGCGCGCCCCTTTCATAGTCCTTTCAACAAACCTCAGCCCGTCGACCCCGACATTTCCGTTCAATTGTGGCGAAACACCTGTCACACCGTCAACCAATCGCACGTTCAGGGCGGCTCCTCAGATAAATTCGTCGTGTAAGCCGCGTGTGATCCGCATGGTTGATGGCCGCGTAAGCAAAAGGCGTGTGCGGCCCTCCCCCCTCCCGCCGTACCGCACTCAGGGGATCGGCCGGCATCTGTGGCGGATGCTCGGCCGGTTTTCCCTTCCGGCCCGCCCGAGTGCACCGTTTCTCGATCATACGCCTCCCTCTTGCGCAAACCTCGCCCATTCCTTAGGGCTTCAGCCTGACCCGCGGAGTGAGCGACATGCATATCGGTCTGATTGGCGGCATCGGCCCCGCCGCAACTGAATTCTATTACCGCGGCCTCGCCCGCGCCCATGCGTCCGCGGGAGAACGCATGGACCTGACGATTGTCCATGCGGACGTCCGCGACCTCTTGCGCAATGCGGCGAGCGGTGCGAAGCGGGCGCAAGCCGAGATCTATCTCGGGTTCGCCAAGCGGCTTCAGGCGGCCGGTGCGCAAGCCGTTGCCGTCACGTCCATGGGCGGGCACTTCTGCATTGAAGAACTGGAAGAGGTTTCGCCTCTGCCGGTCATCAACGCCATACCCGCGCTCGACGGCCATCTGGCACAATCAGGCGTGAGGCGCGCCGGGCTCATCGGCACGCGCTATGTCATGGAGACAGGCGTCTATGGCGGGGTCTCGGCAGCCGAGTTCGTTCTGCCGCAGGGCGACGACCTGGAGCGCGTTCACAACACTTACATCGCCATTGCATCGTCAGCGTCCGTAAACCAAGCACAACGCGCCTATCTGTTCGAGGTAGGTGAAGCCCTCTGTCGTGAGCATGGCGCAGAAACGGTCATTCTCGGCGGTACCGATCTGTTTCTCGCCTTCGAAGGCCAGAACTGCGGGTTCCCGGTCATTGACGTAGCGGAAGTTCATATCGCCGCGCTCTATCGCGCATCGGTTGGGGCCAGATAACCAGCGCCGCTCAGGTCTGCTGGTTCGCCAATGCCTCCAGGACCGCGTTGGTGGATGCCCTGACATGCTCTTTCAGATACCGCCGCGCGGCCTGCATCTGCCCGCCACACATCAGACCCAACAGCTCCCGATGCTCGTCGAGTGACGTCTCGGCGTGCCGGCTGTGCCTCCACATGAACCCGAGATACCGCACATAGCGTTGGCGCAACTGTTGCACGATGTGAAGTGTGATCGGACGTCCGGCTGGACTGTAGATGGCATTGTGAAATGCCTCATCGGCTTCAAGACGCGCAGGCACGTCGTTGGCCTGTATCGTGAGAGCAATGGCCGCTTCGGCACGCCGGCGATCCGTCGGACCGAAATTCCGAGTGGCCGCCGCCACCAAGTCGGGTTCCAGCTGCAGGCGCAGGCGCGCCGTTTCCGCCGCTTCCGCCTTTTCCAGCAATGGCACGCGCACGCCGCAGTTCACCTGATAGGTGACGAGCTCTTCCGACGCGAGCTGACGCAGGGCTTCGCGCACCGGCGCCTGGCTGACGTTGAAGCGCTGGGCGATATGGTCCTGCCTGAGGGGTTCGCCGGGCGCGAGGACGGCGGAAAGAATGTCCTTGCGCAGTTGTGCCGCGATCTGTTCGGCGATGGACCGGCGCGGCTCCGTGCGCAGGCCGTCTGTTTCAGTCACACCTGGTGTCATTGTCCTTGACCGATATCGTTTGAGTTCAATATTATCGATTATCGATAATTTCTCACACACGAGTCTCTGATGCAAGCGCAGGACTATGACGCCATCACCTTCGATGTTTACGGCACCCTGATCGACTGGGAGCCGTCCATTCTCTCCGCACTGGACGCGTGGACGACGTCCAAAGGCACACAGGCTGACAAGGCTGCGCTGCTCGATGCGTTTGACCGCGCCCGCGCGCATTATCAGATGCTTGCCCCGGCACGTCCCTATCCGAAGATCCTGCGCTCGTCTTTCGCCTACATAGCCGATGAGCTCGATCTGGACGTGGATACAGACACACAGGCGCGGTTCGGAAGCTCTGTCGGCAACTGGGACCCCTATCCGGACAGCGTCGCCGCACTGGCGGAGTTGCGCAAGCGCTTCGTCCTCGGTGCGCTGACGAACATGGACGATACTTCTTTCGCAAAGAGCCATGCCAAACTCGGCAACTGCTTCGAGGTTGTTGTCACCGCAGAGCGCGCCGGCGCCTACAAGCCCTCGCTTCGCCATTTCGTACTCGCACTCACCGATCTCGCAAAGCGGGATATCCCGCCCCAGCGCGTCCTCCACGTCGCCCAGAGCCTGCGCGCGGACGTCCGACCGGCCAACCTGCTCGGTCAGGATGTCGTATGGATCAACCGCGCGGGCCGTGGTTTGGGCCATGCGGGCTTCGGGGCGGAACTCGCCGAACCGATGGCCACATTTGCAACCATGGACGCGTTCGTAGTCTCACTCATGCAGTAGAACGTTTGCCGCCTGCCATATGAGGGCCGGGTACCAACACTCCGGCCCTGTCCTTCGGATTGCGCAATCTCATCTCTGATTGTGGACTGAGTTATCCACATGTTCATGGAACCGTCACGTTCCCGTCGTCCCCGTTTCACACAGCCTCATTAATTAACAAATCGAATTCGTTGGGATGCTTCATTGCATTCTGTAATCGATTGAGGCTGCAATGATCGATCTCGAAGGCGTTGGCGTCACCTATCCCGGCGGGGTCGAGGCTCTGAAACCGACCAGCCTGAGCTTCGGCAGCGAGATCACCGTGCTTCTCGGCACGTCCGGGGCGGGCAAGTCGACCCTGCTTAGGGCCATAAACCAGTTGGTTACGCCATCCTCCGGAACGATCCGCTCGGCTGCCAACGGCTTGGTCTCCGGCGGGTGCGAACTGAGGCAACATCGCCGTGATACCGCGATGGTGTTTCAGCAGCATCAGCTCATCGGCTCGCTCACCGCACTGAAAAACGTGCTAACCGGCCGACTTGCCTACCATTCCACATGGCGGACCCTGTTCTCGCTGGCACCGCAAGACAGGCTGATCGCCCTCGCCGCCCTCGAACGCGTGTCGCTCCTCGACTTCGCCTTGCGCCGAACGGACAGCCTGAGCGGCGGACAGCAGCAACGCGTCGGCATCGCCCGCGCGCTGGCACAGCAACCGGCGATGGTGCTCGCCGACGAACCCGTTGCCAGCCTCGATCCGGCAACGGCGGCCAATGTGCTCAAACTTCTGAGCGACATCTGCAAATCGGACGGTATCGGCGCCATCATAAGCCTGCATCAGGTCCAGCTGGCCAGAACGTTCGCTGACCGTATCGTCGGCATCGTCGAAGGCTCGGTTGTCTTCGACGGACCGCCAGAGGCGCTGAACGACCAGGTTCTTGCCCGGATCTATCGCCAGCCGGTGCAGGATCTCGCTCCCGAGGCGGAATTGAACGGGAGCCCCTCCGCTGAACTCGCCCTATCACTAGCAATGGAGTAATGACCATGAGACTGCTCAACCTGATCTGCGCCGCCGCAATGGCGGTTGCGCTCGCGGCCGGAAGTGCTCTCGCCGCGGACAAGAATCCCGAAACTCTTCGCGTGGCCCTTCTGCCTGATGAAGATGCGGCAACCATCATCAAGCAAAACCAGCCTCTCAAAGACCATCTTGAAAAGGCGATCGGCAAGAAAATCGAACTCGTGGTCACCACTGACTACTCATCGATGATCGAGGCCATGCGGTTCGGTCGCCTCGAACTCGCCTATTTCGGCCCGCTGTCCTACACGCTGGCCAAGAACAAAAGCGATATCGAAGCGTTCGCCGCACGCATGAAGGGCGGCAACACGACCTACCACTCGGTTGTCATCGGCAACATCGCAAAGGGCATCACGAAGATCGAAGATGCGAAGGACAAGGACGTCGCGTATGGCGATACTGCATCCACGTCCAGCCATCTCATCCCAAAGTCAATTCTTCGCGCGCATGGCCTGACCGAAGGGAAAGACTATCGCGAGCATTTCCTCGGTGCCCATGACGCCGTCGCAGTCGCGGTTCAGAATGGCAATGCGGTTGTCGGCGGTCTGAGCCAGCCGATCTTCGAAAGCCTTGTCGAGCGCAAGATCATCAGCCCGGAGAAGGTTCGCGTCCTGAAGATCTCGAAGCCGTTCCCGCAATATCCCTGGACCATGCGCTCGAACCTCGATGAGGGGCTGAAGGAGAAGATCCGCAAGGCCTTCTACGAGCTCAAGGATCCGGCGATCCTCAAACCATTCAAGGCGCAGGGCTTCGCCCCGATCTCCGACAAGGACTATGACGTCGTGCGCGAGCTTCAGGCGCAACTCGGGCTCGGCAAGAGTTCTTAACGTGACCGTCTGTTTTTGAAAGACGCACTACCTGGCGATGCCGGTTTGTCAGTCGTCCGGCATCGCCGCACTCGTTCCAGGGCCGATGAGCGGCGAGGCAAACAATGTCAGCAAGCAACGCAGCATACGATGAGCTCCTGCGCAAGGAGCGCCAGACCTGGCTGAAGGCGTCTGTTCCGGGCGCCATTGTCATCCTTGCCATTGCGATCAGCGCAGGACTGACGGGTCTGCTGGATTTGAAAAGGCTCGGCCAGGGGCTGCCCGCCATCGGCGTGCTCGTCGGTGAAATGTTCCCGCCGGACTTTACGTCAGCCCGGGACTGGATCAGGCCGATCTTCGACACCCTTGCCATGAGCATTGCCGGCACCGCGCTGGCCATCCTGCTGTCGCTGCCGCTGGGCTTCCTCGCCGCCAAGAACACGACCCCGCACATCGCCATCTATCATGCGACCCGCGTCGTTCTGAATTTCCTGCGGTCGATCCCGGAGCTGATCATGGGCATCATTTTCGTCGCCGCCGTCGGGTTTGGGCCGCTGCCCGGTGTCTTGGCGCTCGGGCTGCACTCTGCGGGCATGGTCGGCAAGTTCTTCGCGGAATCCATCGAGCACGTGGACCCCAAACCGATCGAAGCCGCCGTGGCTGCCGGCGCTACGCCGTTTCAGGTCGTCCAATACGCGATCATTCCGCAAGTTCTGCCCCAATTCGCGGACGTCACGATCTATCGCTGGGAATACAACTTCCGTGCATCGACGATCATGGGAATGGTCGGCGCCGGCGGAATCGGCCTTGAATTGATGTCGTCGCTCCGCCTCATGCAATATACCGAAGTCTCTGCCATCCTGATCACCATTCTCCTGATGGTGACCTGCGTCGATGCGATCGGCGCTACGATCAGAAAGGGCCTGAAGTAACGCAGCGCGGTTCACGGGCAAATCCACATGAAACCCAGAGTCCTCATAACCAATTGGGTCCATCCGGAGGTCGAGCATTTTCTCGCAGAACATTGCGCGGTAACTGCAAATCCGGACAGGGATGCTCCTTTCACGCGTGAACAAATTCTTGCTGAAGCGAGCGGCCTTGAAGCTCTTATGGCATTCATGCCCGACAGCGTGGACGACAGTCTGCTCGCAGGCCTGCCCGATTTACGTATCGTTTCTTGCGCCCTGAAAGGGTTTGACAATTTCGACGTCCACGCCTGCAGCCGGCGTGGTGTCTGGTTAACGATTGTGCCTGACCTTCTGACCGACCCAACCGCCGAATTGGCAATCGGGCTCATGATATCGGTCGGCCGCAATATCGGCGCCGGCGACAGATTCATGCGAACCGGAGGCTATGCGGGCTGGCGCGCACGCTTTTACGGCACCGGACTTGCGGAAAGCACGATCACGCTTGTCGGCATGGGCGCGGTCGGTCGCGCCATCGCCCGCAGGCTGACCGGGTTCGGTGCGCGCATCCTATATGTCGACCGAACCGCACTCGAGCCGGAGTTGGAAGCCGAACTGGGAGTTGAAAGGTCCTCCCTTGAAGAAGCGTTGCCGCTCAGCGATTTCGTGGTTCTGGCATTGCCTCTGACCGGTGTCTCAGAAGGTCTGTTTGACGGGGGCATGATCGCTCGTATGAAACCGGGAAGCTTCCTGATCAATCCGGGGCGCGGATCGCTCGTCATTGAAGAGTGCGTCGCCGATGCACTGGCGAGTGGTCATCTGGCGGGATACGCCGCGGACGTATTCGAAATGGAAGACTGGGCGCGGACCGGAAGGCCGCAGCATGTGGCAGACCGGCTGCTCGACGATTCTGACCGAACGTGCCTGACCCCGCATATCGGGTCGGCGGTCGACACGGTCAGGCGCGACATCGCCATGGAGGCGGCCATTCACATAGTTCAGGCCATCGAGGGTCGCCGACCCGATGGCGCCGTAAACAATATCGATCATTTCCAACAGGTGGCCGTTCAACAATAACCGCTGGTCCTCAATCATGCTCAACCTGGTCCATGTGCGCTCCTTCATTGCCGTAACGGAATGCGGCAACTACCGCGATGCATCCCGCAGACTTGTCTGTTCCCAGCCCACGGTCTCGCAGCACATCATGAAACTTGAAGCGGCTCTCGACTCGGTACTCGTCGTGCGCGACCGGCAGCGCTGCTCGCTGACCGCCGAGGGCAAACTCTTTCTGCCTTTTGCGCGCAGCCTGCTGCGCCTCGCCGAGCGCGCTCAAAGCGTACTTCGTGATCGTGTGCTGTCAGTTGGTGCGAGCGGCAATATCGGCACCTATCTTCTTCAGCCTTATCTGCGGTCGTTCAAGCAAACACTGGACCGGAACGTCTCTATTGATGTCTGGATCGGCACGAATCCGGAGGTCGCCGATCGTCTGGCTAATCATGAGATCGATGTCGGCATCATGGAGTGGTGGGATGATCGTCCGAATTTCACCGCGACTCAATGGCGTCAGGAACCTCTGGTAATCATCTTTCCACCCGAGCATCCCTGGCGAGCGCAGCGATCGGTCGAGATGGACCAGCTGTTCGCGACGCCGCTGATTGGCGGAGAACCGGGCAGCGGCACCGGGAGCATCATAAGGGATGTCTTTGGACCGGATACGGACAAATTGCGGGTCGAGCTTCAACTGGGCAGCACGGAAGCTGTCAAACATGCGGTCAAGGCCGGGCTCGGCGTATCTCTGGTCATGGAAAGCGCCGTTCGGGACGAAGTCCGTGCCGGATCATTATGTGCGCTGCCGCTCGACGGCGTCGAGATGAAGAAGAACATCTATATCGTGCAGCGCGCCGGTCAGCCCTCGATGTCGCTCGCGCCCGGATTTGCCGATCACCTCGCCCACGCCTAACATGCTATAGTGCGTTTTTGATCAGGAAGATCGTCATGTCCCGCGTATCACAGTTCGCAGTTCTTGCTTCGGCGTGCATCCTGCTGAGCGCCGCCACTGCCTCAGCCGACCCGAATGCGGGAAGATACGGTTATCAGGGCGCGAGCCCTTACCCCTATCCGCCTGTCTATACGCCTCCCGCCCCGCCGCAGGTCAACGTGCCGCAAGGCTCGCCGGTCACGGTGATCGTCGCGCCGAACGCGCAAGTGGTAACCACGTCACCGTCGAATACGACGCTGCCGCCGGGCTGGGTCTGGGCACGTCCGGCCAATTGCGGCGAATACAGGTATTGGAACGGAACCGAGTGCCTCGACGCGCGCGACTATCCGCCGAACCTTGGCCCTCGCTAGAACGCTCCTGCCGGACGGCACGACCCCAACCCGGCTGAAGGCGGACGCCACAGAAGCTGCCACAGATGCGGAGAATGACATGGGCGCTGCCCGTCCCTTCGAACTCGCGGTCCCTGACGAAACGCTGGAGAACATCCGCACCAAAGTCGCGGCTTTCCCGTGGGACGACATGCCGAAACTCGAAGGGTGGCAGTATGGCGCCAACCTCGACTACATGCGGGAGCTGTGCGCCTACTGGCTCGACGGGTTCGACTGGCGTGCCCAGGAAACCGCGATCAAACGCTTTTCGCACTTCATTGCGCCGGCGGAGGGTTTCGACATCCATTTTATCCACGAGAAGGGCAGCGGCCCGTCCCCGCGGCCTCTGCTGATCAGCCACGGCTGGCCGGGTTCGGTCGTCGAGTTTCTGGAGATCATCGAACCGCTGGCCCATCCGGAGCGGTTCGGCGGCAGCACGGACGACGCCTTCGACGTGATTGCCCCGTCGCTGCCGGGGTTCGGCTTTTCCGGCAAGCCGGAAAGTCCCATGGGCCCCCGCGCCATCGCCCGGCACTTCGCAGCCCTGATGCGCGACGTGCTCGGCTATGACGGATACATCGCGCAAGGCGGCGACTGGGGTGGCGCCGTTTCCGCCTGGCTCGGCTTCGACCATGCGCCCGCCTGCCGCGCGATCCACGTGAACATCATGATGATGCGCCATCCGGACGGCCCGCAGGGCGCGGAAGAAAAGGCGTGGGCCGCGCGGTTCGCGAAGGAGCAGGAACCCGAAGCAGGCTACCGCATCCAGCAGGCAACCAAGCCGCAATCTTTAAGCTACGCGATGATGGACAGCCCCGTCGGCGTCGCCGCGTGGATCATCGAGAAGTTCAATTCATGGTCCGATACACGCGGCGGCGACATCGACAGCATCTTTACGAAAGACCGGCTGCTGACGAACATCATGGTCTATCTGGTGACCGGTACCTTCGCCACGGCAAGCTGGATCTATGCCGGCCGGCGCGCGGAAGGCGGCCGGCTGCTGTCACCCGAGGGCAAGCGCGTGGAGGTGCCCACGGCCTGCGCTCTGTTTCCCGAGGAGCTTCTGGAATGGCCGCCGCGCAGCTATGTCGAACGCGTCTACAACGTCACCCGCTGGACCGAGTTCCCGCGGGGCGGGCACTTCGCGGCCATGGAACAGCCCCAACCGCTGATCGACGATATCCGCGCCTTCGCACGCTCTCTGCCGTAGGCGCGCCAAGAGCGCCTGCTCTCCGACACCATCGAGGTGCGCGGGCTTTCGTCAAGGACACGCGACGTTTTAGGGCACGCCAGCAAAAGATACCCGAAATCCCGGACAAGGGCTGGCCACGGCGATATGTGTGGCGCAGCGTTCGATCCGGCGCGCGATCCGGGATCCAGCACAAAGAGGGGCGAAGGGTATATGGATTCCTGCTTTCGCAGGAATTTCAGGATGAGCGGCAGCCACAGGATTCGCGTCATCCCGGACAGTGCGCACGGTACGCGCGTCACGTGATCCGGGATCCAGCGCAAGAAGAGGCGAAGCCGCTTCTGGATTCCGGCGTTCGCCGGAATGACGAATGAAAAAACGGCCTGGCCAAAACCTGCCCCGCGCAGGCGGGCACCCGGTTATGACGGACTGAAGGTCGGACGAAACCGCGTCTACGTCATCCCGGACAAGGGCTGGCCGAGGCGATATGTATGGCACCGAGCTCGAACCGGCCCGCGATCCGGGATCCAGAATTTGGAGGCGTCGCGTGTGGCACGTCCGCTCTGGATGCCGGCCTTCGCCGGAATGACAAATGAGAAAGCAGCTTGGCTGAGCCTTCCCCCGCGCACGCGGTGACCGGAATGACGGGAGAGAAAGGCACGCAAACGTTTTAGGGCACTTCAAGATCGACAAATCCCGCCTGCACCTCTTCGATGAACCGCCTGGTCAGATACCGGCGTTTTCGCCCGTCGGCGCCTTCGACCCCCGTGTGTACGTCGACGCCGGCCGGACGAACGGCATGGATGGCCTGACGAACGTTTGCCGTATTCAGGCCGCCTGCCAGAATGACGGGCCTGGTGGATGCCTCCACGAGCGACCGGCTGATCTCCCAGTCGTGAACCTTGCCGGTCGCGCCGGACGCCCCGGTCTCAGGGTCAAACGTGTCGGTGATAAACGCGTCCACACTCGCTTCGTAGAGCCGGACGTCCTTGATCAAAGCGCTCGCGTCGCCGCCGCGGACAATGAGGCTCTTGATGATCCGCAAGTCCGGTGCCTCTTGCTTCAACACTTGTATCTGCTCGAGGCTCGTCTCGCCGTGCAGCTGCACAATGTCCACCGATAGAGCATCGCAAAGCTCAAGGATGGTCTGCGCTTCGTTCGCATAGGTGATGAGGAAGAAGGTCGCCTCGTCCCGGAGTTCGGAGACAATGGCCGCGGCGGCTGCGATCGACAGATCCTCCTTGTGATAACCAAGCACAAAAGGGAATCCGAGATGCTGGACCCCGCAGTCGATCAGCAGCTGCGCCTCGGCGAGATCGATCACGCCAGCGACATGAATATGCGGTCCCGACATTGCTCCTGCATGACCATTTCTTCTTCGAAGTGCCTAGCGTCTTTGTGTGATTGCTGCACCATCTCGATTATGATCGATTCGATGGTCGAGCCGCCGTCAAAACGGGGGGAAATCCGTGAGTGGTCTTGAATTCATAAACACGACTTCGGGCTGGGCGCTCGCCTTCATGGTCATCAGCGTCGCCGTGATCTTCAGCGTCGGTCTGCAATTGTTTACGCGCTGGCGTTTTGGTGTCGATCTCGTGGAAGCGAACCACGAAGTCGCCGGCTTCAAATTCGCCGTTGTCGGCGTTGCCTACGGGGTGCTGCTCGCCTTCGTCGTTCTCAGCGTCTGGGACGAGTACGAACAAACCAGGGGTACCGTGGATGCCGAAGCTCAGCGGTTCTATAACCTCTTCAGGACCAGCTACAATTTTCCCGACGAAACGGGCACGAAAATTCAGGATGCGCTTCTCGCATACGCGGTCGCAGTCCGCGACAAGGACTGGCCGGAGATGCAACGGGGATCTCGCGGCAGCAAATCTGCCGCGGATGCGTATACCAAGTTGAGCTTCACGGTCGGGCAGACAAGGCCCGACGACATCCGGCTGGCGCCGAGCGTCACCCACGCATTCAATCTCCTGCAGGAAATTGCCGACCTCAGACTGGAGCGGTTGTCCGATGTCCGCGGTCACGTGACGCCCGTCGTGTGGGCGGTCTTGTTGCTTGGGGGATTCATCACGCTCGGCTATTGCGCGTTCTTCGCAACAAAGCACGTCGGCGCGCAAATCCTCATGACCGGCGGGCTCGCCGTGATCATCAGCTCGATCTTCTTCCTGATGCTGATACTGAACTATCCGTTCTCCGGACCGCAGGCGCTGACATCCGCGCCAATCGACGATGCCATCAAGCGGATGCAGACGGAAACTGCGACTGCGGTCGAACGGTAAGTCTCCGGCATTGAAGCAGGCTGTGCCGGAATCCCGCACGAACGGCCCCCAACCCTAAACGGAGCGGGGGTCCCACTGCTGGGGTGATCGCACTGTCGCGGGACGACTAGAGCATCATGGGTTCAGATTGACGCGTTTCGTCGCGAAATCTGAACGCATAAAGATGCTCTAACGCTTCAAGATATAGAGCAAATTTATCCGATTAGGTTGAAACAGGGTGAGTCAACCTAATCGGATTTTGCTCTAGGCGTAGCGATAGGGCCGGCCCGCCTTCTGCATGTCGTCGTTATATTTGCGGAGGATTTTGATGACCTTCGCCTTGGTCTCGGATTCCGCGGCGATCTCGTCCCAGAACTTCACCGCCGCGGCTTCCACCGTCGCCCATTCCTCATCAGGAATGCTCGTCAGCTTGAGTTTCGTCCCGTTGACCCGCAGGTCGGCTTCGCCGCCCCAGTACCACCACTGGCGATAATAGTGGCTCTGGTCCGTGCAGACCCTGAAGAGCTCCTTCAGATTGTCCGGCAGCTCGTTCCAGCGATCGGCATTTGCAAAGAACGATCCGCACCATGCACCTGAAATGTTGTTGGTCAGGAAATAGTTGGTCACGTCCGCCCAGCCGACGGTGTAGTCCTCCGTGATGCCCGACCAGGCAATACCGTCAAGCTCTCCGGTCTGCACCGCTGTTTCAATGTCCTCCCACGGCAGCGTCACGGGAACGACGCCGAACTGGCTCAGGAAGCGGCCGGCGGTCGGGAACGTGAAGACCCGCTTGCCTTTCAGATCAGCGAGGGACCGGATCGGATCCTTGGTGGCAAAGTGGCAAGGATCCCATGCGCCGGCGGAAATGTGCTTGACCCCCACGGCCGCATACTCCTTGTCCCAGATCTCGCCAAGGCCGTACTGATTGAACAGGACCGGCACGTCGAGCGAATAACGGCAGGCAAAAGGAAAGTAGCCGCCGAAGACGGTCACTTCCGTCGGCGAGGCCATGGAATCGTCGTCGGATTGAACCGCGTCAATAGTCCCCTTCTGCATGGCGCGGAAAAGCTCACCGGTCGGCACCAGCTGGTCGGCGAAAAAGAGCTCGATCTCCATCTGATCGCCAGCGATCTTGTTGAAACTGTCGATGGCCGGCTTGATGACGTGCGCCGCAAGGGCGGGACCGGCATAGGTCTGCAGTCGCCACTTGATCTTCGATTGAGCGATTGCGGGGGCCGCCAGCGCCGCGGCGGGTGCCGCAACGGCCGCGCCTTTGAGAAACTTGCGTCGTGTTGTCATTGGCTTTGCTTTCCTCCCTTGTATGTCCCTGGCGGGACATGGTTGTGCTCGAAGCTCGAGCTATTTCCCGTAAATCAACTCTGGCAGCCAAAGTGCGATTTGCGGGAATGTCATGACGAGCGCCAGCGCCAGCACCATCACCAGAACGAAGGGTGCGATGGAACTGTAAATGTCCCTGAGCGTGATTTCAGGCGGTGCCATGGCGCGCATCAGGAACAGATTGTACCCGAAGGGCGGCGTCATATAGGCGATCTGTGTCGTAATCGTATACAGAACGCCGTACCATATCAGGTCGAAGCCAAGCACCTTGACAAGCGGCACATAAAGCGGCGCAACGATGACCAGCATGGCGGTGTCGTCGAGAAACGTGCCCATCACGAGGAACGACAGCTGCATGAGGATAAGGATCATCCACGGGTTCAATCCAAGCTGTTCGGTGAAAAGATCGTCGATGGCGCGCACCGCGCCAAGGCCGTCGAAAACCGCTCCGAAAGACAGCGCGGCGAGAATGATCCACATGAACATGCAGGACACGGCGAGAGTCTGGCGCACCGAGACTTCGAACACCTCGCGTGTCATGCGCCCCTTCAGGACCGCCGCCAGAAACGCCGCCGTCGCCCCCACCGCCGAACTCTCCACCAGGGAGGTCCAGCCGTTCACGAACGGCACCATCATGACCGCAAAGATGAACAGCGGCAGAAGCCCGGCGCGCAGCAGCCGGAGTTTCTCGCGAAAGGGGATGCTTCGTTCCGCCGGGGCCAGCGCCGGCCCGAGCTGAGGCTGGACCCGGCACCGGACATAAATGTAGATCATGAACAAGGCGGCCATCATCAATCCGGGGAACACGCCGGCGAGCCAGAGCTGACCCACCGGCTGACGCGCGATCATGGCGTAGAGCACCAGTACCACGGAGGGCGGAACGAGAATGCCGAGGGATGAACCTGCCTGGATGACGCCTGTCACCATCCGCTTGTCGTAGCCGCGCTTCAGCAGCTCCGGCAGGGCAATTGTCGCGCCTATGGCCATGCCCGCGACAGAGAGCCCGTTCATGGCAGAAATCAGGATCATCAGACCAATTGTACCGATGGCCAGACCGCCGCGTACCGGCCCCATCCAGACATGGAACATCCTGTAGAGATCATCGGCGATTTTCGATTCCGAAAGGACGTAGCCCATGAAGATGAACATCGGCAGCGTCAGCAGCGGATACCACTTCATGAGCTTCATGGCGGACGCGAAGGCGATGTCGGAACCACCCGTCCCCCAGAGGGCAAGGGCGGCAATGGCGCCAACCGCGCCGATGGCACCAAACACGCGCTGCCCGGTGAGCAGCATGAGCATCATCGAGGCGAACATGAAGAGGGCGATCATCTCCTGGGACATCACGCATCGCCCTCGCGCAGCTTGATGATGTCCTTGAGCAGCTCGGAGATCGCCTGCAGCAGCATCAGGAATATCCCGATGCACATCAGAGTCTTGATCGGCCAGAGATAGGGCCGCCACGCGGTCGGGCTGCGCTCCAGCCGGCCCGTACTTTCAGAGCCGGCGATCAACCCGGTGAGGTATTGAACCGGTTCATCGCCAAAATGGCCCAGCGAATAGGCAGTCGAGCCCAGCCCGCCATACAGCAACACGCCGAGATAGAAAATCAGGAACAGGACCGTGACCGCATCGAACCTGGCCTTCTTGCGGGCGGACCATTGCCCGTAGAACAGGTCCATCCGCACGTTCGACCCGAGTTGCATCGAATACGGGCCGCCCATGATGTAGTAGGCAACAAGCGCAAACTGTGCGATCTCCAGTGTCCAGAGCGAAGGCAGAAAAAAAGTCTTCGAGATCGAAGACCATAACAAGATTCCGATCATGACGAAGATGCCGTACATCATGATCCGGCCGACCCTGTAGTTCATGGCGTCGACCGCGCGAATGTATGTACGTGCGAATTTCATGAACGCGCCCCCGCGACTTCAGAACAGCCACTCCATTTATAGGACCGTTAGATCAATAAGCCAGCCCGCATATGCGAAACAGAGTCACCGGTTGGCGCACCGCTCCATATCGGGTGGATCCGCGCTTTGACGGACCATTACCCAGCGGCAGCTTTCAACAATCAGTTCCCCTTCGCGACCAGGCAGTGCTTCAGTCATGAAAATGGTATCTGCGGAAAAGCTCAGACCGTCTTCCGTCGGCAGGGCCGGCAGGATGCGAACCGACTCCTGATAGTCGAAATCCGGCCGGCACGCGGTCACGTAGCCTGAAACGCGGCCATCTGCCGTGACCGCCTTCCCCGTATACAAGGATGCCTTACGGCGCTTCAGCGCGACGTCCCCGGCCGTCCAGGTGGCGATGTGAAGCCGATCGCCGTCCTGCAGAATCCGAATGTTCAGGGAAATTTGAAATGCCGCAGGCCGGCCGTCATCCGTCCGGTCACAGGCGACGACGCCGCTATAGGAGCCGGTTAAACTGGTCTCCACGCCGTATGCCGGGACGGCCAGAAGAAACAGCGCTGCGACTGCGCCTGCGTTTTGAAACGCCCTAGCGGCTTTCCATTTGCGCATAGTGCTTTGTGAATCCGGTCAAAGGCAGCGCCACGGCGATGTCCTTCTTCTGAAGGTTCTGGAATATCGCTCTGAGCTGCTTTCCTTTTTTCATGCCCGTGAGCATTTGGTCCGAGATCGGCCCACTCGCAAAGCAACCGTTCTGGTTACACGTCTGCAGGACCATCCCTTGCGGCTTTTGATCGTCGATCTGTAGTCTGACGCCTGCGGGCAGGTACAAACCGAACGGCGTCTGTACGAGAAGCGAGGGCTTCTTGGTCTTTGCCGGCAAGGTCACCGTGACCCTGAGCACCAGCTTGCGGTTCTGTTTCAGCACGACGGCGCGGGACATCTGGCAGTTGAAGCCGCTGCCGCCGGCGGCGTTCTGACACTGGATGTTCCAGTCCGGTCGTTGCTCCGGCGGTGTGGCGGCCTGCGCCGTGGTTGGCTGTGTGGTTCGCGGCGGGGCCGGATTGGCTTGTTGTGGCGCGACGGCCGGTTTGCGTTTCGGCGCGGGCGTCGGTGTACGCTTTTGCTCCGCCGGTGCAGGCGCCTGACCAGGGCTGGTGAACCAGCTCGGACCCTGCGCCAATGCCGGCGTTTCGGTCCCAGGCGCTAACATGACTGCTATGAAGCCGGCCAACATACCGGCCACCGTCCGACCCCTGGCAACCGGCCCGCGTTCATCAAACGCCTTCACGACACTCACATCCCTGCACGCACTCATCATCGACCCAATACACAATCGCATAACTCAAGATTTCCAGATAAACGCCCGTGCCGTGTCAGCCCGGCTGGCGGGCGCGCTGACCGAATAGCACGGATTTGGCGTCCTTGTCCTTGCGCAAATCCCATTTGGCGCGCTCATCCTTGCCGACTTCCACGGCGCGCGCCACGGCGGGACGGTCGTGAATGCGGACATACCAGGCCTCCAGATAAGGAAACTCCTTGAGGTCCTGGCCCTGACGCTTATAGGGGCGGACCCACGGGTAGGCCGCCATGTCGGCGATCGAGTATTCGCCCGCGAGATAGTCATTGTCCCTGAGCTGAATGTTCATGACCCCGTAGAGCCGGTTCACCTCGTCCGTATAGCGGTTGATGGAATACTCGTGCGCATCGTCCGCATACTGGCGGAAGTGGTGAGCCTGACCGGCCATCGGACCGAGACCGCCCATCTGCCAGAACAACCACTGGTCGACGTTGGCGCGCGCGCGCTCATCCTGAGGATAGAACTGGCCCGTCTTGCGTCCGAGATACTGAAGGATCGCGCCGGACTCGAAGATCGAAAGCGGTTCACCGCCGGGCCCGTCGTGATCGACGATTGCCGGCATCCGGTTGTTCGGAGCGATCTTCAGAAACGCTTCGTCAAACTGATCGCCGCGCCCGATATTGATGTATTTGACGTCGTAGGGAAGGCCCGTTTCCTCCAGAAAGATAGTGATTTTGAAGCCGTTCGGAGTCGGCCAGAAATACAGGTCAATCATTTGCTTAAACCCTAAAGTTTGGAAGACTGTTCAAGGCAGCCGGCGCCGCCACCGGACACGTTCAAGAGCTTACGGCAGCAGCACTGTCGAGCCGGTTGTCTTGCGGCCCTCCAGATCGATGTGCGCCTGCGTCGCCTCGGCCAGTGGATAGGTCTGGTTGATCTCGATCTTGACGTCGCCCGAACTCACCACGTCAAACAAGGCGCCCGAGAGTTCTTCCAGGTCGGCACGGTCCGCGATGTGGGTGAAGAGCGTCGGGCGGGTCGCATAGAGCGATCCCTTCTGCGCCAGCAGGCCCATGTTGATATCGGGCAGCGGTCCGGACGCCTGACCGAACGTGGCCCACAGGCCGAACTTCTTGAGGCAATCGAGGGATGCGGGAAACGTGTCCTTGCCGATGGAGTCGTAGACCACATCGCAGCCCTTGCCGTCGGTCAGTTCCTTGACGCGTTCCACGAAATCTTCGTCGCGGTAGTTGATGGTGTGCGTGCACCCAAGTGACTCTGCCAGCTCCGCCTTTTCTGCGGATCCGACCGTACCGATCATGGTGGCGCCGAGCTTCTTTGCCCATTGGCATACGATCAGGCCGACGCCGCCGGCAGCGGCATGGAACAGGAACGTCGTTTCGGGCCCCACCTTATAGGTGCGTAACAGCAAATAGGCCGCAGTCATACCCTTAAGCATCATGGCCGCACCGGTCCGGTCCTCAATCCCGTCGGGAAGCACAACCAGCCTGTCGGCGGGCACGATGCGCTCCTCAGCGTAGGACCCGATCGCGCCGCAATAGGCAACCCGATCGCCGGGCTTGACGTGGGAGACACCCTCGCCCACGGCGACAACCTCGCCCGCGCCTTCCATGCCCGGCGTGAACGGCATCGTCTCTTGCGGATAGGTTCCGGTGCGGAAATAGACATCGATGTAATTCAGCCCGACGCCTGTCTGCTTGAGCCGCGCCTCGCCGGGACCCGGGTCGCCGACCTCGACCTCCTCCCACTTCATGACCTCGGGGCCGCCGGTCTCGTGAATTTGAATCGCATGCGTCATGGTACGAACACCCTCTGTTAAACTCGATTTTCCGGCGACATTAGCAGTATTGACCGCGTCGCGCGCTAGCCCCGTTCCCGCCTCGTGCGAAAAACTGCTTCCTCGCCCATCTGCCCGGCCTCGCAAGAATTGGGTGGCCTCTCTCCCGATCAGGCAGTACCCCTTGGCCGTCGCGTCATGATCGGGAGGGACATGTGGGACTGGCGGACTGGCTCCGGATATTGCTGCTGTCGCTCCTTTGGGGCAGCTCGTTCTTCTACATCGAGATTGCTCTGCAATCCTCCGGACCACTGACCATCGTCCTTGCGCGCGTTGCTCTCGCGGCGACAGCGCTGATGCTCTATTGCAAACTGCGCGGCACGCCCATTGCGCTCAATCGCCGCGTTCTGGGCAGTCTGTGCGTCCTGGCTCTTCTCGGGAGCGTTCTGCCCTTTTCGCTCATCACGGCCGGTCAAACCCAAATCGAGAGCGGCCTGACCGCCATTCTGATCGCGGCGACCCCGTTCTTTACCGTTCTGCTCGGACACGTGTGGTCCCGCATGGAGCCCGCGACGCTTCCGAAGATCGCCGGCATACTCATCGGAATGGCGGGCGTCGCAGTGCTCATGGGAGTCGATGTCGGACAGGGACTTTCGGGAAGTCTCATCGGGCAATTGGCAGTTCTCACCGCCGCGTTCGTTTATGCGTCCTCGGCCCTCTACGCCCGCCGTTTCCGGGAGATGCCTCCGTCGCTCCTGTCTGCGTGGATGCTGACGTTTTCGACGCTGATCCTGGCGCCCGTTGCTTTCCTGATGGAGCGCCCGTTCGAGACGTTCCCTGAGCCGTCAGGGCTTGCCGCAATTGCCGCCCTCGCCCTTCTCTCGACGGCATTCGCCTACCTGCTCTATTTCCGCGTCCTCGCCAGCGCAGGCGCGACGAACGCGATGCTCGTTACTTTCGTGCAACCGCTGGTGGCTGTCCTGCTCGGCGTACTGTTCCTGCATGAGCGTTTCGAGGTGCATCACCTTGCCGGGATGATGCTGATCTTCATCGGCCTGGCGCTGGTGGATGGCCGTGTTGTTCGTTATGTCGCTAGGCGCGCGTGAGCGCTGATCAACCCTCACCGACGTCCAGTTTCTCCCGGAGCAGCTGATTGACCATTTGCGGATTGGCCTTGCCGCCGGTCTTCTGCATGACCTGACCAACGAACCAGCCGAGCGTCTGCGGCTTGGATTTGACCTGCTCGACCTGTTTCGGGTTGGCGGCGATCACTTCATCCACCACCTTCTCGATCTCTCCCGTGTCGGTGACCTGCTTGAGGCCGCGTTCCTCGACGAGCTTCGCCGGATCATCTCCCGTCTCCCATACGAGGTCGTACAGATCCTTGGCGATCTTGCCTGAGATGGTCCCGTCGGCCGTCATTTTCAGGATCGAGGTGTTGGCCTCGGCCGACACGGGCGCATCTTCGAAGTCGATGCCTTCCTTGTTGACCCGGCCAAGATGCTGGTTGAGCACCCAGTTCACGGCCGCGCCCGGATCGGCACCCAATCCCACCATCTTCTCGAAATAGTCGGCCCGCTCCTTCTCCGCGACCAGAACCTCCGCATCGTAATGCTGCAGGCTCCACTCCTTCATGAACCGTGCCTTCTTCTGATCGGGCAGTTCCGGCAGGTGTCCCGCCAGATCGTCGACATAGGCTTGCGTGAACTCCAGCGGCAACAAGTCGGGATCGGGGAAATAGCGATAGTCGTGCGCCTCTTCCTTGGTGCGCATGGAACGGGTTTCGCCGGTCCTGGGATCGAACAGGCGCGTCTCCTGCTCGATTTCGCCGCCATCCTCGATAATCTCGATCTGACGGCGGGCTTCATATTCGATGGCCTGGCCGATGAAGCGGATGGAGTTGACGTTCTTGATCTCGCAGCGTGTGCCAAGGTCCGCCCCCGGACGCCGCACGGAGACGTTCACATCCGCCCTGAGCGACCCCTCTTCCATGTTCCCGTCGCACGTTCCGAGGTAGCGTAGGATCGAGCGCAACTTGGAAACGTAAGCCTGCGCCTGGGCCGAGGATCGGATGTCCGGCTTGGACACGATTTCCATCAAAGCGACGCCGGAGCGGTTGAGATCGACGTAGGACGATTTCGGGTCCTGATCGTGCAGGCTCTTGCCGGCATCCTGCTCGAGGTGAAGACGCTCGATGCCGACACGGACTTCCTCGTCGTCCTCCATGTCGAGCAAGACCTCGCCCTCGCCGACGATGGGCTGGGTGAACTGGGAGATCTGATAGCCCTGCGGCAGGTCGGGATAGAAATAGTTCTTGCGGTCGAACACCGAGCGCAGATTGATCCTGGCATTGAGGCCGAGGCCGGTACGGACCGCCTGCGCGACACACTCTTCGTTGATCACCGGCAACATGCCCGGCATGGCGGCATCCACGAGGCTGACATGGGCATTCGGTTCGCCGCCGAACTCGGTCGAAGCCCCGGAAAAAAGCTTGGCTTGTGAGGTGACCTGCGCATGGACCTCCATGCCGATGACCATCTCCCAGTCGCCGGTCGACGAGTTGATCAGGTGCGTCGGGCTGTTGTCATTTGCCATCTAACGCCTCACGCAGTTTCTCTTCCTCATACTGGATGAACCAGCCGATCATCTGCCGCCAAAGCGCCTCGGCGAGCTCCGGCGGCAGATCCTTTTCCTCCGCCTGCGCCCGCACCTTGTCGACGACCTGCTGGATGCGCCAGGGTACGACCGCGTCTTCCGGATTTTTCTTCAGTTGCCAGGCCCGGTCGACATATCCGAAACGCTCCGCGATCAGCTCGACAAGTACCCGATCGAGCCGGTCGATCTCGACGCGAACATGATCCATGCTTTCACACTCTTCCGGTTTGCGCGGTGCCATAGTGCCGTTTCCTATCTAATCCGTTGCCGCCCAGGCATTCTGCCAGTTTTCGTCACCCTCGACGATCAGGGCGTCCGCCTCGATCTCGATCATCCAGTCGGGATCGAGCAATCCCGACACTTCAACCATTGTGGCCGCCGGGCGGATGTCGCCAAAGACTTCGCCATGCGCGCGGCCGACCTGCTCCCAGAGCGAGGCGTCGGTCAGAAACATGCGCGTGCGCACGACATGTCTGAGGTCGGCGCCCGCTTCATGCAATGCCTCGCCAATGACCTCCAGACATCGCCGCGTCTGCGCCGCCGCATCGCCGACGCCAACCGTCTTGCCGTCCGGCCCGATGGGCGCGGACCCGCTCACGAACACCATGTTCCCGACACGCACCGCGCGCGAAAAACCGATCGGCTTCTCATAGGGGCTTCCCGAGGAGACCAGTTGCCGGTTTTCGCTCATGACGTGCTCCACCAGTTTTCGGGCTCGGGCAGTTTTCCGGCAGCCTGCTCGATCACGTGTCCCACGCGGAACAGCATCTCTTCATCGAATGCCCTGGAGATGAGCTGAAGCCCGAGCGGCGTGCCCTCGCCGGACAGCCCTCCGGGGATCGAGATCCCCGGCAAGCCGGACATGTTGGCGGGCACCGTGAAAATGTCGTTCAGATACATCTCGATCGGGTCACCGGACTTCTCGCCAAGCGCAAAGGCCGGCCCTGGTGTCGCCGGGGTGAGGAGCACGTCGACATCTTCGAAGACCTGCTCGAAGTCCCGCTTGATGAGCGTACGCACCCGCTGCGCTTTGAGATAGTAGGCGTCATAGTACCCGGCGGACAGCACGTAGGTGCCGATCAGCACACGCCGCTTGACCTCCGCGCCGAACCCGGCGGCGCGCGTCTTTTCGTACATGTCGACGATATCGTCGCCCTCGATCCGCAAGCCATACCGCACGCCGTCATAACGCGCGAGGTTCGACGAGGCCTCCGCCGGTGCGACGATGTAATAGGCGGGCAGCGCATACTTCGTGTGCGGCAGGCTGACGTCGGAAATCTCCGCCCCGGCATCCTTGAGCCAGTCGATGCCCGTTTGCCACAGAGCTTCGATCTCCGCCGGCATGCCCTCCATGCTGTACTCCCTGGGGATGCCGACCTTCAGGCCTTTGATGCTCTCACCGACCGCCGCCT
Source organism: Hyphomicrobiales bacterium (assembly GCA_028280515.1). Lineage (GTDB taxonomy): Bacteria > Pseudomonadota > Alphaproteobacteria > Rhizobiales > Methyloligellaceae > UBA2767. The sequence goes on from JANQLP010000162.1 coordinate 82,879, forward strand.
CGTAGTCGGGTACGGGCATGTTGACGCTGGTCGTGTCCTTTTCGTCGTAACCGGCCATGGCGCCGAGCATGATCGCGGAGTCCCGCACCGTCCGCGTGATCGGGCCGGCTTGGTCAAGCGATGAGGCGAACGCGACAATGCCCCAGCGCGAACAGCGCCCGTAGGTCGGTTTCAGGCCCACGGTGCCCGTCAGCGAAGCCGGTTGGCGGATCGAACCGCCGGTATCCGTCGCCGTGGCACCCTGGGCCAGACAGGCCGCGACCGCGCTCGCCGACCCGCCGGACGATCCGCCCGGAACGAGCTTCGCATCGCTTCCCGAACGCCGCCATGGATTGATGACGGGTTCGTAGTAGCTCGTTTCGTTGGAAGACCCCATGGCGAACTCGTCGCAGTTGAGCTTGCCGAGCATCACCGCGCCAGCGTTCCAGAGGTTCCGCGTGACAGTCGATTCATAGCCCGGCTCGAACCCGTCGAGGATGTGCGAACAGGCCGTGGTCCGCACACCCTTCGTGCAGAACAGGTCCTTGATGCCGAGCGGAATTCCCTCCAACGGTCCCGCCTCGCCTTTTGCCAGCCGCTCGTCGCTCGCCCGCGCCATCTCAAGCGCATGATCCGGCGTCGGCAGAATGAACGCGTTCAGCGCCGCGTTGCCGCCGTCAATGGCCTGAATGTGCGCCTGCGTCAGCTCCTCGGCCGACAGCTCCCTGGCTGCCAATGCGTCGCGTGTTTCGGCTATGGAGAGACGCGTGGGATCGCTCACCGGCTCACTCCACGACCTTGGGTACGACGAAGAACGTGCCCGCGTGTTGCGGGGCGTTTCGAACGATTTCTTCCGGATACCCGCCGTCCGTCACCTTGTCCGTACGCATGTGCATTTCCATCTCGGTGACGCACGTCATCGGCTCGACACCGTCGGTCTCCACCTCGTCCAGCTGTTCGACCCAGTCGAGGATACCGGTGAGTTCGCCCTTGAGCGTCTTCGCCTCCGCATCGTCGACCTTGATGCGTGCGAGCCGGGCGATCTTGCGCACCGTCGCGTCGTCAATTTCCATGAAGTCGCCTTCACTCTTGAAAGTCGATTGTTGAGGGTGCACTCATAGCTCGCGCGATATCCCTGCGCAACACAGCTGACACGGGAACCGGCAATGGCCGAATTGAGCGATGCCAACAAGCGGTTCGTCGACGGCGCGAAGAGCTGCGGCATCGACGTCGAGATTCGCGTCATGGCGGACAGCACACGGACAGCCGAGGACGCGGCCCGGGCGTGCGGCTGCACCGTGGAGCGGATCGTCAAGTCGCTCGTCTTTCAAGGGGCGCGGAGCGGAAAGCCGTACCTTCTGCTCGTGTCCGGTCCCAACCGCGTGAACGAGAAAGGCGTCGCCGCCACGATCGGCGAGCCGCTCGCCAGGCCCGATGCGGACTTCGTTCGGGAAACAACAGGGTATGCCATCGGCGGTATCCCGCCGCTGGCCCACAAGACGCCGCTCGCTACCTATATGGACGGCGACCTGCTTGCCTTCGAAACGGTCTGGGCCGCGGCCGGTACGCCGAAGGCGGTGTTCGAGGTGTCCCCCGCCACGCTTCGCGATGCAGCAGGCGCGGAGGTCATTGACGTGACGGGCGGCTGAGCGCGGGGCCTTTTAGAAGCGAAGAGCCGCTCACCCGTGAGGGTGAACGGCTCGACGACTGGATGAAGTACGTCAGATTTTTTGGGGTCGGGACGGACCGTCAGACTCCGAAACAACCGGTCCGCCACGACCTCCCAATGCAATCCAAAGAGGACTGCTTAGTTGCCGACCAGCGACTGCATGTACCAGAACTTGTCCGCCTTCGTGATGGCGTACGCGGCGTTGGTCATGACAAACGCGGAAACGGTCAAAGCGAGAGCTGTGAGGGTGGTCTTCATAGGATATACTCCTTCGTTCTTTTCATTCACGTTCACACCACCGGCTCTAGGCGGTTGGGAGGAAGCCCGCCGGCGTGCCCTATCATTTGGGGTGGGTGACCGCGGAAGGAAGGACATCTCGCGGGCGTGTCATAATTGTTGTCCGCACGGCGTGCGTGAGCGGGAAACAGCGCCTTGAAGTGACGGATTGCACACGAGCACGCCGCTTCCGCCGCCGCAGATTTTTCGCTGAAATCCAAGCTATTCGGGGTCGCCTGACGCGCGGATTACCGTCATGTAACGTTCATCACACTGATTTTTGGACCGAACCTGAAACCGTTCGGCGCCGGCGTTCGTTCGCACCCGCACTCAACCGAAATGGACCGGCGTTTCCGGCGGCAGGCGTGACAATTACGCCCCCGCCGCTCACCTTCACCTGTAAACAGACCGCTCCTGCCCTAGATCCCGTCGGGCACCGGTTCCCCGGCATCCTGGAGTTTCGCGCGCAGCCTGTCGAACAGGGCTTCCAGCTCCTTCGTGTCGTCGGCATCCATTGCCGGGCCCGGTGCACGCGCCAGCGGGCAGGAGAGCGCGCCAAGCCGCCGAAGCGACTCTTTTCTGAGCGCGAGGCCGAACCCGAACTGTTGTTCGTGCCGGATCAGGGGCAGGTAAAGATCGAACAGATCCTCTGCTTCGTCCGCCTTCCCTTCCGCGAACAGTTCGTAGACCTTGACCAGCGAGCCGATGAACGCAAAGCCCGTCATGATGCCGTCGGCACCGCGACGCAGCTCCTGCGGCACGTACAGGCCCCCATTACCCGTGAGGATCGAGACACGGCGCACGCCCTCCGTGTCTGGGGCATTGCGAAGGGCAGTCAGCTTGCGGTGGCCGGGGCAATCCTCGTGCTTGAACATCTTGATGCGCGGATGATCGGTGATCAGCCTGTTGATCACCGCATTGGAGAAATAGACGGTCGTGGTGGGCGGGTAGTCCTGCAGACAGACGGGCGTCGCGTCGTCGAGTTTGGACATCACCTTGTCGAAATAGCCCAGCACCTGCTCATCGGTTTTCAGGCCGCCGATACCGGCAACCATCACGCCGGCGGCGCCCGCATCCATCGACGCCTTGGACAACGCCGCCAGATTGTCGATGCCGGGATTGGAGACCCCAACGATCACCGGAACGCGCCCGCCGACCCGTTTGATGTAGCGCTGCATAAGCTCGGTCTGCTCGGAGTCCGTCAACTTCGGCGCCTCGCCCATCACGCCGAGGACCGTCATTCCGTGTACACCCTGGTCGATATAGAAGTCCGTCAGACTGTCGACGCTGTCGAAATCCACCTCACCGGACTCGGTGAACGGCGTCGCCGCGATGACGTAAACGCCCTTGGCCGATTCATCGAGAAGTTTGCCTGTCATGCTCCCGTTTCACTCCCTGCTTTGAAGTTGTTTTTGCTTTCAACCCGTCCGCCACGCCCGGGGGGCCTGTGACTTGCTTCTGATCTATCACAGGTGCGGACAGATACAGCACGTTCAGAATGGACGGCAATTCCCACATTTGCTCGGCTCGGAACGCACCGCGCAATTCCGCCAATTCTCCAGGTGTGGTTTGAAAGACCTGCTGACATGTCCGTTTTCGGACGCGGAACAGCCGCAAATCAATTTGGCATCACATTAACCATCATGACCCAGGGGACAGTTCTTTTCCAAATTGTTCGAATTAAGATATTCGAGAAGAATAACGACTTGGATGCATATAAAATATATACTATGATACACCTTAATCTGTTCTTTTTTTGATGTTGGACTATTGAAATGGCAAAAGCATTTTCAATATTGGTTTGGAATGTTGAACATTTCGGAGCCACAGACAAAAAGAAGAAAAAACCAAAGAAAAAAATCAAGCCGATCATAAAGAAAATTGCTGCTTCTAAAGCCGATATAGTCGCTATTATTGAAGTTCGAAGCAGCTTGGTTGCCGCAGAATTGATGAAGGAATTGCCTGATCACTTCTTTTTCATAACTGAAGGCGAGCAGATGCAGGAAATCCTGGTTGGAATTCGAAAATCCCTGCCCGCTTTCATCACCCAGAAGAACGAATTCCAGGCGGGCCAAACCACTCTTCGTCCTGGTTTATTGGTAACGCCGATGGTTGACGGTGAAGCCTATCCCCTACTTTTTCTCCACGTGAAATCAATGCCCGACCCGAGAGGGTTTGGCATACGCAATTACATGACCAAAAAGGCGTTTGATTTCAGAAACGTTCTTAAGGATGCAATAGACGGCGAAACCCCAAACTACATCTTTCTTGGCGACCTCAACACGATGGGAATGAACTATTTCGGTTCGGACAAGGATATAAGCGGCGGGCGAGAGATAAAGGAACTGGCTGCAGCCGCCAAAAGACGCAACATGCGTTTGCTAAGCAAAGATCACTCAGCGACATATTGGAGCGAGGAATATGGGGAGAGTGATTTGGACCATGTCGTGGCCATGGATCATTTAAAATTCAAGACATTTGGCGGTAAAGAGGTTCGCGTTTCCGGCTGGAACAACAAAAATACCGATGCCGGGCGAAAGGAATGGGTCAAAAAATATTCCGACCATGCGATGCTTTATTTGGAAGTGCAAAAGGTCTGAACTCTGCCACCACTCGCCTCCGCACCTGTCCGCTCATAGACGAGTAGCCGCCATCCTTGTTGTGCCTCTCTATGTCATATCCCCGCGCGATGTCTTCCGCTGCCCGTCCGCGTCAGATCTGGGGTCGTCGAGCGAGGCTTCGAAGGCACCGTAAGGCCTGGTCCCCCCGCTTCGTGTGATTGGCCCTAAATGAATCCGGAAAATGGAACTATTCAAGGTGCCAAATTAGCGACTACCGTTGCGCCATATGTCGCCAGAAGCCGTCACGGAGCGAATGTGCTTACAAACTCTCTCGGCCAGCCCATTGGCCATCCAGTCCCGGACTGGCAACCCGTTTCGCCACCGCCTCATACACCGATGGAAGGGGCATTCTGCCGTGTTGAACCGCTCGATATCGATGTTCATGCAAGCGCGCTGTTCAAGGCTTTTCGCATGGACAAGGACAACCGGAACTGGACCTATCTCGGTTATGGCCCGTTCGAGACCGAAGCCGGTCTCCGCGACTGGATGGCTGCATCCTGCACGGGCAATGATCCCTTCTTTCATGCGATTGTGGACAACGACACGGACGACGCCGTCGGCGTCGCGAGCTACCTCCGGATCGAGCCGGCAGTCGGCGTTATCGAAACCGGGCACATTCACTATTCACCCCTGCTGCAACGCCGGCCCGCCGCCACCGAGGCGATGTTCCTGATGATGCGGCGGGTCTTTTCCGAGCTCGGCTATCGCCGGTATGAGTGGAAATGCGATGCCCTCAATGCGCCGTCACGGCGCGCGGCCGAACGGCTCGGTTTTCGCTTTGAAGGGATCTTCCGCCAGGCAACGGTCTACAAGGGCCGCAATCGGGATAGCGCCTGGTATTCCATTCTCGACCGCGAATGGCCCTTGCTCGAGCGTGCCTTTTGCCAGTGGCTCGATCCTGACAATTTCGATGAGCGCGGCCGGCAGAAAACCAGTCTGGCGGCATTCACGGAAAACGTGGAACGGGCTGAATCCGCTTAGCGCAAGGATGCCCGTTCTACGCAACACGGCGCGACCATGTGTATATCGCCGCCCGCACTTGCGGCACGCCGACTGGCAGATCTTCCGGCTTAAAAGTACAGGCCCTGCTTACAGGTCGATCGCTTCCCCGACTTTCGCAACCACCACGTTCTGCCCCTTCGCATGGTCGATGAACTTATCGGGGGTCTGGTCGATGATCGGGAACGTGCCGTAGTGGATCGGGATCACGGTATCGAACTTGAAGAATTTGCCGCACGCCATCGCCGCGGTGCGCGCGCCCATGGTGAAGCGGTCACCGACCGGCACGAGCCCGACCTTCGGCTCAAAAATCTCGTTGATCAGGCCCATGTCGCCGAAAATCTCCGTGTCGCCCATGTGATACACGGTCGGTCCGCCCTTGGAGCGGATCACAAGCCCGCACGGATTACCGAGATAGATGGGCACGCCGTCGACCATGGTGCTGGCGGAGTGGTACGCCTTGACGAAGCTCACGTCGAAATCGCCGCAATCGATGGTGCCGCCCGGGTTGGCCGGCTCCATTTTTTCCACACCCTTGTTCGCGAGGTGGCTGACCAGTTCGAACACGCCGATCACGGTCGCATTGGTGCGTTTGGCGATATCGACCGTATCGCCCACATGGTCGTCGTGCCCGTGTGTGAGGGCGATGTGGGTGGTGCCGTCGCGGGCCTGTTCGATCGGCGTGCCGCTCTCCTCGAAGACGCCGTTTCCGGTCAGGAAAGGATCGATCAGCAGCACGCTCGATCCTGTTTCGATGCGAAAGGCCGAGTGCCCGAGCCAGGTCAGTTTCATAAGTCCCTCCAATGCGATGTAGGATGGTTGGCGTTGTTTTCAGTATTGCGTGCAGTATAAAGCCGCAACCGGTTCCAACAACAAGATCGGGAATTAAATCGGTGCGTTATGCCGCGCCTGTCCTGGACACCACCATATGGCCGAAACCGAAACGCTGACGCTTGAAGGCCTTGCCGCGCACCTGCCGGCCGGGACCCGCCTTCTCGGTCTGGACCTCGGCACGAAGACCATCGGCCTCGCCCTCTCCGATACGTCCCGCCGCGTGGCCTCGCCCCTTGAGACCATCCCCCGGAAGAAATTCACACAAGACGTCAAATTGCTCATGGAAGCCGTCGAAAAGCATGATGTCTCGGCACTTGTCATTGGGCTGCCACTGAACCTTGACGGCTCGGAGGGCCCGCGCAGCCAGGCAACCCGGGCATTCGTCCGCAACCTGCGCCAGCACACCGATCTGCCCGTGGTCTATTGGGATGAGCGCCTGTCGACCGTGGCGGCGGAGCGCACGCTTCTGGAAGCCGACACCAGCCGAAAGCGCCGGGCCGAGGTTATCGACAAGATGGCGGCCGCCTTCATCCTGCAGGGGGCCCTCGACCGCCTGAGCAACATCGCGGCAAACGAGAGCTGAGGAGAACCGGCCATGTCAGGAGTGACCATTCTCGACATCGTTGCGGTGGCCTGGTTCTTTCTAATGACCATCGGATACGCCTTTGCCACCAACAAGGGCTTCCTGTCCCATGGTGGAATTGTCCAGGCCATCAACCAGAGGCGCGAGGAATGGATGGCCAACATGGCCATGCGGGACAACCGCATGGTCGACATTCAGGTGCTGGCCAACCTCGCGCGCGGCAATTCGTTCTTCGCCTCGACGTCGGTTCTCGTGACGGGCGCGCTCGCGGCGCTGTTCGGAAGCGTTGTTGAGCTGCAGTTGCTGGCCGCCAAGTTTCCGTTCCTGCGCCAGACCACTGTCTTCATGTGGCAGATGAAGACGCTCTTCCTGATGGGCATCTTCATCTACGCGTTCTTCAAGTTTGCCTGGGCGTACCGGCTCTCTCACTATACCGGCATCATGATCGGCGCGACGCCTATCGCGACCGCGAAAAACAAGAAGCAATGCGCCGATCACGCGGCACGCGCGGCGGAACTGGCCGGAAACGTTGGCCGCCATGCCAATGCGGGACTCCGGGCCTATTATTTCGGCATTGCCACACTCGGTTGGTTCATCCACCCGCTCGTCTTCATGCTGACAACACTGGCCGTCGTCCTGATCGTCTACCGCCGCGAGTACCGGTCACACGCGCTGGCGACGATTTCCGGTACTTCAGCGCCTTAGGCTTGAAGTCATTCGGGCAAGGCACGCTCGAGGATGCCCGCCGGATCGCCCGTCAGCTCTACCGACCCGAACAGCGCATCGTCGGCAGCCGCATCGCGCGCCGAGAGATACGCGTCGGCGACGTTCGCCGGCGCATTCGTGACCATCAGCGTCGCAATGGCGAGGTCGGCCAGCAGGCCGGCGAGCACCCGGCCATTGCCTTCGAGGGTTTCCGGCCGCGACACGAGATCCTTGAACTGCCCGAGTTGCGCACGCACCCGGCGTTCGCCGCCCGGCGCATCGGCGAACTCGCCCAGCACGAGCTCGACGCTCTCCGGCAAGCGCTTGAGTACGCGCAGGACATCGAGACACATGACATTGCCCGACCCTTCCCAGATCGCGTTGACGGGCACTTCACGGTAGAGACGCGCCAGAGGCGATGCGTCCTCGACGTAGCCAATACCGCCGAGACACTCCATCGCCTCATATGCGAAGTTGGGTGCCGTCTTGCACACCCAGTACTTGATGACCGGGGTCATGAGCCGTCTAAAGGCCGCTTCCTTTTCGTCCTGAACGCCGTCATAGGACCGCGCCAGACGCATCGCCAGCATGGTCGCCGCCTCGCTGTGCAAGGCCATGTGCGCCAGAACCCGCGCCATCATCGGCTGTTCGACGAGCTTCTTGCCGAACACGGCCCGGTGGCGGCAGTGATGGATCGCATCTGCCAGTGCGAAACGCATCAACCCCGCTGACGACACGGCACAATCGAGCCGCGTCAGGGTGACCATGCCGACAATCGTGCGCACACCGCGCCCTTCCCGGCCGATGAGCCAGCCCTGGGCATCGTGGAACTCGACCTCGGACGAGGCGTTGGAGCGGTTGCCAAGCTTGTCCTTCAGGGTCACGAAATCGATGGCGTTGGGGGTGCCGTCGGGCAGAAAGCGCGGCATGAGGAAGCAGGAGAGCCCGCCCGGCGCCTGCGCCAGCACAAGAAACGCATCGCTCATCGGCGCCGACATGAAGTATTTGTGCCCGGAGATCGAGTACAGCGTACCCGGCCCTCCACCTTCCAGAGGTTCCGCGCGTGTCAGGTTGGCGCGCACATCGGTCCCGCCCTGCATCTCGGTCATGCCCATGCCGAGCGTCACGGCGGATTTGTCCGCGACCGGCGCGAAAGCCGGATCATATTTGCGGGCCAGGATCTTCGGCAGCCATGCATCGAGAATTTCCGGCTGCCGCTGCAAAACCGCAACACCGGCGTGGGTCATTGTGACGGGGCAACAATGGCCGGCCTCCATCTGGGCCGCCATGAAGAACGCCGCAGCACGCGCCACATGCGCACCGGGCTTCGGCGCCACGCCCGATACAAGCTGCTGCCATGTCGAACAGTGCAGCCCGGCCTTCATGCTGATGGCCATCAGCTCGTGATAGGAGGGATCGTACACCACGATCCCGTTGCCAATCCCCTCATGGGCGGTATCCCGTTCAAGCACCGGTAAGCGCGTGTTGGCCCGTGCACCGCGCGCCAGATTCTCCGCGCTTCCCGTAATGGCGCCGAATGCACGCAACTCGTCCTCCGCGTGCGCGGCACCCTCGCGCACCGCGCAGCCCTGAAGAACCAGGTCGGTTTCGTACAGGTTGATGTCCGCGAACGGCGGGCTCTGATTGAGGTTTTTCGGGGTTTGGGGCGTAACTTGATCCATATGCGCCTCCTGTCCGCTAACCACAGTCTAACATGGCTTCAACCTGTGCTTGCCGTATATCGGGACTCGGCATATACAGTCCGCTTTAATGAGCATAGCGGCCGCACCAACGAGCTTTTTCTATCCGCACCGCCATCTTCTTGGAATTGAAGGTCTGACGCCTGCGGAGATCGAGGGACTCCTCGATCTCGCCGATGATGCGGTCGAGCTCAGCCGTCAGGTCAGCAAGAAGCAGGACAGCCTGCGCGGCCGCACCCAGATCAATCTTTTCTTTGAAGCCTCCACGCGCACTCAGAGCTCGTTCGAACTTGCCGGCAAGCGCCTCGGCGCGGATGTCATGAACATGTCGGTCGGCTCGTCCTCGATCAAGAAGGGCGAGACGGTGATCGACACCGCCATGACGCTGAACGCCATGCGCCCGGATATCCTCGTCGTCCGCCATTTTGCCGCCGGCGCGGTCGAGCTTCTGTCGCAGAAGGTCAGCTGTTCCGTCATCAATGCGGGCGACGGCAGCCACGAACACCCCACGCAAGCGCTGCTAGACGCACTCACCATCCGCCGCAACAAGGGCCGGATCGCCGGGCTGACCGTCGTCATCTGCGGCGACGTTCTGCACTCACGTGTCGCGCGCTCGAATATCATCCTCCTGAATGCCCTCGGGGCACGGGTGAGGATCGTCGCACCCTCGACCCTTCTGCCGCCCTTCGCGGACCGGCTGGGTGCTGAAGTGTTCACCTCCATGGAAGAAGGCCTCGACGGCGCGGATATCATCATGATGCTGCGGCTCCAGCTTGAGCGCATGTCCGGATCGTTCGTGCCGAGCGTGCGGGAGTATTTCCATTTCTTCGGGCTCGACCACGACAAGCTCAAGCTGGCAAAGCCCGATGCGCTGGTGATGCACCCCGGCCCCATGAACCGCGGCGTGGAAATCGACTCCGCCGTCGCCGACGACAACCGCAGCGTCATCTCCGAGCAGGTGGAAATGGGTGTGGCCGTACGGATGGCCGTGCTGCAGGCCCTGAGCCGGCACCTGCCGAACAAGTGACATGATGACCAAGCCGCTTGTCGCCAAACGAAAGAAGAAAAAGGTCGGGTCGAAACCCGGCGACAAGATCGCCCTGATCAATGCACGGCTTCTCGATCCCGCAACCGGCCGCGACGAAGCCGGCGGCCTCACCATCCGGAAAGGCAGGATCGCGGAGATCGGCCCGGATTTGCGGCGCAATGCGCCCGAGGGCTTCAGTGTCATCGACTGCGGCGGCCATGTCCTGTGCCCCGGCCTGATCGACATGCTGGTGTATACCGGCGAGCCCGGCTTTGAGCATCGCGAGACGCTGGCGACCGCAAGCCGCGCCGCCGCCGTCGGCGGGGTGACGACAATCATCTGCATGCCGGACACCAACCCGGTGATCGACGACATGGCGCTCGTCGACTTCATCGAGCGGCGCGCCCGCGACACCGCTATTGTCCACGTCCACCCCATGGCCGCGGCAACCCGGGGGCTCGAGGGCAAGGAAATGACGGAGATCGGCCTGCTCGGGGACGCCGGTGCCGTCGCATTCACCAACGGCGCTACCAGCATCGCGAGCGCGCGCGTCATGCGCCGCACGCTCGATTATGCCAAGGATTTCGGCGCACTGATCGTGCACAGCACGGAGGATCCGGAGCTTGCCGGATCGGGCGTCATGAACGAGGGCGAGGTGTCCAGCCGGCTCGGCCTGCCCGGCATACCGGCCTCGGCCGAGGTGATCATGCTGCAGCGTGACATGGAGCTCGCGGAGCTCACAGGTGCGCGCTATCACGCAGCGCAGATTTCGACCGCGTCCTCGCTCGACGTTATCCGGCGCGCCAAGGACCGGGGGCTCAACGTCACCTGTGGCGTCTCGATAAATCACCTCACACTCAATGAAAACGACATCGGGTCTTACCGGACGTTCCTGAAGGTCCGCCCGCCGCTGCGCCGGGAGGAAGACCGCATGGCGATGGTCGACGGCCTCGCGTCGGGCGATATCGACGTCATTGTGTCCGGGCACAACCCCAAGGACGCCGACGTCAAGCGTCGGCCCTTTGCGGAAGCCGAGGATGGCGCGATCGGACTGGAGACGCTGCTGCCGGCCGCGCTCCGCCTCTATCACGCAGGACACATCGAACTCGGCCCCCTGCTGCGCGCAATGACCAGCACCCCGGCTGACCTGCTCGATCTCCCCGCCGGCCGGCTTGAGAAGGACGCTTCCGCCGACCTGATCGTCGTCGACCTGGACACGCCATGGGTCGTCGATCCGGAACTGCTTCAATCAAAATCAAAGAACACGCCGTTCGACGAAAGCCAGCTCCAGGGCCGGGTGGTGCGCACGCTGGTGAACGGCAACACCGTCTACGCCCTGAACGACGAGAACTGAGCGCTTGCCGGAACCGCGCGGCAGCGCGCAAGATACCGGCGCATTTTGGGGGATCACTTCATGCCGGACCCGATCGATTGGGGCGTCTCTCTTCCGTACTATCTTGCCGCCCTGGCCGTTGGATATCTGCTGGGCTCCATTCCGTTCGGGCTGATCTTCACCCGACTTGCCGGAACGGAAGACATCCGCGAAATCGGCTCGCGCAATATCGGCGCAACCAACGTCTTAAGGACCGGCCATAAAGGACTGGCCGCGCTGACATTGGCGGCCGACATGCTTAAGGGCACGGCGGCGGCGCTCATCGGCCTGCAGTGGGGACCAGACACAGGCGTCCTCGCGGGCCTCGGCGCCTTCATCGGACATCTCGCGCCCGTCTGGTTGAAGTTCCGCGGCGGCAAGGGCGTCGCAACCTATATCGGCATCCTGCTCGGTCTTTACTGGCCTGTCGCCGTCGCCTTCTGCGCGGTCTGGCTGCTTGTCGCCGGTGTGAGCCGCTACTCGTCGCTCGCGGCGTTGGCCGCGTCGGCTGCAACGCCCGCGCTGCTTGCCTATTTCGGGCAATGGCAGATTGCCGAACTGTTCGTGCTGCTGTCGGTCCTCGTCTACATCCGCCACTGGGCGAACATCCGGCGGCTGATGTCCGGCACGGAGTCGAAGATTGGCCGGTCCTGAACATGGCGTTGGGTCCGCATGTTCCGGACGTGGCCAGAATTTGGACGACGATGAGCGGCTGGCCTGGCTGAGGCTCATCCGCAGCAACAATGTGGGCGCGGTCACCTTTCATGAGCTTCTGAGCCATTTCGGCAGCGCGTCCGCGGCAATCGACGCCCTGCCCGATCTCACGCGCGGCGGTGGGCGGCGTGCGGTCACCGTATGCCCTCCGGACAAGGCGGAGGCGGAGCTCGATCGGGCCACGCAATGGGGCGCCTCTCTGGTGGCTTTCGGAGAGCCGGAATACCCGCCGTGGCTGGCGCGGGCCGAGGCGCCGCCACCCCTTCTCTACATGAAAGGTGAAACGGAGCTCTTGTCGCAGCCGGTTGTTGCCATTGTCGGATCACGGAACGCATCGGCCATCGGCCAGAAATTCACGCGCCGACTCGCGGAGGAGCTCGGCACCCAGGGGTTTATCATCGCGTCCGGTCTTGCGCGCGGCATCGACACGGCGGCGCACACGGCCGCTTTGGATCGCGGGACCGTCGCGGTGCTGGCAGGAGGCATCGACTCGATCTATCCGCCGGAAAACGAGGAGCTGCATCAGACAATCGGCATACAAGGCGTTCTTTTGAGCGAAATGCCGTTCGGCTACCGGCAACGGGGCCAGGATTTTCCACGGCGCAACCGGATCATCGCCGGCATCTCCGTCGGCGTGATCGTCGTCGAGGCGGCGACCCGGTCGGGGTCGCTCATCACGGCCCGGTTGGCCGGCGAGCTTGGTCGGGAGGTCTTTGCCGTCCCCGGCAACCCGCTGGACCCGCGCGCCGAAGGCACGAACGGACTGTTGCGGGACGGCGCGGGATTGGTGACATGCGCAGACGACGTGCTCCAGACGCTCGCGCCGATCCTCGGTCAGGATTTCACTGCGGACGATAAACCCCTACAGGATGCGGCCGCGGCACCTCCGAAACCTGCCGCAATCGACGAGCCCGACCGCAAGCAGGTCGTCTCAGCGCTTGGCCCTTCACCGGTTGATATCGACGAGGTCGTGCGCGTGACCGGCCTGTCCGCACGCCAGGTCCAGATTGTCCTGCTGGAGCTTGATCTCGCGGGCCGGCTGCAACGCCACGGCGGTCAACTGGTTTCACTGATGAGCAATGGCGACAGGAAATAGCCCTCAGGTTTCGAAAAAACGTCGAAGTCGCAGACAGCCACGGTCTTGACCTGGGATCAGACGTCCCCATGTCCCGTTCACGAACGTGTCCTCTTCACCAAATTGCAATGGGAAGAATGCATACGGCCAATTGACAGCAATGATGCGATTCACCATTTTCCTCGTGCCCGAGCGGCGAGTCCCTTGCATCTGGCGGCAAATTCGGTTTAGGGACGCAGACCTCGAATATCGGTGTTTCCGGAAACGCAATATATGAACGTTGTCATTGTCGAGTCCCCGGCGAAGGCCAAGACCATCAACAAGTATCTCGGTTCGGGATATCAGGTGCTGGCCTCATATGGCCATGTCCGCGACCTGCCGTCCAAGGACGGCTCGGTCAATCCCGACTCCGATTTCGATATGCAATGGGAGGTCGATTCCAAATCGGCCAAACGCCTCAATGAAATCGCTAAGGCGGTGAAGGGCGCGGAAAAGCTCATCCTCGCCACCGACCCGGACCGCGAGGGCGAAGCGATTTCCTGGCATGTGTTGCAGGTGCTGGAAAAGAAGAAGGCGCTCAAGGGCGTCGATGTGCAACGTGTCGTCTTCAACGCGGTGACGAAGCAGGCCGTGACGGAAGCCATGGCGCATCCGCGCACCATCGACTCGCCGCTCGTCGACGCCTATCTGGCGCGCCGCGCTCTGGATTATCTCGTCGGCTTCACCTTGTCGCCGGTGCTGTGGCGCAAACTGCCGGGCGCGCGTTCGGCCGGCCGCGTACAGTCGGTTGCCCTGCGCCTCGTCTGCGACCGGGAAGCGGAGATCGAACTCTTCAAGTCGCGCGAATACTGGTCGATCGAGGCGGGTCTTGCGAACGCCGCAGGCGATGCCTTCGCGGCCCGTCTGGTTGCGGTCGACGGCAACAAGCTCGACCGTTACGACATTCCCGACGAAGCGACGGCATCGAAGTACAAGGCGGGTCTCGAAGGCGGCGCCTACACGATCGCCTCGGTTGAAAGCAAGGCCCAGAAACGCAATCCGCAGCCCCCGTTCACCACGTCGACACTTCAGCAGGAGGCCTCGCGCAAGCTCGGCTTCAGCGCCCGCCACACCATGCAGGTGGCGCAACGCCTCTACGAAGGCATCGATATCGGCGGTACGACACAGGGGCTCATCACCTATATGCGGACCGACGGCGTGCAGATGGACCCCGAAGCCATCACCGCCTGCCGCAACATGGTGAACGATACCTTCGGCGCGACGTACCTTCCGGACAAGCCGCGCGACTACAAGACCAAGGCGAAGAACGCACAGGAGGCCCACGAGGCGATCCGGCCGGTTGATTTCGCAAAGGACCCCAAGAGCATCGCCGACATGCTCGAGCCCGATCAGGCCAAGCTCTACCGCCTAATCTGGCAGCGCGCCGTAGCGAGCCAGATGTCGAGCGCGGAACTGGAGCGCACGGTCGCCGAGATCGAGGTTCAGGGCAGCGACGGAACACGGTACGGCCTGCGGGCGAACGGATCCGTCGTCAAGTTTGACGGTTTCCTGAAGCTCTACGAGGAAGGCAAGGACGACAGTGGCGAGGGTGACGGCGACCGCCGTCTGCCGGCGCTGGCGCGCGGCGAGACACCGAGCCTCCATTCCGTCGAGGCGAAGCAGCACTTCACCGAACCGCCGCCGCGCTACACAGAGGCGACCCTCATCAAGAAAATGGAGGAACTGGGTATCGGCCGTCCCTCCACCTACACCTCCACACTGAACGTTCTGCGCGACCGTGAATATGTGCGCCTCGACAAGAAACGGCTTATCCCGGAGGACAAGGGCCGTCTGGTCATCGCCTTCCTGGAGAGCTTCTTCAAACGCTATGTGGAGTTCGATTTCACCGCCGACCTGGAGGAAAAACTTGATCGGATTTCCGCCGGCGAGCTCGAATGGAAGGACGTGCTGCACGATTTCTGGCGGGACTTTTTTGCGGCGGTCGACGAAATCAAGGATCTGCGCATTTCCGAGGTGCTGGAAGCCCTCAATGAAATGCTTGGGCCGCACATCTTCCCGCCGGGCGACGATCCGGAGGCCGACCCGCGCAAATGCCCGAGCTGCGAAGACGGGCGCCTGAGCCTCAAGACCGGCAAGTTCGGCGCCTTCATCGGGTGCTCGAACTATCCCGATTGCCGCTTCACGCGTCAGCTCGCCGAGAGCACCGAAGAAGCGGCAAAGACACCGTCCGGCGAAGGAAAACTGCTTGGCCAGGACCCGGAGACCAGCCTTGATGTGACCCTGCGGTCCGGTCGGTTCGGCCCCTACGTCCAGCTCGGCGACGCGAATGGCGATGAAAAACCGAAGCGCGCCTCGGTGCCGAAGACGTTCGATCTCGACACCGTCGATCTGGAGCGCGCGCTGGCGCTACTGTCCCTGCCCCGCGAAGTCGGTCTGCACCCCGAAACCGGCAAGCCCATCCTCGCCGGTATCGGCCGCTACGGCCCGTTTGTGCAGCATGACGGCGTGTACGCCAATCTTGACAGCCCCGAAGAGGTCTTCGAGGTCGGCATAAACCGTGCAGTGACCGCGCTGGCAGAGAAAAAGACCAAGCGTGCGCCACGCCAGGCGACTGTGCTGAAAGACCTCGGCGAGCATCCGGAACTCGGCGGGCCCATACAGGTGCTCGACGGTCGCTACGGGCCATATGTCAAGCACGGCAAGGTCAACGCCACGCTGCCGAAATCGCTGGAGCCGAAAGAGGTCACCCTTGATCAGGCGGTGACCCTGATCGCCGAGCGTGCCGCAAAAGGCAAAGGTGGTTCCAAGGGCGGGTCGAAACGCAAGAAGACAACCGCGGCGGCCAAAGAGGCCGCACCCTAGGTGCCGGCGTCCAGGGGCGTGGCTGTCAGGAAATCCACCCGCAAACAGCGCTCAAGGCGCGCCAAGCATTCCGCACGCGCCCTCCCTACCAAAGAGGAGATCCTCGCCTTCGTTCAGCAGGCCGGGGCGGATACCGGCAAACGCGAGATCGCGCGTGCCTTCCAGATCAAAGGGGCGGACCGGATCGAGCTCAAACGGCTGCTGCGCGAGATGGCCGATGAGGGGCTCATCCGCCGTGGCCGAAAGCGCATCTCGAAGGTCGGCGGCTTGCCATCTGTTACCGTCATCGAGATCGTCACGCGCGACGACGACGGCGAGTTCATCGCACTGCCAACGCGCTGGGACGAGGAGGACACGCCACCGCCCCGCATCCTCGTACCGACCTCAGCGAGAGATACCGGCCCCATGCCCGGCATCGGCGACCGGGTGCTTGCGCGCCTGAAACCGCTCGATGACGACTATGCGGACGTGCGTTTCACGGCCAGTATCATCAAGCGCCTGCCCCACGAGCCGGTCCGGCTGCTCGGCATCTTCCGCGCTATGCGCGACGGCGGCGGGATCATCGATCCCATCGACCGCAAACAACTGCGCGAATGGTCGGTCCGTGACGGCGACACGGAGGGCGCCGCGGACGGCGACCTTGTGCGCTTCGAAATCGAAAAGAGCCGCCGCTACGGAGCCACGCGCGCGCGCGTCGTCGAGATCTTCGGCAACCCGGACGCTGAGGCCGCGGTCAGCCTGATTGCCTTGCATGCCCTCGGCATTCCGGACGAGTTTCCGCAGGCCGTGCTGGACGAGGCCGAGGCGCTCAAGCCGCCGACGCTGAAAACCCGCGAGGACTTGCGGGACGTTCCCTTCGTGACCATCGATCCGCCCGACGCCCGCGATCATGATGACGCGGTCTGGGCGGCGCCGGACGACGATCCGGACAATGCGGGCGGATGGGTCGTGCGTGTAGCGATCGCCGACGTCGCCCATTTCGTCCACAGCGCCAGCGGCCTCGACGATGAAGCACGGCGGCGCGGCAATTCGGTTTACTTTCCTGATCGCGTCGTGCCGATGCTGCCGGAGCGCATCTCAAGCGATCTGTGCTCGCTCCGCGAGGGTGAGGACCGCGCCTGCATGTGCGTGCGCATGGTGTTCGATGAACATGGCAACAAGCGATCGCACCGCTTCACGCGCGCCCTGATGCGCTCACGCGCACGCCTCAACTACGCCCAGGCACAAACGGCAATGGACGGCACGCCGGACGACACGACGGCGCCGCTCCTCGAAACCGTGCTGAAGCCGCTGTGGGCCGCCTACGGCACGCTGGCGGCCGCGCGTGACAAGCGCGCGCCACTTGATCTCGACCTGCCTGAACGCAAGGTTGTTCTTGATTCCGACGGTCAGGTGGACGCCATCATTGTGCCGCCGCGCCTGGAAGCGCATCGTCTGATTGAAGAGTTCATGATCCAGGCCAATGTCTCGGCGGCAGAAACACTCGAAGCGCATCGCACGCCGTTGATCTACCGGGCGCATGACGCACCCTCTTCCGAGAAGATCGTCGCGTTGGCGGAGTTTTTGGCGACCCTCGATATCAGCCTGCCGAAGGCCGGACGGCTGAAGCCTGAACAGTTCAACCGGATCCTGGCGCAGGCGCGCGAGAACGACATCGGTGAACTGGTGAGCGAAGTGGTGCTGCGATCGCAGGCGCAGGCCGAGTACAGCCCTTCGAATTTCGGGCATTTCGGCCTCAATCTGCGCCGCTACGCGCATTTCACCTCGCCGATCCGCCGCTATGCCGACCTCATCGTGCATCGCGCCTTGATCCGCGCGCTCGGTCTCGGCAAGGACGGGCTGAGCGATGCTGAAATCGGTGCGCTCGAAGATACGGCGCAGGCGATTTCCGATTTCGAGCGGCGCGCTATCTCCGCCGAACGCCAGACCGTGGACCGGCTCATCGCGAATTACCTCGCCGACCGCATAGGCGCCGACTTCACCGCACGCGTCGCGGGGACCGTGCGGACCGGGCTGTTCGTACGCCTCATCGAGACCGGCGCCGACGGGTTCGTTTCGGCCTCGTCCATTGACGGCGACTATTTCGAACACGACGAACGCCGCCAGGCGCTCGTTGGCCGGCGCACGGGACGGTCATTCACATTGGGCGATGCGGTCACAGTGCGGCTCATTGAAGCAGTTCCGAGTGCGGGCGCCCTACGGTTTGAAATGTTAAGCGATGGAGCGTATATGCCAAAGGAGGGTAGCCCGCGCAGCCGCCCTGCCCGCCGCAAGACTGCCGGCAAAAGCCGCGCAGCACGGCGCCGACAGCGCAGGAGCAACTGAAAATGGCCGTCGAGTACGCACCGAACCCGCCCCGTGACCTGATGCAGTCACTCACACGCGGCCTGCGCAGGCGTTGTCCGAACTGCGGGGTCGGCTCGCTTTTCAACAAGTATCTCAAGGTTACCCATACCTGTAGCCATTGTGGCGAAGAACTGCATCATCACCGCGCCGACGATGCACCGCCCTATTTCACCATTCTGATCAACGGCCACATCATCGTTCCGATCGTCCTGGCCATAGAATTGGCCTACCAGCCGGCCTACTGGCTTCAGGCGGTCGTCTGGTTGCCGGTCACCGTCGCCACCACCATCGCAGCCCTGCCCGTCGTGAAGGGCGCCCTCGTCAACTATCAATGGGCGCTTTACATGCATGGCTTTGATCCACGGGACCGTGACAAGGCGCATTAGCGCGCTTATCGCTCGTCACAAGCTGTCTAGGAGCCGCTCTTTTCCGCGGCCAATGCTGACCGTAACGGTTCCAGCTGTTCTTCGTAGTGCCGCCAACGTGCAATGGAAGTGCGATAGAGCGGTTGGCGCACCTGCCACGAGCTCGTGGTGCGCACCGCGCGCTTGGTTTTTTGAAAGTCCAGGCAGCGGCGATCAAACCCGAGCCCGCAAAAGTCGAGAAGCCTGCGTGTCTGCACCTCCGGTTCGTTCACTACGGATTCGTAGTCGACCTCGATCATGCTGTCCGGCACGACCTCCCGCCAATGCGCCATCATTGCCTCGTAAAGACGGTAATAGGCGCCGAGCTCTGTCAGCTCATAGGCGTAAGGGTGGCTGCCCGCGAAGTAATTCGCGTAGATCGAGAAGCAGGTATCCATCGGATCGCGCCGGATGTGGATAACGCGCGCATTTGGCATCATGAGCCTGATGAAGCCGATGAACCAGAAATTCTGGGGCATCTTGTCGACGATGCGGCTCTTGTCGCATGCGGGCCGCACGTCAAGCCGCTCAAGATAACTCGTGGACATATCTGCGAACGTTGTATCGTCGAGACCGGCTGTCCCGTGCGGGAATGAAAGGCCCGACCGGTCGAATGCGGCGCGTATGACCGCTTCAAGATCGCGAAGTTCACCGGCAGCATATACATCCGGGTGTCCGGCAAGAATCTGTTCGATGAGCGAGGTACCGGACCGCGGCATGCCGACCACAAAGATGGGCCGGTCGCTGTCGCTTCCCGCACTCGTGCGGCTTGCAAAAAGGTCGGGGCTGAACGTGCCCTGGCAAGACCGCAGGAAATCTTGCGTTTCGGACAATGAAAAGTCCAACGCTTCGCGCTTGAGACGATTGCCCGCGTGAAAATAGGTCAACGCCGTCTCATAATCCTCCAGGTCCTCAAACGTTTTGCCAAGCGCGAAAGCCAGATGGACCCTCGCTTCCGGCAGACAGTCCGGCCGGTCATACAGCCACTGCATGGCCTGAATATCGGTGTTGTCCGCCGCTCGGTTCTTGCAGTTGACCATGAGGCGGTACGCGGTCGCGAATTCAGGCTCGATCGCGAGGCCTTTCCGAAAACTGTCGATCGCCTCATCCCATCGGCCCATGGATCTGTAGGCGTCACCAAGAAGGCAGTGGTCCTCGGCGGTTTCGAATCCAAGCGACACCGCTTGCTCAAGCAATGTAATGGCCTGTTCCGTGTGGCCGATTTCGTGCAACGTCTCGGCATAATCCTGATGGGTTTTGGCCACGTCCTGCTTCAGCCTCAAGGCCTCCTCATGGGCCGCGAGCGCCTCGGCATAGCGGCCAACGCGTCTCAGCGCGACGCCCAGATTGCTGTGTGCTTCCGACAGGCCGGGGGCCAGACCGATCGCTCTCTGAAAGGCGGCAATTGCGTCTTCAAGTTTGTCCTGATCCTGCAAGACCAGCCCAAGATTGTTGTGGAGCCCCGGATCTCGGGGTTTGCGGATGAGTATTTCGCGCAGTGATGATTCCGCAGCCTCCAGTTCGCCGAGCCGCCAAAGCGCCCCGGCGAGCGATTCATGCGTACTGGTATCGTCGGGCGAGATGGACAGGGCACGACGATAAGACACCACGGCCTCCTCGAGCTCGCCCGTTTGTTCCAGGACAAGTCCGAGATTGGCATGCGCTTCCGCCAGACCCGGATCGAGTTCGAGCGCCTTGCGGCAACTTGCGGCCGCCATCTCCAGCTTGCCCTGCGTGCGATAGACTTCGCCGAGGTTGCTGTGTCCGAATGCGAGATCCGGATGCGCCCGCACCGCCTTGCTGATAATCCGTTCGGCCTGCACGAGCTTGCCCGAGCGCAGAAAGGTGATGCCGAGCATATGTATGGCATTCAGGTTGTTGGGGTCGCGGGCGAGCACACGGCGCAGCAGCTTTTGGGCCGCGCGCAGCTTGTTCTCCTGCAGATACTGCATAGCCAGGTTGACGTCGTCGGCCATCGTCCTACCCCTTGTCGGCAAACACGGCAGGCGTAAGCAGGTGCGCGGTGTTACCGGCGTGGCTCAGCTTCGACGCATGTCATGAACCGTACATAATCCGGCAATACGGCGGCAATCCGAAATTCGATGCAAAAAAGCGAGGGATGGTTTTTCGGGAATGCGAGCTTTCGTGACCTGGCCGACTAGGACGCCCACACAAGACACCGGTTTCGCCGAGCCGCTGCAATGAGTGGCCGACATCTGCCCGGCAGCGAACGTGGGCGTTTCGAAGAGCCTGCGTCCAGTTTTGCCCCCGAAAAGTCGTCAGGCGCGATTGAATGGTCGGATTACTCCGCCTGTCCCCCGAGCGGTATCCTGATCCGCGCTTTGGCGCTCCCGCCGCCAGGGCTCGCTGCCAGGTCGAAGCTGACGAGACCAGCGGCCGTGTTGCCGAAGCCGAGTGCGGCGAGCGGCAGGGCCGCGGCCCCCGTCACGGACCAACTGTCCAGATCATCCGCGAAGCCGTACCAGTCACCACCGACTGAGAGGACCATTCCACCGAGAAATGCGACTTCGACGCCACCACCCAGGTTTATCGCCGTGGACGCGTTCGAGATGACGGCACCGCCGGCCACCAGATAGTCGCCGTCATTGACGAAGTCCCAAACGCCATTGATGCGCATAAAGGGTTTGATTTGCGCATTCTGTCTCTGGATGGTCGTCCCGATCCTGGGGCCGTAGGTGAACCGGCCGAGCTCCAGCTCCGACCCGGCCACGAAAGCTCCCGCGCTGTCGGTGTAGCTGTCGCGGTCAACCTGTGTGTAGAGCAGGCCTATCGCCGGCTCGATCCAGTACCGCCCGCGCATGATGCGTTTGTCGATGCGGCCTTCCACCGTCCACTGGTCGCTGTCGAAGCTCCCTGTCGCGCCTTCTATCGAGATGTCGTTGTCACCGGCCTCGTAGAGCGCTGCACCCGTCAGTCTGACGCCTCCCGCGAGCGGCGCGCTCACGAACGCACCGCCGCCGTAAAAATCGCTGTCGAGCTTGGCATTTAGCGCATTCGAGTCCACTTCGCCCTCGCGCACCCGCGCAAAGGCACCGAATGACGCGCCGCTGTCTGTCTGATAGCTGACCCCCGATACGACCGACCACTGATGGCCGTCCCGGTCGGCACCGGCATCGTCATCATCGAACTCCGTGTAGCGGCCCGATACCCAGCCGTTCCATGGGCCCTGATAGACCGCTTCGCCATTGCCCCTTCCGTCAAAACCCGAAGCACGGTTCGCATCCTTCCTGGCCATCATGGACTTCAAGTCAAAGCTGAACTGGAAACTGTCGGACGTCCGCTTGTCGCCGAACGCCGCAAGCCCCGGAGGACCGGACTGGAGACCGAACGTTTCGCGATAGACATTCGGCGTTGCCGTGCTCGGCACGAACTTCAGCACCTTGTCGCTGGCCGGTTTGTAGGTTCGGGGAACGGCTACCGGGATTTGGATGCTGTCCAGAATTGAACGGTCGGTTCGCACAAACGTCGAAAAGAGACCGTCCGTCGTCTCTGACTTTTCCCTGGGGGTCGGCGCGACCGTGCAGCTGATATTCGCGAACGATCCAATAACAAACACGCCGACCTGACCGGGGCCGACGTTGATGACCGCGGGCGACGGCGTGAAGATAGGAGCCCCGCCGCCGGGAGGCGTGAAACTCACATCATTGGGAGGACCGGCGGGACTGGTGATGGTGATCTGATCGCCGAGAGCAACCGTCAAATTGACGTCGGCTCCCGTATTGAGCAGTGGCGTCCCGCCCCGAGCCGGGTCAAGTTGCGCGCAAGTGACATTCAGGATCGCCTGAGCCCGGGCATCATCTGCAAGATACACATTGAGCGCGAAGACAACGGGAAACACGACGGCTGTGATGACCCACAACACGTATCGTGGTCCCGTCCGCGACATAGATAAATGTCTGTATTGATTGCGTATACGCATACCCAGCCCCAGATTCTGACTATGGTTGCGGAGTCGAAAGGACGCGGTCAACGTATTGATCACCCCGATAACCGATTTGCATTGGAACTGTGATCAACGTGCAACAGTAAGACGAAGTCTGCCCAAATATTGAGCACTTCCTGGGTTTGAGGGACCAGCATTTCCGCATTGGATGGCTCTTTGCCGCCTGTCGTGTGCCGTGCATAGCCCGGCAACACAGCGCGAATCGGTATTCCAGCGCGCAACGGCTGCAACGGGTATCAGTATCGCGGCGCGGCTCGCGGAAGTTTGACTTGGCACCGCAACCACGAGCCCCCAGAGTCATTCACAATGGCCAACAGGAGATATCGGAAATGGGTATCGATCGCCGCACATTTCTGACGACAAGTGCCGCCGCCGCCTTGTCAGCGACCATCCCCGGACCAGCAGGCGCACAGAATGCTTCCCCGGGCGCCACAATGCGACAACGGGCGGTGGCGCTCCTGGACAAGCTTGACGGACAACAACGCGACTCGGCCCTTTTTCCGTTCAGCGGCAGCAATCGCAAGGCGTGGAATTTCATGCTCGGTTCGCGCCGCGCACCCGGCCTCGCCCTGGAGCAGATGACAGCGGTCCAGAAGGACCTGGCGCTTGATCTGCTCGCAAGCGGAACCAGCCGCCTAGGCCTCGAAAAAGCGATGAACATCATGCTTCAACAGGACATCCTCAGGGATGAATGGGGCAAAGGTTCGCGCGACCGAAACCGTGAGCGGTTCTGTATCCAGATCTATGGAACCCCCGTCAGTTCAGGCGCCTGGTCGTGGCGTTGGGAAGGACACCACCTGTCCCTTACGTTCACCTTGCGCAACGACGAGGTGGTCTCAACCACCCCGAGTTCGTTTTCTTCCGAACCCAACAGCGTCCCGTCGGGGCCCCATCGCGGTCTCGTGGTGCTGAAGGAAGAAGAGGTGCTCGGTCGGCGGCTTTTCGGCGACCTTGCAAGGGCAAGCCGGCGCAAGGCTCTGGTGTGGGCCAACTCACCGGGGAACATCCGCTCAAATCGCGGGGCGGAACAGCAGGTCGCCGCGGAGGCTGCAGGCGTGCCGCTCGGCGACCTGACTCAACAGCAAGCCGATATGGCGGTCCGCCTCATCGAGGTCTACACAACGGAGGTTTTGCCCGCGCCCCTGGCGGGTATCCAGGCTGCGCGGTTGAAAGAGCAGGACATGGCGGCGGTGCGCTTTGCCTGGGGCGGAGAAGATCTCGACGGTTCGATCTATTATCGGCTGACCGGGTCGGCTCTGCTCATTGAATTTGCCAGCCTTTTCAACCAGCCGCTTCATCTCCATGCGGTATTTCACGATACGGCGCGCAACTTCGGAGCCGATCTGGTCTGACTGCCGCGAAGGCGGCAATCCAGTGCGGACGTGCCACACGCAACGCTGCTTGCGCCTGGATCCCGGATCGCGCATGGGCATATTGATCACCTCGGCCGCCGCTTGTCCGGGATGACGCTCTAAACCGTCTTCGTGCCTTTCTTCTCGTCATTCCGGCCCCCGCCTGCGCGGGGGCAGGCTTCAGCCGGAATCCAGTTCAGACGTGCCCCATGCAATGCTGTGAACGCTCTGGATTCCGACCTTGAAAGCGGGCAGAGACGTGCCCGAGCCTCATGATACGCCCAGCTCAACTAACCGCCACTAATGCGTGTAATTCATTGTAAATACGCCCATAATTGCTGATTAATTGCGCCCGAAAAGCCACACTCAATAAGAAATCAGCACGCCAAACGGGCGAATTCGGTCACATTTCAGTGCACTTTCTTGTTTGTGACCGGCACGCGCAGGTAAATTATTGTCAGATAACAAGAATCTACCCCCGAGGCGTGCCGGGATGGCCGTCAACATGCGTCCGGTAACATCTACAGATGGCTTGACAGCGGCTGTATATCCATTTGAACCTGCTTTCCTGACAGCGACACGCATTGTCAATGGAGTGCGCGGCATCAATCGGGTTTGTTATGATTACACATCTAAACCTCCCGGAACGATTGAGTGGGAATAGTTCTCAAAAATACTAAAGGGAATCCGGCCTCTTAAGATTTCTGTCTTTTCTTTTGGCAAATCAGCGCGCAAATCTGTCGGCTCTATAATTATTTTATAAAAATATCATATAAATGCTTCAAAAATGAAAGTCGCTATCCTTACAACAAACACATTGCATCATGCTTATTTTGTGAAATGTTTAAATGAGTTAGATATTACGCTTTATGTGTTTGAAGAGAAAGAATCCGTTCAACCTCCTTTTAAAACATCTCACCCTTTCGAGGCCGAGAGAGATGTTTATGAGCAGCACTTTTGGTTCAGTGATAAGTCTTCTTCCATTCATGATTATGCAGAAACTCAGAGTTTTAAAAATATCAACGATAAAGAATTTAGTGACGCTATTCGGCACTATAATCCTGATTTAAGTATCGCCTTTGGAACCAGAAAATTAGCAAGAGAGACGATTAACAGTTGTGGTTATATTCTCAACCTACATGGCGGTGACCCACAAGCTTATCGAGGTTTAGATACACATCTTTGGGCCATTTATCATGGGGATTATGATAATCTAAAAACCTCCCTTCATATTTTAGATGATCAATTAGATACAGGTGATATTGTCGATATAGCGGCTCTTTCAATACAACCCAATATGCCGTTAACAGAACTTCGCGCCAGAAATACCGAAACCTGCGTAAATTTATGCAAGTCCGCTTTAAATACATTAAAACAAAAAGGATTCATTAAGACTTCACCTCAAGAGCAAAAAGGGCGATATTATTCGTTCATGCCACCACAATTAAAAGAATTATGCGTTCAAAAATTCGCAAATTACACGAAGAACTTATAAGTGAATTATACAGAATTCCTTACCGACAACACCTATGCCATTTACCTGCTACATGGCGTACATAAGAATGCGGAAACCAAGGTTAGAAATTATACGCGTAAACATATTCCTGATACGGATTTTATAGCCTTCCTGAAAACACTCCTTGAGGCTGGTGGGACACCAGTTTCTATGGATGATATTGTGAACGCTAAAATAGAAGGTAGAGCTTTACCTCCAAAATCTTTCGCAATTACTTTTGATGATGGATTTGAAAATAATCTAACCGTTGCGGCGCCTATCTTGGAATCCTTGAATATTCCTGCAACTTATTACATTACAACAGATTTTATAGATCAAAATCGCATGTCATGGATTGACCGCATAGAACTGGTTGTGGAAGAATCACCTGTAGAAAAACTATCCCTTCCCTGGGGAGAAGAAAGCTTCAAAAATATTGAGGAAAAACGGCGTTTTCTAGACAATGTCAGACTGCATGTTAAAACAACGCCATCCCTCAACCCAGATGAAATTGCAACACAGATACAAAATCAACTTGGCTTTGATGAAATCTGGTCTAGCACGCATCCACTTGATCAAAAGTTAAATTGGTCACAGGTCAAAGAACTTTCCAAAATTCAAGGCAGTACCATTGGCGGACATACACATACACATCCGATTATGTCTTATCTAAATGATAACGATTTGAGTTATGAAATTGATCACAGCCTGATTTTACTCAAAGAAAAAGGCCAATTACGTCATATAAATCATTATTCTTATCCGGAAGGGTTAGAGCATTGTTATAACCAAAAAGTTATAGATGCACTCAAGCAACGCAATATCGTATGTAGCCCTTCAGCTATTCATGGTATTAATGATAAAAAAGTTGATCTATTTAACTTACTCAGAGTCACGGTCACCTAACCCCTCTTAAACCAAGCCCTTCCTTCATCCACATAATAAACTACACGCCCACCACAATTTTCGATATAGATATTAGTGATCAAACACGATTATCAATAGTTTTGACATATGTCTGAGGCATCTGGCGACCTGATCGCTTGTTCTGCTTTGTCTGGCAATCATGAACAGCGGCGCGCAGACTGGCGCCTTCAACTTCGACGTCGCGCCGCAGCCGACCTGTCCCTGATACTGCCGTCCTTTTACCGCCTCAGGGGGAAGCTTCGGCGCCCCCTTCTTCTTTGCAGGACCGAAGTATCACAACCCTGTACATGATCCATTCCGTGACCTGTCTAATCGGCGAACTGCCAATGGAGTGGACCCCCGGACTGAATCGGGGGGTGACGGAAAGAACGAAGGACGTCGAGTCACGTATTGGATGGGATGACGGTTATCGTCGCCTTGCCCCAACATCGTCATTCCGGCGAACGCCGGAATCCAGTGCGGACGTGCCATACAGAACGCTGCCGGGTTCTGGATCCCGGATCGCGGGCCGGGTCGAACGCAGTACCACACCTGCCGCCGTGGCCGTCCCTTGTCCGGGATGACGATCTAAACCGTCTTTGTGTCTTTCTTATCGTCATTCTGGCCCCCGCCTGCGCGGGAGCCGGCTTCAGAGGCGGCATCAAAACAAGGAGCCGAAATTTCCGCGAAGGCGGGAATCCGCATCAGAAGCTCATGCGATGAACTGCCGGATCCCGGATCACATGACGCGCTTTCAGCGCGCACTGTCCGGGAGTTCAAACATGGGCGGATTGCAGACATGGACGTAGCAGGCCCACAAGGCCGCCGCTTGTCCGGGATGAGGCGTCCGTCTCCGGTAACGCTTGACTTCCCCTGCTTTCCCGGTAGGTTCCTGCTCACTTCACGAGATCCCGAAGGACCTTCGACATGGCCAAGGCGACCACACTGAAAATCAAGCTCGAGAGCACGGCCGGCACGGGCTACTACTACGTGACGAAGAAGAATTCGCGCACGCAGACTGAGAAGCTCACCATGAAGAAGTACGATCCGGTCGCGCGCAAGCACGTCGAGTTCAAAGAGACCAAGATCAAATAGGCGACCACGCGCGCGGTTCAGCGTACGCGCCGCCAGCACAATTACTTGCGGCAATTTGAGTGTGAGGCCAGCCCCGCAACCATTCGGTAGCGGGGTAGATCCGAATTGGTCAACAGGGCTGGCCAACAAGCCAAATGGACCAAAGAGGGCCTTGGTCATCTGACTTGGTGGCCGGCCGGCAAACGGCGTTTACGAGGAGGCCACTCATACCGTCTACCGGCCAGCCAAACCCCACGGACCCAGGAGATGCGGCGGACCTGAGCACTCCGCAGGGTTATCTCTTTTTCGGGGCGACGGTTGCCGAAGGATACGCCAGTCGAGTCACGTGGAGTGGCGATCCCTCAATCTCAAACGCCTCCCCGTTTTTCAACGCAGACTGGACGCCAACCATAGCGTAACCTGCGCCCCGCCAAAATCAATCGATCTTACCCTGCCATTAAACGAAAAGACCTGTCAAAGTAAAGTGTTAACCTTAAACTTTCACACGAAACGTGAGCAGGCGCCGGACGCGAAGTCCGCAGTTATCCACAATCTTTGGGGGAAGTGGCGCAAATAGTGCGCCCGGTCGATTTGTGCCGGCTTAGGCGGCGTCGGCGACGACCCGGTTCCGGCCGTCGCGCTTTGCGCAGTACAGCGCCTGGTCGGCGCGCTTGATAATCGCGTCCGGCGTATCCTCCAGGCCCTCCAGAGACGCCACGCCCACGCTCGCGGTGATCTTGATCTGGGAGCCGCCGGGCAACTGGAACGGGGCGGCGGCAATGCACTGGCGCAGCCGCTCGCCCACCATATACGCCTTGGCGAGATCGGTGTCGGGCATCATCACGACGAATTCTTCGCCGCCAAGACGGCACGCCATGTCGATGCCGCGCGTATTCTTGCGGACGCGCAATCCGAACTCCCGCAGCACCTCGTCACCCGCATCGTGACCATGGGTGTCGTTGACGGACTTGAAGTAGTCGATGTCGGCCACCAGGACCGACAACGGTTTCCCCCGTTGCATGGCCTCGTCGAACAGTGTCCTGAGGTGGGATTCCATGTAGCGCCGGTTGTACAGACCGGTGAGCGAGTCCGTGATGGCGAGCTCGACACTTTCCTCCAACCGGCTGCGCAGCCTGTCCGAATACCGCTTGCGTTTGATCTGCGTGCGCACCCGGGCCAGCAGTTCGTTCTTTTCGATCGGCCGGACGAGGTAGTCGTTCACGCCCATATCGAGGCCGCGCAGCAATCGCACGTCTTCGTCGGGTTCGGCCAGGATCAGGATCGGCAGATGGCGGGTGCGGTCGAGCGAGCGCACCTGAGAACACAGCCGCAGGCCATCGGTCTCCGAGAGGCTCAGGCTGACGATCAGCAGGTCGTAGTCGCCGTCCGGCAGGTTCAGGATCGCCTGCTGCGGATCACGCTGAAGCTGCACGCGCTGTTCGCGGGACAGGGTCGCCATGATCCGCTCGGCAGAGCGCTCATTGTCCTCGACAAGGAGGATGCTTCCACCGACGCCGGCGCGCGTATCACTCGCAAGGCCGTCGGCGCCGACACCCATCTGCTCGCTGGTTGAGGCCCGCATGAGCATTTCGTCGGTCAGGGTCTTGAGGCGTGACAGGTTCTTCACGCGCGTGATGAGTGCGATATCGTCGACCGGCTTGGTCAGAAAGTCATCCGCGCCCGCCTCCAGTCCCTGAACGCGGTCGGATGGCTGATCGAGCGCGGTCACCATGATGACGGGGATGTAGTGCGTCTTCGGATCCGCCTTGAGGCGGCGGCAGACCTCGAAACCGTCCATGCCCGGCATCATAACGTCGAGCAGGACCACGTCGGGGCCTTCGTTCGCGCAGATCTCGAGCGCCTCGGGTCCCGACCGTGCCGTTAGCGTCTCGAAATACTCGACCGTCAGCCGCGCCTCGAGCAGTTTCACATTCGCTTCGATGTCATCGACGATGAGGACCCGAGCTGTCATAGCGTGATCTCAAGCTCCCCGAGCGGCTAGGCGTCACCGATGAATTCACGCACCGTGTCCATGAAATTGGTCACGGATATGGGTTTCGATATGTAGGCCTCACACCCGCCCTCACGGATGCGCTCCTCGTCACCCTTCATGGCGAAGGCCGTGACTGCGACAACCGGAATATCGCGCAGGGCATCGTCTTCCTTCAGCCACTTCGTGACTTCCAGCCCGGACACCTCGGGCAACTGGATATCCATCAGGATGAGGTCGGGATGATGCTCACGCGCAAGCTCCAACGCCTGCAGACCTTCGCGTGTCTGAAGGGTCTGGTAGCCATGAGCGTCCAGCAGATCGTGGAACAGCTTCATGTTGAGGTCGTTGTCTTCGACAATCAGAACTGTTTTCGTCATGGGCCCGGCCATCGTCGAATCGGTAGCCCCATAATCGGACATGCCGCCAGAATATTCCATGCCATCCAACCGCCGGAACGGTCCCCTGATAATCGGCAGCTTGACGCCACACCCTTGGATTATTTTTCTCATTTGACCCAAAAACCCGTAATTAAGTCTTAAGGCGGACCCACATTTCCTTGCAAAGCCGTGGTGTTGGACGGAATTATTGCTTCCGATGACCAAGCAGCCCCCCCTTTCCGCCGACGCCGCCCACGATATCGCCGTTCAGGCGCTTACATTCGTTGCCGGCGACCCGGACATTCTCAACCGGTTTCTGGGGACCACCGGCTGGACCGCGCAGAGCCTGCAGGAGCCGGAGACCCGCGAGACGTTACCGCGCGCCGCGCTTGAGTATCTGATGGGCGCGGACGATCTGCTTCTGACTTTTGCTGCAAACGCCGGTGTCGACCCGGCCGACGTTGCGCGCGCGCACCATGCGCTGCAGAACGCGTCCGCGCACGATGGACAATGACCGGAGCTGATCGCGGACCGCCGGACCCTGCGCGCGTCGGGATCGACCTCGGCGGCACGAAGATCGCCGGTATTCTCATGCAAACGGGCGGGACGGTCGCGGCGGAGGCCCGCCTCGATACGCCGAAGGGCAGCTACGACCGGACAGTCGAAGCTATTTCCGAACTCGCCGCGCGCCTGACACAACAAACAGATCAGCCGGCGAGTATCGGTATCGGCATCCCGGGATCAATTTCGCCCGCCTCCGGACGGGTACAGAACGCCAATTCGACATGGTTGAACGGCCGGCCACTGAAGGAAGATATCGAAGCCGCCATCGGCCGTCCTGTGAGGATTGCCAACGATGCGAACTGCTTCGCCCTGTCCGAAGCGACCGACGGCGCGGGCTTAGGTGCTGCAAGCGTCTTTGGCGTCATCATCGGAACCGGGTGCGGCGGGGGCCTTGTGGTCGACGGGCGTATCGTGGACGGGCCGCGCGGCATCGGCGGTGAATGGGGTCACAATCCGCTTCCCTGGCTGGAGAAGGACGAACTTCCAGGCCCGCTGTGCTGGTGCGGACGGCACGGATGTCTTGAAACCTGGGTGTCCGGACCCGGGCTTGCCGACGATCATCGCCGTGTATTCAACGAGGAGCTGAGCGCCGAGGCCATTGCCGCAGCGGCCAGCGCGGGACAGCCCGGCGCGCGTGAGACCCTGGCGAAGCACGCGTCGCGGCTGGCGCGCGGCCTCGCGAGCGTCGTAAATATGTTTGACCCGGAGAGGATCATCCTCGGCGGTGGCCTTTCGAACATGCCCCATCTCTACGATGAATTGCCCGATCTCATCGCGCCGCACATCTTCAGCGACGATACGCACGTCAGCATCCGCCCGCCCGTGCATGGCCCGGAGAGCGGCGTTCGCGGCGCGGCGCGGCTGTGGGAGGCACCATCGGCGGACGAGAAACCGTGAAACCGAGGCTAAAGGCCCGTCACTCGCACCTTTGCGATGGCATCAATTCAAGCGAACTCAGATCGCCCTTGATGGCGAAGTCGCCATAATCGATCACCAGGTCGCGGCTGATCCCGTTCTCGTAAAACCGGAAGCCGAGCTGATAGACCGGCGTTTCCCCGGGCTCATCATTGTCGAAATAGCTGATCGACACCGGCCAGGAGACGAGCTTGTCGAGAGCTTCGTCGTTCTTGACGCGTTTTTCGGGGCGCTTCGCACCAGGCTTGACCGGCTTGCCGATGAAAGCGGTGGTGGCGTAGACCTTGTCGCCCTTCCCCGACCCGTCATAGACGCGTGCCTGCAGGACGGATTTGCCCTGCTTCGCCGCCTCCAGAATGGCGAGCGAATGCTGCGTCGGGAACAACACCGGGCCCGATACCTTCAGTTCCTTCGGCTTCGGACCGCTGACGTGCACATCGACATCGCTCCTGGACGCTGCCCGTTCCGCGTCACCGCTGGTCGACTCTTCCAGCTTTTCGCCACGATACTGGCTTGAATTGAAGCGGAACCGCTTGCCGCGCCCCTCTTCCCATGTCGACGACCGCAGGTCCGTGGTGCTTGACCGTCCGGTTTCGCCTTCGATGCGTGTCACGAGACGCATGTTCATCGTGTATCCGTCGCATCCCGAACCGGCGAATTCGAACACCATGCGCCCCTGTACGCCTGCCACGCCGCTTGCGGGCCGGCTTTGGTCGAGCGTCATTTCATAGACCGCGCGATGTGGCACCAGATTGACGGCACCACCCGGCACGAATGCAACCGATGAATTGGCGAATGCGCCAACCACCGCCAAGCCCAGCAACAGGGTCTTGAAGATCGTCATGCTCAATTTCATTGTCGTTCGGCTTACTGGTTTATCCCCCTCAGCGCGCGATCCCGCCAGGATCGGCGATTCCGGCAGTATCGCTCAAGATTACGGCCAAAAATGCGCTTATTTTGAATGTTGTGCAACGGAGAAGTGACGATAATCTAAACACAGTCGCGCCAAGGACTCGCCGGGTATCGCGGAACCGGCTACAACCTCCAGCCATAGACGACCCACAAAAACATGAGGAGAGACCGACCGATGACGGGCGTGATCGAGGCAAAACTCACGGAGCTCGGTGTGGAACTGCCGGACGCAGCCGCACCTGCCGCCAATTATGTTCCTTTCCATCTTTCCGGCAATCAGCTCTTTGTTTCGGGCCAGTTGCCGCTGATGGCCGGCGGGCCGGACTTCAAAGGCACGCTTGGCACGGACATCGATGTCGACACAGCGCAACAGGCGGCGCGCGCCTGTGCAATCAACATCCTCGCCCAGGCCAAGGCCGCATTGGGAGACCTCGACCGGATCGCGCAATGCCTGCGTCTCGGCGGGTTCGTCAACTCCGCGCCCGACTTCATCGACCATCCCAAGGTGGTCAACGGCGCTTCGGACTTTCTGGTCGAAGCGCTGGGGGACAAGGGCCGGCACACCCGTTTCGCCGTTGGCGTCGCGTCGCTGCCGTTCGGCGTGGCGGTCGAAATCGACGCCCTGTTTGCGGTCGAATAGGCGACTGTGCGCGATCTCGACTGGTTGATCCGCCCCATTGCCCACCGCGGCCTGCACGACGCGGCCGACGGCATCATCGAGAACACACCATCGGCGGTCGCGGCCGCGATGGACGCCGGATATGCCATAGAGGTCGACATCCAGCCTGCCGGCGACGGCGAAGCGGTCGTGTTTCACGACGCCAACCTCGACCGCCTCACCCATGGCGCCGGCCCGGTCATCGCCAAGAGCACGGGCGAACTGAAGCGGATCCGCTTCAAGGACACATCCGACCGGATGCAAACCCTGCCCGAGCTGTTGGAGCAGATTGCCGGGCGCGTCCCGCTGGTCATTGAAATCAAGAGCGACTGGGCGGCGCGCGGCCCCTTCGAGCAGACCGTGGCACGGCACCTTGAGCGTTACGACGGCCATGCCGCCGTCATGTCATTCGACCCCAACGTCACGGTGGCATTCCGCGACGCGGCGCCGCAACGCCCGCGCGGACTGGTGGCCTGTGCATTCCGCAATCCCGCCTACTGGGGCCACATCCCGGCCATGCGCCGGTTCGTCATGCGGCATCTGCTGTCTGCATTCATCGCCAAGCCACACTTCGTTGCGTATGATATCGAGGCCTTGTCGGCACCGGGGCCGTGGGTGTGGCGTCAGGTCGTACGCCGTCCGCTGTTGACGTGGACGGTGCGCACCGGGGCCCAGCGTGAGCGCGCGGCGAGGCTTGCAGACGCCATGATCTTCGAGGGATTTCGACCCTGAGCGGTGCGGAAATGAAGGATTTCTGATGGGTGACGCGGAACAGATTCTCGTTCGCGTCGAGCCGGACATCACCGCGCTCGATGCCGCCGCGTGGGACGTTTGCGCCAATCCGCCCGGCTCAGAAAGCAGTGACAGACGGCCCTATAACCCTTTTATCAGCCACGCTTTTCTCTCAGCGCTGGAAGAGAGCCGCTCGGCGTCTGCGGAGACCGGATGGGCACCGCATCACCTGGTTCTCGATGACGGACGCGGTGGGGTTCTGGCATGCATGCCGTGCTATCTGAAGTCTCACAGCCAGGGCGAATATGTGTTCGATTATGGCTGGGCGGACGCGTTCGAGCGCACAGGCGGACGCTACTACCCCAAACTGCAGGCCGCCGTGCCGTTTACGCCTGTCACCGGCCGCAGGTTACTGGTGCCGGATGGCCCCGAGGCCGAAACGCGCGAAGGCTACCTGTTGAATGCCGCCGCCACCCTGCTGGAGCGTCACGGAGCCTCCTCGCTGCACCTCACATTCCTGACGCAGGGCGAATGGGAGCGCGCCGGAGGTCTCGGCCTGCTGCGCCGGACCGACCAGCAATTCCACTGGCGGAACCAGGAGTATGGGAGCTTCGACGATTTTCTGAGCGCCCTCACCTCGCGTAAACGCAAGCTGATCAAACGCGAACGGCGCGGAGCGTGCGACGCCAGCATCCGCATCCGGCATTATACCGGCGACGACATCACCGAGGCGCACTGGGATGCGTTCTTCTCTTTCTACCTGGACACGGGATCCCGAAAGTGGGGACAGCCGTACCTGAACCGCGAGTTCTTCAGTCTGATCGGTCAGTCGATGGCCGAAAAGATTCTGCTCATCATGTGCGAACGGGATGGGCGTCCCATTGCCGGCGCGCTCAACTTCATCGGCGGCGATACGCTCTACGGGCGCTATTGGGGTTGCATCGAGGATCACCGGTTCCTGCATTTCGAGGCCTGCTACTATCAGGCCATCGACTTCGCGATCGAACGCGGCCTGTCCTGCGTGGAGGCAGGCGCGCAGGGACCGCACAAGCTCGCCCGCGGCTACGTCCCGCAAACAACCTATAGCGCCCACCTGATTGCCGATCCGTCCCTGCGCTCGGCTGTCGCCCGCTTTCTCGACCAGGAGCGCCGCTATGTCGAGATGGAAAACGAGCAACTCGCCCGCCACGCGCCCTATCGCCGCGGTTCTGACGTCGCGGACGGCGACGACGCTTGACCTGCGCGAAAAGACTTGAGAAACAAGCGAAAACCCGAGCGAAGCGGATCATGGCCGGCGGCCAGGGGGCACTGATGAGTTACGATGAAAACAATGTGTTCGCGAAGATCATCCGCGGGGAGCTGCCCTGCCACAAGGTCTACGAGGACGACAAGACCTTCGCCTTCATGGACATCATGCCCCGCGCGCACGGCCATACCCTGGTCATCCCCAAGGACCAGGCGAGCGACATCTTCGACGTTTCGCCGCAGACCCTGTTCGATACCGTCGGCACTGTGCAGCGCATCGCGCCGGCCATCCGCGATGCGATGGAAGCGGACGGCATTCTGATCCAGCAGTTCAACGGCACCGCGGCGGGGCAGACTGTCTTCCACGTGCATTTTCATATCATTCCCCGCTTTGAAGGCGTCACCCTCAAGCCCCACGCCGGCGACATGGGCGATCCGGACGTGCTGGCGGTCAATGCGGAGAAGATCAGGGCGGCGATCGACGCTGCCTGAGAACGCGTGCGGTTGCATCTGGATTGCGCGCGCCGGACGTCGGCGGACTACTCCGCCTTGACCCGTCTGGTCTGGAACGACGTGCGTTCGCGGCCGGTCGCACAGCAAGAGACAAAGACCAAGCTGTCGCCACATGGCAAATGTGTGGCCATGGGCTCAACGGCTCGCCGACGCTCACATCGGCGAGGCCGCACGGCACCTCACGCGGATACGGTCTACTTCGCCGGCAGGGGCACCTTCGGAACAGGACTTGAGCCGTTGGATTTCGGCGGCTTGGGCTTGCCGGACTTCGACTTTGTCGCGGCTTTGGCAGCCTTGGCGCTCTTACGCCGCGGCTTGGATGCCTTCTTCGGCTTGGACTTGCCCGGTCCGCCGTTGCCACCGCCACGCTTCGGCGTACTCTTGGCGTCTGCATCGCTCAGATACTCGAAGCCCAGGACCTTCTCGCCATCCTTCTCCTCGACAATGACGCGCACCACGCCGCCACTCTTGAGCTTGCCGAACAGGAGTTCGTCCGCCAACGGCCGCTTGATGTACTCCTGAATGACGCGGGAGAGCGGCCGTGCGCCGAACTTCTCGTCATAGCCTTTGGTGGCAAGCCACTTGTTGGCGTCTTCGGTCAGTTCGATGGTCACGTTGCGGTCACCCAATTGCGCCTCAAGCTCGAACACGAACTTGTCGACCACCTTGGAGATCACCTGCGGCGGCAGGTTTGAGAACGCGATCGTCGCATCCAGACGGTTGCGGAATTCGGGCGTGAACATGCGATTGATCGCTTCCTCGTCATCTCCTTCACGCTTCGTCCGGTTGAACCCGATCGGTGCCTTGGCGAGATCGGCGGCGCCCGCATTGGTCGTCATGATCAGGATGACATTGCGGAAGTCGACCTTCTTACCGTTGTGATCGGTCAGCTTGCCGTGATCCATCACCTGCAGAAGGATGTTGTACAGGTCCATGTGCGCCTTCTCGATCTCGTCGAGCAGGAGGACACAGTGCGGATGCTGATCGACCCCGTCAGTGAGCAAGCCGCCCTGATCAAAGCCGACATAGCCCGGAGGCGCACCGATGAGTCGCGACACCGTATGGCGCTCCATATATTCCGACATGTCGAAGCGCAGCAGCTCGACACCGAGCAGCAAGGCGAGTTGTCTTGCCACTTCCGTCTTACCGACGCCGGTCGGACCGGAGAACAGATAACAGCCGATGGGCTTCTCCGGTTCGCGCAGCCCGGCGCGGGACAGCTTGATGGCCGCGGAAAGCGCGGTGATCGCCTGATCCTGTCCGAACACGACCCGTTGCAGGTCCCGCTCGAGATTGTTGAGCACCTCGAAGTCGGACTTGGTGATGGTCTTCGGCGGGATCCGCGCCATGGTGGCGACGGTCGCCTCGATTTCCTTCACGCCGATCGTCTTGCGGCGGCGGCTTTCCGGAACCAGCATCTGCGACGCGCCGGTCTCGTCGATCACGTCGATGGCCTTGTCCGGCAGCCGGCGATCGTGAATGTACTTCGCCGACAGTTCCACCGCGGATTTCAACGCCTGAACGGTGTAGCGGATCTTGTGGAACTCCTCGAAATAGGGTTTCAGCCCCTTGAGGATCGCGATCGTGTCCTCGATGCTCGGCTCCTGCAGATCGATCTTCTGGAAGCGACGCACCAGAGCGCGGTCCTTTTCGAAGTGCTGGCGGTATTCCTTGTACGTCGTCGAGCCGATGCAACGCAGCGTACCGCTCTGCAACGCCGGCTTGAGCAGGTTCGAGGCATCCATTGCGCCGCCGGACGTGGCGCCCGCTCCGATGACGGTGTGGATCTCATCGATAAACATGATCGCGCCGGGATACGCCTCGATCTCGCGGACAACAGCCTTCAGCCGCTCTTCGAAGTCGCCGCGATAGCGCGTTCCGGCAAGCAGCGCGCCCATGTCGAGCTGGAAGATGGTCGCGGTTTCTAGAACGTCCGGCACTTCGCCGCGCACGATGCGGCGCGCCAGGCCTTCCGCAACCGCCGTCTTTCCGACGCCCGGATCTCCGACAAACAGCGGATTGTTCTTCTGCCGCCGGCACAGGACCTGGATCGTGCGGTGAATCTCGGCATCACGGCCGATCAGCGGATCGATGCGCCCTTTGCGCGCCTTTTCGTTCAGGTTGACGCAATACACCTCGAGCGCATCGGCACGGCGCTTCTTGTCGTCCGCACCGTCCACAGTGGCTGCGTCTTCGTCCACGCCGCGCACCTCGCGCGGCTCCGACATGCTCGTCCGCTTGGCGATGCCGTGGCTGATATAATTGACCGCATCGAAGCGGGTCATGTCCTGCTCCTGCAGGAAGAACGCGGCATGGCTTTCGCGTTCCGCGAATATGGCGACGAGAACATTGGCGCCCGTCACTTCCTCGCGGCCCGAGGACTGCACGTGCACGACCGCGCGGTGGATCACCCGCTGGAAACCGGCGGTCGGCTGCGCTTCCGAACTGTCGTTGATGATCAGACCTTCGAGCTCGTTGTCGATATAGTCGACCAGCTTGTCGCGCAGTTCGTCGAGATCGACATCGCACGCGCGCATCACCGCCGAGGCGTCGCTGTCGTCGAGCAGCGCGAGCAGCAGATGCTCCAGCGTCGCATACTCGTGACTGCGTTCGTTTGCATACTCCAGCGCGCGATGCAGCGCCTGTTCAAGACTGGACGAAAATGACGTCACGGGTCGGCCTCACTCCTTTTCCATCGTACATTGCAGCGGGTGTTCGTTCTGGCGGGAGAAGTTCATCACCTGCGCAACCTTGGTTTCCGCAACCTCGTAGGTGTACACACCACACACCCCAACACCCTTTTGATGAACATGCAACATGATACGCGTGGCGTCGTCGCGCCCTTTGTTGAAAAAGCGCTCCAGAATGTAGACGACGAACTCCATTGGCGTGTAGTCGTCGTTCAACAGCAGAACCTTGTAGAGGCTCGGCTTCTTGGTCTTCGGCTTGGTCTCGGTGACGACACCGGTCCCGCCATCGACTGGCCGATTGTTTTGATCTTTTTCCGACATCTCAAGAGTCTCGCTTCCGGTCCTTCCCACCGACTCTCCGAAGACCTCAAAGGCCGCTCACTTTGTCCACGCAGCAAACGTCAACACGCCCGCAATTTCCCGCATTTTAGCGGAAGCCGTGCCCCGCCTGCAATCACTGCACTTTGATATATGTACGCTCATCTCCATATGCGACCCCAATGTGACATCACAGGCACTCTGCAAAAAAAAGACCCGGCGGAATGCCGGGTCAGATCCTGGGAGGAGGACTTTGCGTCCTGAAGTTTGAGGCGCGTTACGCCTTCTTGGTAATCGCTGTCTCGACCGGCTTGTAGGCTTCCTTCGCGAGGTCGACATACATCTCGCCGAGCTTCGTGACCTGGGACACGTAGTCTTCGTAAGCCTTCTTGGCATAGGTCGTCTGGACTTCGATGGCCTGCTCGACGGACTTCACACCGATGAGCTTCTCGTAAGCCGCGGTGCTGTCCTCGATCGCCTTCTTGGTGTAGTCGGTCACCTCAGTGGCAATCGCCTGCACGCCCTTGTTGAACTCGCCAAAGCTCTTGACGGCCACGTCAAAGTTCTGCTGACCCGCTTTCTGGAAGTCCTCAAAGCCTTTCATATCCATCTCCATTGTCTAATCTCCACGTTTTTGATTGGGAGGCCCGCACCGCATTTCTTTGGTCTGCGGAACCGTGCATATCTTGCAACGCACAAATTGATATATGCGCTGCACAAAATTTGTCAATAATTTTTTTGCACTGCACCATAACTGACCCTCCCGCACCCGGAGATTAACCAGTTGGTAACACCCGCACCCCTACGCTTGTGGGGTTGGACGCTTGCTGGTGGAGGCGTTCGCAAGCCGGAAATCGAGCGTGCCGGCTCTGCTTAACGTGTTAGGGGTTCGGGGCTACCGCCTCGTG
Source organism: Hyphomicrobiales bacterium (assembly GCA_028280515.1). GTDB lineage: Bacteria > Pseudomonadota > Alphaproteobacteria > Rhizobiales > Methyloligellaceae > UBA2767. The sequence goes on from JANQLP010000162.1 coordinate 122,661, forward strand.
GGTCATAGTGGATAGGTGCTTGCGGCTGTGCCGGTCGCCGAGCCGGCGCTGGACGGTAACCATTCTTTTCTGCCTCGTGGCGGTCGTGGCGATGTCTGCGGGCCGTGCCGGCAGCGCGTATGCCGCGTCGTACGCCGCGATGGTCGTCGACGGCCACACCGGCAAAATTCTCTTTTCCCGTCAAGGCGATGCCATTCGATATCCCGCGTCTCTCACCAAGATCATGACGCTGTTTCTGCTTTTCGATTACATCGAGGCGGGCAAGTTCAAGGAAACATCCAGGCTCACCGTCAGCAAGACTGCCGCGAAACAGCCGCCGTCCAAGATTGGCGTGAAGCCGGGACAAACAATACTTGTCCGCGACGCCATCAAAGCGCTGGTGACGAAGTCGGCGAACGACGTTGCCGTGGTCGTGGCCGAGAACATCGCCGGGACGGAAGCGAACTTTGCAAAGCTGATGACGGCTAAGGCGCGAGCCATCGGCATGAAGAAGACCGTGTTCAAGAATGCGTCCGGATTGCCCAACAAGAACCAGGTGACAACCGCGCGGGATATGATCACGCTTGCCAACCGACTGATGTTCGATCATCCGGAACGATACCGCTATTTCAGCCGCAAATACTTCAAGTATCGTGGCAAGAAGTACCGGAACCACAACCGGCTTCTGTTCGACTACAAGGGCACAGACGGCATCAAGACCGGCTATATCCGCGCGTCCGGCTTCAATCTGGTGGCCAACGTCCGGCGCGGCAACAAGCATCTGATTGCCGTTGTGTTCGGCGGCAAGACGTCGAAGCGGCGCAACGCCCATATGCGCTCCATACTCAACAAGTCGCTGCCACGTGCGACCGCGCGGCTGCCGAGAAAGCACCAGCCGACCAAGCGGCCGGTGGTCGCTGCGGCACCGCAGTCTCCGGTCGCAAACAATGCGGGCACGCCTGCCGCGAAGCCGTACACGTTGGCGCAAGGATCCTCACATACGGGCATGGTTCCGCCGTCGCCGACACAAAAACCGCGGCGGGCGCAACGCGACACGGGCGAGCGGCCGCAGAAGAAGGGTGGCTACCACATTCAGGTCGGCGCCTATTCGAGCCGGGACGACGCCATGCAGCGCCTCGCTGCCATTCAGACCGAGGCCGGCGACGTGATTCGCGGTCATCCACCGCTGACAACGGCGCTCGTTGAGCCCAAACGCAGCCTGTACCGTGCGCGGTTCGCAGGGTTCACGCGCAGCGCGGCGCGCACCGCCTGCAGTCAGCTCAAACGGCGTGCGATCACCTGCATCGTCATGTCTGCCGAATAGGTAACGGAGACTTCTAGGATCCGAGCAGCAGGTCCTTGGCCTGATTGATCTTGGCGGCAAAATAGGTCGAGCCGCCGTGGTCCGGGTGCATCTTTTTCATCAGGCTACGGTGCGCACGGCGGATGTCTGTCTTGCTGGCGCCCGGCTCAAGACCGAGAATCTCGTAGGCTTCCTCGATACTCATGGGTCCGTCGGTCTGACCCACACCCTGGCCTGAGCTGCGGCTCTGCCCGGCACGGGTATGCCAGTCCGGAAACCGCCGATCCATATACGCCTCGAGCAGTTGCGCCGCCTGGGGGTCTGACGTCCGGCACTCGCCCAGCACGACAAGCACCTCTTGCTCGTCGAGCGAGGACAATGGACGCGACGCGAACTTTCCCTGCAGCACCGTTCCTTCCATGTCGCCGGTATCGTGGTCGAGCTCCATCTCGACGTTCTGCGTGCGTACGCGCGAACGCTGGCCAGCACTCTTGTTGGCGCTGCCGGGGAAAGGGTTGAACCCGCCGCCCGGGAAACCCCGCCCGAGCAGCGACATCGCCAGAATTCCCAAAGGAACGGCGAACAGAAACCGGCCGGTGAACGCGAAGAACGCGGCCAGCAGAAGAACCACCACGCCGGCGCTCTTGCGCAACGTGCGCGCCAGGTCCTTGGGATTGGCGTTCAGGAACGCGCGCAATCCCATGATCACCAGGAAAAGGATCAGAATGCCGAGAAGGAAGTACATACGCCTTGTACGCGCGGCCTTAGTTCAGTTGTTCCAGCAACGCGCGTGCGCCGCCGCTTCCGCTATAGTTTTCCAGTGCCTTGCGTCCCCCGGCGGCGTAGACGGCGACCGCGGACAGAAGCTCTTTCAGTTGCGAGGCCGATCCCGCGTCGAAACGGCAGAAGGCCCCGCCCGTCAAACGCGCAATCTCGCGAAACGCCATTTCCGCCCCTGGCTCGCGCCCTTCTTGAAACAGGAACACCGGCAAGCCCAGCAGTCCAAGCTCTCCGGCCACAGCCGCCAGATCGTCGACGCGTTCTTCCATGCAGTCGCCCACATAGACCATCGCATTCACCTTGGTCTTGTTGGTTTCCTTGCGCGCATGCTTGAGAACGCGCTCGATCTGCGTGTGGCCGCCGCGGCACGAGACCTGTGTCATCAGCCCGGCCAGTGCCTCGGGGTCCTTGACCCATTTGCTGGCGCGGCATTCGCCGAAGCCACGGAAGTACAAGAGTTGGACATCGAGCCCGCCGACCGCCTTAACAGCGGCAAACATGTTTGCCTGCAGCCCGAGCGCCATATCCCACGTAGGCTGTCGGCTCATAGTTGCATCCATAGCGAATATCAGCCGCCCGCGGGCACCGGAAGCCTCCGATGCCTCCAACGATTTCACCTTGTTCAGAAAGGCATCGATCTCAGAGGCGCTGGATTGCGCCTCGGGCACCGTGTCTGACTGATCTGCCGGGGTGACGCTCCGGTCCTTGTGCTCTGACTTGTCCTTGGCCATAACTTGCCGCCTCGTACACCAATCGCGTTCCGAGATTCTGAAAAACGATTGCGGCGAAACAGTATAATCCCTTTCCGTATCGCACTCTCAATTAAATGGGCGTGATCGCGTGCCGCATCAACCAAGGCCACTGTGATGCCGGAAAAGCCAATACGAATCGTCAGGACCGTATCCGATCTCCGCGAGGCCGTCGACACGTGGCGGTCGTCAGGTAAGAAGACCGTTCTGGTCCCGACCATGGGCGCGCTTCATGAGGGCCATCTGTCGCTCGTTCGTCTTGCAAAGCAGACGGGTGACCGCGTCGTCGTGTCGATTTTCGTCAATCCGGCCCAATTTGCACCACATGAGGATTTTGACAGCTATCCCCGGACATTTGAAGACGACCTCGCGCAACTCGCCGAGTTGACGGTGGATCTCGTGTTCGCGCCGCCGCGCGAGGAAGTCTACCCGGACGATTTCTCCACCCACGTGACCGTCGAGGGTCTGAGCGAAGGGCTGTGCGGGACGTCGCGCCCCCATTTCTTCGGCGGCGTCGCAACCATCGTCGCCAAGCTGCTCAATCAATGCCGGCCGGACATCGCGATTTTCGGAGAAAAGGACTATCAGCAATTGCTGGTCATCCGGCGCATGGCCCGCGATCTTGATACAGGCGCGGAGATCCTGGGCGGACCGATCGTGCGCGAAGCGGACGGCCTCGCCATGTCGTCGCGCAATGCGTATCTGACGCCACAAGAACGCAGCCGTGCGCCAGAGCTGCACAAGGCGCTCATCGATATCGCATCCGGCCTCGGAGCGGGCCAGGACGTCGAGGCACTTGTGAATGCAGGCCGCGAGAGGCTCACCACCAACGGGTTCGAGCTCGATTATCTCGAAGTGCGCAATGCCGACACGCTGCAGCCCGTTCACGGTCAGGTGCGCGAACCGGCACGGGTGTTCGGCGCCGTCATTCTCGGCCAGACACGTCTCATCGACAATGTTGAGGTTCCCGGGTCTCGTCGCTGAGCCGGTTCAAATCAGACCGAGTTCGAGGAGTTCGGACCGCATTTCCGGCGACAGTTGGTCCATATCACCGGAAAGCGAGCCGAGATCCTTCGGCGCATCTTCCACGTGCAGATACCGCCATCCCTGAAAGGCGCGGCGCGGGCGTGGTCGCGTCGGCACGAGTATCTTGTCGAGAACGATGTCGCAGCGGCGGATTCCGTCATCACCCCGCACCTCGCGCAGATCAATGATGCGTTGGCGCACCAGTACGACGCCCTTGATGACCCAATAGAGCGAACCGCCGTCCAGCACGTCGTCGCGTCGGCGCGGCATCTGGCGCGTGCGGTGAAAAAGCTCAGGCTTCTGTCCGTTCTTCTTCTGCTGCGCGAGGCGCCAGGCCTGCCGCTCCTGCAAATGCGTCACGCTGTCGATGCCGACACACAGTTTGATGAGGTGGACGCTCACGCTCGCCTCTTCACCCGTTTTGCCTGTTTCACGTCGTATCCTTGCACCCGCCGCATGAAAACCCTCTGTGACGCTCTTGGTACAAACTGCGCCCGCAATGGGCAAACCGGACCGGCCCACTACCCACAGCATGCTCACAATCCGGCTGGTACGGACCACACGTTGCCCGGCCATGCACCGGTTTTCTCTGCATGTGAGCAATTCAGGGCCGGCGCTCACAACATGATATCCCACCGCATCCGCGCAAATCGACGCCAATCGTCGTCGATGCTCCGTCAACCGGCGCTTTCCCTGAGCGGTCGTATTCGCTATATCCCTGAACCATAAGACGTTCCGAAAATCGCGCGCCTTTGAGACCATAATGGCCCAACCGCAACTCGATCAGCTCCTCCGCGCCGCCGCGAATGGCGATCAGGATGCATTTCGGGCCATTTATGACGCCACCAGCGCGAAACTGTTTGGGGTTGCCGTCCGTATATTGAAACGCAGCGATCTGGCAGAGGACGTGACTCAGGACGCTTATCTAAAGATTTGGGACGCTGCGCCGAGTTACAGTCCCGATATCGGCTCACCCATGAGCTGGATGGTCGCGATCACAAGGAATCGTGCGATCGACGTGTTGCGCAAGCGAACCGAGGTCGGAGTCGACGATCAGAAAGAGGTTATAGAGCAGGAAGACGAGACACCCGATCCATATGAACTGACGGCACAAAGCCGGGATTTGAAGGCGTTGCTCGGCTGTATGGAGATGCTCAAGCCGGATCAGCGACAATGCCTGCTGCTGGCTTACTATTACGGCTATACGCATGAGGAAATCTCGGCGCGCATGTCGACGCCCGTCGGCACGGTCAAGAGCTGGATCAGGCGATCTCTCGCACGTGTGAAGAAATGCTTGGATGATGGCTAAGCGCGATCTTGACATATTTGCGGGCGAATACGTCCTCGGCACCCTGGATGCGGCGGAACGCACCGAGGCGGAGAGCCTGTTGCGCTCGGACGCGGACTTCGCCCGCGCCGTGCGCGATTGGGAGCAGCACCTTTCGCCGCTTGACGAAGCGGCAGACCCTGTCCAGCCGCCGACGGCGGTGTGGACACGGATCGCATCGGCGATGGCCGCTGGATCGGCTTCGGCCAGCAATCCGCTGACCGAGCTTGCCAACCAGATGGTCGAGCTGAAACGAAGCCTTTCGATGTGGCGATATGCGACGATGACGGCGATGGCCGCGATGGTCGCACTTGCGGTCGTCTGGCTCGGCGGACTTCAGTCGCCGTTCCAGGCACCTACGGCACCAGAGGAACGCTACGTCGCCATGCTGAAGAGCGAAGACGGCAAGATGGGCTTCGTGGTGACCATGGACATGTCCGGCAGACAATTCGCCATCAAACCGGTCGAAGCCCAGCAGCCGCAAGACGGCAGTTACGAGCTCTGGGCCATCATGAAGGACAAGAAGACGCCGATGACGCTCGGCCTGGTCGGAACCGACGCCTACGCCATGATGGACGCACCGACCACCATGCTCGACCGCAAGGAACTCGAGCAGGGCGTCGAACTGGCCGTCAGCATGGAGCCCAAGGGCGGCGCGCCGAAGGGCCAGCCCATGGGTCCGGTGATGTTCGCCGGCCTGTTGGTCAAGGCAACACCGTGAGTGTGCCCGCGCACCATTGCGCCACAACACGAACCCGTTAAAACCTCACGAAAGCGTCTCCACAAGCGCTTCGACAACCGGCATGGCGTCACCGAAATGCGGTTTCAACCGGTCATCATTGTTGACCACGATTGACCAGATCCCGGAACCGCTAAGCATGATGAAAACCGCGAATTTCTTGCCGCTTTTTCGATAGTTGCCGGACGTCTGCAGCACCAATGGCCCGTCTAGCCAAATACGCTCCCACCCACCGTCAAGCAGGGCGGTCTTTGTGAACGTCTCTTCAATCCGCTTAATCTGGTCGAGAAGACTTGCATCGTCTGATATCTTGTCGTGCCACGCCAAGCGGATCACATTTGAAGAACCCGGAGCCCGGAAATCAAAGTTCGCGGTCCTTGAGTTCGTCTTATCGTTGCTATGCACCCAACCTGCAGGAAGTGTTGTGGACAGATCGGTCACCGGATTTGTCCAGGACACTCCCACCGCCACTTGCTCTTTGCGTTGCGCGGATCGTTCCGGTTCGCGCTTGGAGGACCCACCTGGTTGTTGCTTAATTGTCCTTATTAGCGACTTGACGATCGGTGTATTGGAAATGTCGTTCATCCGGCCTTTTGTAAAACTGTCAACTTGTATCCACCAGAATGTGGTTCCCGCCTTGTTAAGCAGGTGAGTGATTTGGGTGTTGCCTCGGAGACTCAGACCGTCTCGCCGAATCATAGACACTTCAGCGAAGCTGACTTCATACCAATCGCTTTCAAAGCGGATTCCCTCAGAATAGACCTCGTCAAAAATCTGTGTGTATTTCACAAGATCTATGCTGTCCGCGATATTCCGATCGGCAGTAAGATACACCATCATCGATCCATCAGGCGCATCGAAGGCGTCGTATCTCTGCCCTTTCGAGGTCTTTAGAACCTCGTTTGTCCAACCTGCGGGAAGGGTTGCTGATAGACCGGTCACCGGATTTTTCCAGGAGGCACCAGCCGCCGCTTGTTCTTTGTGTTGCCCGGACGGCTCTTGTTCGCGCGCGGAGGAACCACTGGTTGGTTGCCTAATTGTCTTCACGAGCGATTTGACAATCGGAGTCCGTGCAAGATCGCTTTTGTCTGTATCTGCAGAACTAAGAATTACAATTTGCCAAAGTGTGGCTCCCGAGTCGTTAAGCAGGTAAGCAACGCGGGCGTTGTCCCGGAGACTCATACCGTCCCGCCGAAGCATCGAAACTTCATCGAATCTGACTTGATACCAATCGCTTTCAAAGCGGGTATCTTTAGAATAGGCCTTGTCAAATACCTCCGTTTGTTTCGCAAGATCTATACTCCCCGAAATATCTCTATAGAAGGAAAGATACACCGACATAGACCCATCAGGCGCATCGAAGACATCGTGTTTCCTCTTGCCTTTCGAGGTCTTTACAACCTCGTGTGTCCAACCAGCGGGCAGAGTTATCGACAGGCCAGTGACCGGATTTGTCCACGAGATACCAGAGACCGCTTGTTCATTGCGTTGGGCGGACCGTTCCGGTTCGCGTGTGGAGGACCCGCTTGGCCTTTGCCCAATCGTCTTTATGAGCGATTTGACGACCGGAGTTCGAGCAAGATCGCTTTCGTCGGCATTTGCGGAACTATGAACGATGACCACCCAAAACGTGGTTCCCCATTTTTGCAGCAGGTACATAACTTGCGTTTTGTCATCAAGTCGCCTCCCGCTCCGCCGCATCGTCGACACACCGTCGAGGTTGATTTGGCGCCATTCGTCAGTGAACTCGATCTCCGCGGGATGAACTTCGTCAAAGATCCTCGTGTATCCCACAAGGTCCAGGCTGCCCGATGCCTCTCTATCGGCGACAAGGTATACCGTTCCTGATGCATCATGCGTCTGGAAGGCGTAGTATTCGTCTCCTTCCGGAGTCGTTAGCGTTTCCGTTATCCAACCGGCGGGCAGGGTTGCCGAAACGCCGGTCACCGGATTTGTCCATGAAGTCCTATTCGTTTCCGACTGTGCAAGCTGGTTTTCGCTTGTAATCGATTGGACTTCCGACCAGACCAAAAGACCCGCGATGCCCGCAAAAGCCGCGATTCCTGCAGCCACGCCGGCTGCACGGCGTGCGGTCGTCATCGGCAGAACCTCGACATCGGCAAAGTTGCGGTCGTAGCCCGCCGGCCTACCCTTGCGCACGTCCAGATAGTTCAGAATCATGGCGATGAATGTAAACAGCGGAATGCCGATACCGTATCCTCCAAACCATACGCGCAACTCGCGTTCAATGTTTCCGATAAGACCAAAGCGTCGTCGCCCGCCGATCGGCACCGCCCGCAACCCGAACAGCGCTTTCCCGAGAGAGTTGCCGAACATGGTGATCACGAGTCCATTTTGAATCATGGCAACGGGCAGGAGAATGAGTCCGAGGACGGCCTCATTCAAACTGCTCATAACGTCGTAAGCCTCCTTCCAGAGCCGTGGGAGCGAAAGCTCGAACAAAAGGCCGACGACAATGAGCATGATGCAAATGTCGAGTTGTCTGGCGAAAAAGCGCAGCCATGGCCGACCTTTGCTGGATGTCGATGCTGTCGCGCCGACCGTATCTTGACGGCCGGCATCCGAGACGCCACCGGAGCTACCTGACGCGTCCCGATCATTGGGAACGCCGTCATCGCCACCTTCGCTATCGGCGCTCACAGGAAACCGAGGCACCGCCGACGGTGACTCCGAGCCGGGGCCGTCGCCCGATGTATGCGTCGAGCCAGATTCCGGTTCGTCAGGCGGCACAGGAGGCATGGCCACCGACTTCACGACATGCTCAAAATCTGCAACGGAACCGAGCGGCGTCCAGTCGTCCAACGCCGGACTCCAAACAAGTGTATCGCGATTGATTTTTCCGGAGCGGAGAAGAGCTTCTATTTTGTCTTGTGAGTAAGGGCCGTCTGACTGGTTATCGACAACGTAATACCAATCCATCCAAATTCCTTTCCGGGAATATTGGATCATTGGCAATAGAGAACTGTCAATCGGAAGACCGGCAAAGCTCCACAGCAAAGCTCGACCTCGCCGCCATTTCCGGCACGCGCAGAATCACTGGAGCCAGTCTCGACGGTTCAGGTCACTCCGGCATCTCGACCGGCCCGCCCGCCTTCTTCCACCCCGTAAACCCGGTTTCGATGTGGGCGACGGGTTTCAGGCCCATCCGCTGCGCCACCTCCGCCGCAAGTGCGGAACGCCAGCCCGACGCACAGTGAAAGATGTACTTCTTGTGCTGCGCGAAGACGTCCTTGTGATACGGGCTCGCCGGATCGATCCAGAATTCGAGCATGCCGCGCGGACAGTGAAACGCGCCCGGGATCTTTCCGTCCCGGTGCAGTTCGCGCACGTCCCTGATATCGACGATGACAACGCCGCCGTCACCGTGCAGCGCGATCGCCTCCTCCGCGGAAATCTCCTCGATCGCCTTCTTGGCGTCCTCGACGAGTTGCCGGACCGGCGTTGTGATGTCCTGTGCCATGTTGCTGCCTCCCCCGTTACAGCTGCTTCTGTTCAGGTGCCGGAAACGGAACCTGCGTCCGGCCTGTCAACCAGTAGACGAGCAATCCGACCCATTCCCGCGTGGCGAGGTCCATACGCCGCCAACCTTCGGACGGCCTGTGAAAGAACAGCCAGATATCGGTTTTCCCGCGGGTTCGGTAGTCGACCGGCCATGGCTCGACCTTGACACCGGCCATACGGAACACACCGATGGCACGCGGCATGTGGCTCGCGGATGTGATCAGCAACCAGCGTTGGTCCTTGTCCTCGCCCATCAGCTCGGCGCTGTATTGCGCATTCTGAAAAGTGTTCTTTGCCCGCGTCTCGAGCACGAACCTGTCCGGCCGAATTCCGAGGCTTTGCAGCAAGTCCGCCGCACCCTCCGCCTCGCTTTCCTTGGCCTTCAGAAACGAGCTGGACTCGCCGGTGAGCATGATCTTCGCGTTCGGATACCGCCGGGCCAGCGCCGCAGCCTCGACCAGCCGTTCGCCCGCCTCATTGAGCGTGATCACATTGCGGCTTCCCGAAACCGACATGTTCTGGACGCCGCCGAGGACAATGATCCCGTCGACGGGTACGTTTCCGGTCAGGTCCGCGCGCGAAAACCGTTCCTCAAGCGGAAGAATGAGGGCGTGTCCGGCGGGCGATATACCGATGACCAAAAGCAGAATGCCCGCGAGAAGCACAATCCTGCGGCCCGCCCGCGCCCAACGGCTCCACAGCATGGCGGTACCGACCAGAAGCAGGATCAGCACGGCACTCGACGGCTGGAGGATGAACCAGAGGATTTTTGACAGATAGAAGAACACGATCCGTTCAAACTCCGACAATGGACGGTCAGATGTCCATTTCTTTTATCAAATTACAGAGGGTGAGCGTTAGGACTGCTCACGTGCGCGCTTTTCGGCCTCGCGTTTCAGCATACGGTTCATCGCCTGAAAACCTGTCTCGAGCGCCTTCAATTCACGCCGATACATCGCTTCGCCCAACAGCCCCCGAAACACCTCGAAATTCTCGAACCGGCACCGTCCCGCATCCTCAGGTACGATACGGAATCCATGTTCTGCATCAAACAACCCCATGTACTTCTTGACTCGCCATCTGAATTCCCGGCCGTCGTCCACGTCAACGATCTCCGGCTCGAAAGACATCGTCTTCCCGCCAGGTGCGGCAATGCTCACGCGTACAGCGTTCCCCGGTGCCAGGCCGCCCGTCACTTTCATGACCGGATTCCAATCCGACCACCTGTCCAGATCGCTGATGACGTCCCAGACCTCGGTGGCGGGCGCACCGATTCCAATCTCAGTATGCAGTGTCTTCAAGAGGTCGCGCTCCGGGATTGCTCGGCGGCGCGAATGGTAACGCACGCGGGCCGCAAGCACAGTACCGCCCGTACGTTTCCTCCACAACTTCAGCTCGTTGGCAGTCAAAGATCTCCGAGCGCGTCGCGCCACGCGCGCAACTGAAGGGCGCGCGACGCCTTCAGCTCAATCGTGCAGGCAGGACCTGCGAAATCTGCCTGGTCCTGCGAGAAAAGAACGTAGGGAACGCGACAGTCGTCGGACTGATAACGGATCCAAAGGGACTGGGAATTGCGCAGCACCTCGCGCTGTCGCGGTGTGAGCCGTTTTTCCAGCCTTGCGAATTCCTTCTGAAGAAGCTGGCTCCAGAGGACGAACTCACGCTCGTCGCACTCCATCTGATCCTCACGATGCGCATTGTGGGGCATTGCCTTGCAGGCCCCGGCCACGCGGCCGATGCAGTCGCGCCCGCTTCGGCCCGCGGCACGCTCGCCGTCGACACAAGTGGCAATTATGGCGTTCGTCGCATCAAGATCACCTGCCGCCAGAGGCTTCTGCCAGAGGGCGAACGCCAGGGCGGCCAAAAACGGGACGGCGAGCGAAAATCCACGGCATTGGCACATCACGCGTCTCGGGGCCATAGCTCGCTCCGGTGAATGTTGTGGATCGATACTTCACTATAGTGTCAGCGTCCAGACCCGCCTCAATCACGACCCGTTCAAACCTGCTTGAAGACCATCAACGCCACAGACTAGCGATACAATGGATTGGGATGATCGAACCTGCATCCGGCATCCCACTCGGAGCGCTGGTTGCCATGTGCGGGGATGCCGCCTTCGTCGCGCAGGATGCGCGCAAGGTGCATCAGGTTCCATGTCATGAATGTCGTATTGCGCTGTGTGAAATCGTTCTCGGGGCCGCCTGAGCCCGGATCGAGATAGGACGGTCCGGGTCCCGCCTCCCCGAGCCAGCCGGCGTCCGCTTGCGGAGGAATGACGCACCCCAGGTGCGAGAGCGAATAGAGAATGTTCATGGAGCAGTGTTTGGCGCCGTCTTCATTCCCCGTGATCAGGCACCCGCCGACTTTGCCGTAATAGGCGTATTGTCCGTTTTCGTTGAGATCGCTCGATGACGCATAGAGCCGCTCGATCACCTGGGTGCAGACGGACGACTTCTCGCCGAGCCATATTGGCGATCCGATGATCAGAATGTCGGCAGCCTTTACCTTCTCGTATATTTCCGGCCAGTCGTCCTTTTCCCATCCATGCTCTGTCATGTCAGGGTAAACACCGAACGCAAGATCGTAATCCACCGGCCGGATGTCCGTGGTTTCGATGCCGTTTTTCTCAAGAATCGCCTTTGACACTTCTATCAGGCCGTTGGTGTGCGACATCTCAGGCGATTTCTTGAGGGTGCAGTTCAGGAACAGGGCCTTCAGCCCGGAAAAATCCCATTTCGACTGGCTGCAGAGGGATTCCTGTTTTTCGCTCAGGGTCATCGGTCATGTCCTTTCATTCTAATCCGTCCGACTGAGGATAATGTCGCAATATGCCTATCAAAGAGAACGTCACCGAGCGGCGTTTTGGATTACACAAGCCAGATCGCGGCAAGGCCGAGAAAGGCGAAAAACCCGACGACATCAGTGACGGTGGTAACGAAAGCGCCGGACGCGATAGCCGGATCGATATCCAGCGCATCGAGAGCCATCGGGATCAGGATGCCGAACAGCCCGGCGACGATGAGATTGATGATCATGGCCGCGCCGATCACAAGCCCCAACGTGTCGCTGCCGAACCAGAAGAACGCAACCGTCCCCATTATCACGGCGAACAACAGGCCGTTGAGCAATCCCACGAGGGTTTCACGCAGGATAACGCGTAACGCGTTGACACGGCCGAGCTCACGGGTCGCAAGCGCGCGCACGGCAACGGTCATGGATTGCGTGCCCGCATTGCCGCCCATGGATGCAACGATCGGCATCAGAATGGCGAGCGCGACCATCTGCTTGAGTGTCGCGCCGAACAGGCTGATCACCCATGAGGCAAGCACCGCGGTTCCCAGATTGACCGCCAACCAGACGAACCGGTTGCGGGTCGTGCGAAATACCGTGTCCGATATGGATTCATCGCCAACGCCACCGAGTCGGTGAATGTCCTCCTGCGCCTCTTCGGTGATAACTTCCATGATGTCGTCGGCCGTAATCACGCCGAGAAGCCGGTCATCGGCATCGACCACCGGGGCGGAAATCAGGTCGTAACGCTCGAATTCGAGGGCAACCTCTTCCTGGTCCTGCTCCGCCGTGACCTGATGCAGTTCCTGATCGGCAACGTCCTTGATCGCCACCGGGCGCTTCGTTCGGAGCAGCCGGTCGAGCGGCACCCGTCCGATGAGATGATGCGCCGGGTCGACGACCCAGATGAACGAGAACGTATTGGGAAGGTCCTCCTCCTCGCGCATATAGTCGATGGTCTGGCCGACGGACCAGAACGGCGGAACGGAAATGTAATCCGTCTGCATGAGGCGGCCGGCGGAGTCTTCGGGAAAGTCGAGCGCGCGCTGCAGCACCACACGCTCCGGGCGCGGCAGCTTGGCAAGGATTTCGCTCTGTTCGCTCTCGTCGAGGTCTTCGAGAAGATAGACGGCGTCGTCCGATTCCAGTTCGCGGACGGCTTCGGCGACCTGCTCGGGCGGCATCGCCTCGAGAACCTGGTCGCGGACCGGCTCCTCGAGCTCGCTCAGGGTTTCGGGATTGAAATCGTCGCCAAGGGCGTCAATGAGCTGCTCGCGCTGGTCCTGCCGCAACAACTCGATGAGGTCTGCCAGGTCGGCTTCGTGAATGTTGCCCGCGAGTCTGCGAACCTTCTTCGTCTTGCCCGCATCCAGCGCCTTTTCGACCGAGCGAACGAACTTCGGCAGAAGAGCACCTTCCGCGTCGCGAATGTCCACTTCGGCTTGAGCTTGCTGCGTCATTCAGATCGGCAACCCGGTTTTTGAAGGTTGAGTGTTGCACAAGCGAAACAGTCTTCGAGAATCATCACCCCGTCCCGGTATGTGGCCGTATTAACGCTTGTTTCCGGAATTTCTCCAGTCAAAAATATTCGTGTCAGTTTGCGTATCCCAGCCACCAGGGGGGGTGTAATGCGTTACAGGGTGGCTAGCCTTTCCATGTGCGCGCTTGCGTCTCTGAGCGTCCCACCTGCAACAGCTAGCGAATGCCATCACCATGAGACCGCGCTCGGCGTCTCACGGGTTCTCCATGTCGATACGACAGACGGTCCGTTGTTCGGCACGCTGCAATATGAGCAGACGCTCGATCTCGAACCGAAAGAAGTCGTCCTGACGTTCGATGACGGACCGCATCCCTATACGACCGGCCGCGTGCTGGAGGCCCTGAGGAAGGAATGCGTGAAGGCGACCTTCTTCCCGGTCGGCAACATGGCGGAGCAATATTCGCAAGTGCTGCAGGAAGTCTCCGCGGACGGTCACACGATCGGCGCGCACACATGGTCGCATCGGAACATGCGCAGGCTCTCGAAGGCGCGGGCAACCCAACAGATTGAGCGTGGTTTTCGTGCGGTCGACGAAGCTGCGGACATCCAGATCGCTCCGTTCTTCCGGTTTCCCGGACTGAAAGACAGCAAGGCGATGATCGCCCATGCCGCGCGACAGAACTACGCGGTCTTCTCGACCGACGTCACGTCGGACGACTGGCGCGGCATCGGCCCGCGCACCATTATCCGCCGCACCATGACGCGCCTGCGGCGCCAAAATGGCGGGATCGTGCTGTTTCATGACACCAAGCGCGCCACCGCGACCGCCCTGCCCGGACTGCTCAAGGCTTTAAAAAAGGACGGGTACAGGATCGTGCATATCGTCCCGCATCAGACATACGACGCGTTGAGGGATGTCCCGACGACCGGCGTGCCTGAAGCTGCAACCGTGGCCGATCTCAAGGACCCGTCGCATACAGGTACCGACGATGCGCGCGCGCCGATCAAACGCTGACGCTGGGTGTTTGTGGAGAGTGGTGCGGTCGAGAGGAATCGAACCTCCACGGGCAATGCCCACAGCGCCCTCAACGCTGCGCGTCTACCAGTTCCGCCACGACCGCACTGGTTGAAGCCCGCGAACCGCGAGCCGCCGTCCCATGTAGCAAACCACGCCAGAGCGGGCAAGCGCGACCGCGCGATCGACTCGCCCGGTCGTGGTCGCAAACGCAATGCCGCGTCTAACGGTCCTTGGCGGGGATCTTCTTGGTGATCGTGACGGCGATCCTGTCGCCCTTCACCACTACATCTCCCATGGCTATGGGTGTGTTGTTGGCAAGGATTTGAACCTGCTCGTTATCAAGCGTGTCGAGCTCGATGACTGCGCCGCGGCCCATCTTCAGCAGATGGTTGACGGGCATTGTCGAGTCGCCAAGAACGACCGTGAGCTCTATCGGTACGGTATTGATTGATTCCATTGCGCGTCACAAACTCTTGTTGCCTGCCTGTCGTTACACAGGTGAGCAGACGCGACACAATGAATTGCTCGTCCTGATAGGACTCACTTTTCACGATTGAGGTTACCGCTTGGTAAAGCTGCAGGATATTTGTTCAGCACGTTCGGTGACGGAACTTCCCGTCCAACCGGTTGAGTGGCGCGTCAGCCGCTCGCCGGTGGCTTATGCCGACGCCGTCGCGGAAATGGAACAGCGCGTCACGGACATCCGTTCCGGTACGGCGCCGGAGTGCGTCTGGCTGCTGGAACATCCGCCGCTGTACACCGCCGGAACAAGCGCCGCACCATCCGATCTGCTCACGCCTGACCGGTTTCCGGTGTTCAGGACCGGACGCGGCGGCCAATACACGTATCACGGTCCGGGACAACGCATCGCCTACGTGATGCTCGATCTGACGACACGCCGCAGGGACGTGCGCGCATTCGTCTGCGCGTTGGAGGACTGGGTTATCACCTCGCTCAAACGGTTCGGCGTCACCGGAGAGCGCCGCGCGGGCCGAATCGGCGTGTGGGTACCGCGCCCGGAACTGGGGCCAAACCGGGAAGACAAGATTGCCGCCATCGGCGTGCGCGTGCGCCGCTGGGTCACCTTTCACGGGCTCAGTCTGAACGTCGATCCGGATCTTGAGCATTATTCGGGCATCGTGCCCTGCGGGGTGCAGGACCACGGGATCACGAGCCTTGCCGATCTCGGCGTATCCGTAAGCATGGAAGAGGTGGATCAGGTGCTGCGCGAGGTGTTTGAGGACCGGTTCGGGCCCGCACGTTCACCGCACCTCACCTTGAGCGCCTGACGCGAAAGCCGCGGTCCACAGTGTGGGTGTGCGGTTGCGATTTGACTTCGGTCACCTGCGCCAGCGGTGGCCCCTCCTCGCAGCGGCGGAGCATTTCATTGACCGTGTCCGGGGGACCCGAAAAGACCGCCTGCACGGTGCCGTCGCGCCGGTTCTGAACCCAGCCGTCGAGGTCAAGCGCGCGCGCATTTTCGACCGTCCAGCCGCGGAACCACACCCCCTGCACACGTCCCGTGATCAACACCTTGATCGTTGAGATCTGATGATACGGATTGCGCGCGCCGCGTGGGATCATTTTACCTCGGCTGTTGCCTTCACCGTGCCCGACTGCGTCCGGACCCTGTTGGTGATCATCCGGTCATGCAGTTCGGCAATGATGCCGCTTCCGGCTCGCACACATATGAACGGAAAGACGGCGTGCAGCAAGCAGCAGATCGCACCCACAAACATCCGCGCCGAAAACGACACCGCGGACGCCATGTGCTCGAAATAGGTTTCTCCGACGGAATTCGGGTGCTCTGTAAAGAGTTTCATGGCCTACGCTCCCAAGACAGTGGTGTTTGTCAAAAGATAGCGCAGCTCCGAGGGAATGCGATTCCTAACTTTCCAATATACCGAGATATATTAGGATTATTTTCATGAAAATCATATTAACATAGGAATTTTTTTCTTTTTTATATTGATAAATAGAATTTAAGAGCAATCCACCTTCAAAGGTATCGAATCGGGCGCGCGCCCCGGATAACAGGCACCTGCTTTTCGCCGATTGCCCCTCTCGGGAGCCATGAACGCAGCTCTTCAAGATAATGCGGCGGCAGGTCGAAAGCCTCCGCGCCCGGCAGGACGGAGGTCATCATGTAGCGCACACGCGCCCGTCCGTCATAGGTTCGCGTTCCGATATAGGTAACCGCGGGGGCGGGCGTGCCGCAGGACGTGCGAATATCCACGTGACGCCGCAGATAATTGCCCCATGCGACACCCTCAAATCTGTCCAGCAGGTGAAAATGGGCCGGTGTGCAGCGCCACAGGACGCCATGCACGACGCCGCCTGTCTGCGGCCTGATAGCGGCGGAGCCGCGGGTGTTCGCATGAAACCGCCACTCATGGAGCGCCGCACGCCCGACGGGGCGCGCGCCGGGGCAACGAAACGCCATCTGTTTCGCGCACATGTTCGATCCGTAGGCGAAATACAACCGCATGTTCGTGAAACACGTTCCTCAGGCGTGGTCGCCAATCAACGCCAGAATGACGACCGGAATAAACCAGAAGCAGAGTCCCAGAAAGCCCCACACCATCGTATTTCGGTGCCTTTTCCTCGCCATTGCGACGCAGATTGCGCAAAACACGATACTGAGGACGACCGCAGCGACAAGTCCCACCATCCTACTCGAACTCAATGATCACCGCGTCGACGGCGAGGCTGTCTCCGGTCTCCGCATGGATCGCCGAAACCGTCGCGTCGCGTTCCGCGCGCAGAATGTTCTCCATCTTCATCGCCTCGACGACACACAGTGCCTCGCCGGCCTTGACCGCCTGCCCTTCCTTGACATGCATCGCAACCACGAGCCCCGGCATCGGGCACAGCAACTGCTTCGACGTGTCCGGCGCCTCCTTGACCGGCATCAGCGCGGCGAGCTCCGCCTCGCGCAGAGTGTAGACGTAAGCGGGAACGTGAATCCCGCGGTAGGAAAGATCGTAACCGTTCAAGATCGGGCGCACCTGCACCGTGGTCCCGACGCCGTTTATCTCGCCTCTCCATAACGGTTCGCCGAACCACCAGTCGGACACGAGCACCCCCTTCTCGATCGCAGATCCCCGGTCATCGAGCAGCTTGACCTCAATATCCTCGCCGAAGCAGCCGGCCACCTTGACCTTGCGGGATGTGTCTCCGAGACGCACGACCCGCTGATCGGGAAAGCGCACCTCTTTCCCACCGATCTGGTCGGTGATCTGGCGCCGGCGCTGGTTGCCGAGATGGTCTATTGCCGCGGCAACCATGGTAAGCGTCTGCGCCTCCGCCTCGCTCGGTGCCCGAGGATGGAACCCGTCCGGGTACTCTTCTGCGAGAAACCCGGTCGTGAGCGCGCCCTCGCGCCAGCGCGGATGCTGCATCAGCGCGGAGAGGAACGGAACGTTGTGCTGTATGCCGTCGATGTAAAACGCGTCCAGCGCACCGATCATATGGTCCGTCGCAGCGTTGCGGTCCGGCCCGTGCGTGATCAGCTTGGCGATCATCGGATCGTAGTAGATGGATATCTCGCCGCCTTCGGCGACGCCGGTGTCATTGCGGATCGTCAGCCCGTAAAAGGTGCCCTCACGCGGCGGACGGTAGGCGGTCAGACGGCCCGTCGAGGGCAGGAAATTGCGGAACGGGTCTTCCGCGTAGACGCGTGATTCGATCGCCCAGCCGTTCAGCTTGATATCGTCCTGCTTCAGCTTGAGCTTCTCGCCGGCGGCCACGCGGATCATCTGCTCGACAAGATCGACGCCGGTGACGAGTTCCGTCACCGGGTGCTCCACCTGCAGCCGGGTGTTCATTTCCAGGAAGTAGAAGTTCTTGTCCTTGTCGGCGATAAACTCCACCGTGCCGGCGCTCGTATAATCGACGGCGCGGGCAAGCGCGACGGCCTGCTCCCCCATGGCCGCGCGGGTTTCCTCGTCGAGTAACGGGCTGGGTGCCTCCTCGATGACCTTCTGATTGCGCCGCTGGATTGAGCACTCGCGCTCACCCAGATAGATCACGTTGCCATGGGTGTCGGCCAACACTTGGATCTCGATGTGGCGCGGTTCCTCGATGAACTTCTCGATGAAAATCCGGTCATCGCCGAAGCTGGATTTCGCTTCCGACTTCGAGAGCGCATAACCTTCCGCGACCTCGTCCTTCGAATAGGCGATGCGCATGCCCTTGCCGCCGCCGCCCGCGGACGCCTTGATCATCACCGGATAACCGATCTGGCCGGCGATCTTCGCCGCCTCCTTTTCATCCTCGATGACCCCGAGGTGGCCCGGCACGGTGCTGACTTCTGCCTTCGAGGCGAACTTCTTCGACTCGATCTTGTCACCCATCACCTTGATGGCTTTTTCGGGCGGACCGATGAAGGTGATTTTCGCCCGCTTCAACGCCCGCGCGAACTCGGCATTTTCCGACAGAAACCCGTAACCGGGGTGAATGGCCTCGGCGCCCGTTTCCTTGGCGGCGGCCACGATGTTCTTGATGA
>JANQLP010000068.1 GCA_028280515.1 Hyphomicrobiales bacterium
ATCCGTCTCGAAGGGCAGAGAACACTCCGCCTGTGTCAGAGATGAATGTAGGAAGCGATGATGCACTGCACAATTAATAGATTGGCAACCCAGCCATGCATAAACAGTGCGGCTCGCGACATCATCCGGTCATTCGAGCAGATCCTGTTTTGGTGGGATCGCTTCGCGATGCCATCAAGACAGGTGAATCTGCTCACCTCATAGATATTGAGCGGGTTCACGTGGCTAGGTAGAACCGCTAAACGGTTCTACCTAGCCACGACACGCTCAAGAAAAACGGGCCGGATTGGGTAATCCGGCCCGGGGGTCGTTAGGGAGGCTTCACGTCTGGGAGACGCCGGAACCTCAAAGGGTCCCGTCCAGGTCGAAACCTGGTTTGACACGTTTCATCGATCGGGGGGCATCCGTCGATCCAACTGCCGTTGTCGGACAGTCTGACCGTGTCACCAATTAATTTAGTAATCGGTTATCCAATCTTCCAATTACGGTTAAGCAACCCAGGCATGCAAATAATGCATAACAAGTTAAGTCCATGATGTTTAAGGACTAAAACTGACTTGTCGCAACCTTTTCGAGCAGAAAGTCGCGAAAAGCCGTGATTCGCTTGGAGTTCCGCTGTTCCTCCGGATAGACGAAGTAGGCCTCGGCGGTGGGCAGCGGCGCGTCGACCTCGATCCGCACCTTGCGGTCCGAGCCCTCCAGGACGTAGTCGGGCAGGATCGCGATGCCCAGGCCGCTTTCGACCGCGCGGCGCATGCCCAGCATGCTGTTGACCGTCAAGGCCGGACGGCGCTGCGGGCGCCCGCTGCCATAGGAGTGCGGCAGCCAGTCCGGGTTGACGACACCGGCCAGGGGCCCGTGGTCATAGACGATGAGACGGTGTTTCTCGAGGTCCTGCAGGGTGCGCGGGCGGCCCCATTCCTTCAGGTAGCTGGGCGCCGCGTAGAAGTGAAAGTGGATGGTCTTCAGGTGGCGCAGGATCAGATCGGGCTGCTGGGGCCGGGTCATGCGGATCGCAACGTCGGCCTCGCGCATGGAGAGGTCAAGCTCGCCGTCCTCGACCCGGATGCTGATGGAGATTTCCGGGTAGCGGTCCATGAACTCGATGATGCGCGGCAACAGCCAGATGGTCGAAAACCCGGTGGTCGCGGTTACCGTCAGGTGGCCATCGGGCCGGTCTTTGCTGTCGGACAGCCGCGCTTCCGCCATGGCGATGCGGGCGAAGACCTCGCGCGCCGTGCGGTAGAGCAGTTCGCCCTGTTCGGTCACGATCAGGCCGCGCGCATGGCGATGGAACAGCGTCACCTGGAGATTCTCCTCCAACGCGCTGATCTGCCGGCTGACCGCCGACTGAGAGAGGTTCAGTTGCTCGCCGGCTTTCGTGAAGCTGCCGGCTTCGGCCACGTGATAGAACACACGCAGCTTATCCCAATCCATATCCGTTACCGCCTCATGCCCCTGGCGGGGCCGTCAGACGTCCGTTCGGTGGACGTCTATTCGGCCGCCACCTGCTCGGCGCTTTCCAGCGCCGCTATGAACTTCTCGGCCTCGAGAGCCGCCATGCACCCGGTTCCCGCCGCGGTCACCGCCTGGCGATAGATCTTATCCTGCACATCGCCGGCGGCATAAACGCCGGGAATGTTGGTCGCCGTGCTGTCGGCCGCGGTGATCAGGTAGCCTTCGCTGTCCATGTCCAGCAGACCTTTGAACATCTCCGTGTTCGGGCGGTGGCCGATCGCGATGAACACGCCATCGAGCGCGATGTCTTGCGTATCGCCGGTCTTGACGTTGCGCACGCGGATGCCGGTCACGCCGAGCGGATCCTCTTCGCCCAGGACCTCGTCCAGCACCGTGTCCCACAGGATTTCGACCTTGGGATTTCGGAACAGCCGGTCCTGAAGGATCTTCTCGGCGCGCAACTCGTCGCGGCGATGGATCAGCGTCACCTTGGACGCATGGTTGGTGAGATAAAGGGCTTCTTCCACAGCCGTGTTGCCGCCGCCGACAACCGCGACCTCTTTTTCGCGGAAGAAGAAACCGTCGCAGGTCGCGCAGGCCGAGACGCCGAAACCCTGGAACCGGGTTTCGCTGTCCAGCCCCAACCACTTCGCCTGGGCGCCTGTCGAGACAATCACGACGTCGCCGGTATAGGTGTCGCCGGAATCGCCGGTCGCCTTGAACGGCCGCGACGTGAAGTCGACGGCGGTCACGATGTCGTGGATCAGCTTGGTGCCGACATGGGCGGCCTGCTCGGTCATCTGCTCCATCAGCCAGGGGCCCTGGATGACATCGGCGAAACCGGGATAGTTTTCCACATCCGTCGTGATCGTCATCTGGCCGCCGGGCTGAATGCCGTGCACCAATGTCGGCTCCAGGCCCGCGCGCGCGGCATAAATCGCAGCCGTCAGGCCGGCCGGGCCCGAACCCAGGATCAGAACCTTGGCGTGATGGGTCTCGGCCATCGGCGCATTCCTCCAAAAACCTGCACTTTCAATGACGGCTCTTATGTAGAGGTTTGTTCTCCCCGGTGAAAGGGGAGGACGGGGAAAAAGGCCGGTCTGGCCCCATTATGGTCGCATCGGGCTGCTACCTTTGTGACCTTGCCCTTGGCGACCCGATTGACGATGCTAGACTCATGAAAGCAGGAACCGCTGAGCGCCCGATGTCTGAGAGAACCGCAAAGTTCCACATTGGCGACATCGTTCACCACCGCGTTTTTCCGTTTCGCGGCGTGATCTTCGATGTCGACCCGGTGTTTGCGAACACCGAGGAATGGTGGTTGTCGATTCCAGAAGACGTCAGGCCGTCCAAGGACCAGCCCTACTATCATTTGTTGGCCGAGAACGAGCAGACCAGCTATGTCGCGTATGTGTCGGAGCAGAACCTGGTGCTCGACGACAGCCAGGCGCCGGTCTCCCATCCGCAGGTCAACGACATCTTCGCGGGCATCGTGAACGGCCGCTACGTGCCCAGGCACAACGCCGCGAACTAGAAAGATGCGGACAAAGCCGCTGCTCACAAAGCCACGATGAACGTCAGTTAAGTGCTTTGTCGGATCGCTTGCCGCTTTCTATCTCCGTTGCCAGAGCATCCATTTTGCAAGCCCAAAAGTGCTGAAGCTGATCTAGCCAATCATTCACGTCGTCAAATCCGGAAGGATCAATTTCGTAACAGCGTTTTGCACCGTCTTTCCGCACTTTTGCGAAGCCGTTGTCGCGCAAAATGCGAAGATGCTGTGAGACTGCTGATTGAGAAATGCCAAACTCGGCCTCAACGACGTCAACGATTTCACCTGACGCATGTTCTTTCTGTGAGATCAGCTCCAGGGTTCTCCGGCGCACGGGGTCGGACAGCACATCAAAGGCGTTCATTGTTCCTCGCCGGTGTAGAACGCAGCGGTGCGTCTTGCAGATTCTTTAGCGATCTGCGCGTCAGTTCCGGTTTCGGCGTGGGCCTTGCCCCATGCTTCGGCCCATCCACGC
This sequence comes from Hyphomicrobiales bacterium, assembly GCA_028280515.1. Taxonomy (GTDB): domain Bacteria; phylum Pseudomonadota; class Alphaproteobacteria; order Rhizobiales; family Methyloligellaceae; genus UBA2767. The sequence goes on from JANQLP010000068.1 coordinate 3,483, forward strand.
AATGTGGCCTTGCCTGTCGCGCTCACGGACCAAGCTTCTCCGGCCCCGATGGTCGATGTCCCTTCGCCAGATAGGTGCATCTCTAGCCCCAGCATAGCCAACTCCCACCCTACACCCGTCGCACCGGGGCC